>NZ_CP109137.1:3647160-3955326 GCF_035918095.1 Streptomyces sp. NBC_01750
CGTTCTCCACGCCGGCCTTGCGGGCCGCGAGGTCCGGGACCTGGGCGTTGTCGCCGGCGGCCCAGACGTAGTCGGTGCCCTGGACCTGCAGCGTCGTCGTGGTGTCGACGTGGCCGCGGGGTCCCAGCGGCAGGCCGTAGCGGACCAGCGCCGGGTTCGGCTTCACACCGGCGGTCCACACGATGGTGCTGGAGTCGACCTCGAGGCCGTTCTTCAGCACCACGTGGCCGTCCACGCAGGAGTCCATCGACGTCGACAGGTAGATCTCGATGCCGCGGCCCTCGAGGTGCTCCTTGCCGTACTTGCCCAGCTTCGGGCCCACCTCGGGAAGGATCTTGTCGGCCGCGTCGACCAGGATGAAGCGCATGTCCTCGCGCTTGACGTTCGTGTAGTACTTGGCCGCGTCGCGCGCCAGGTCCTCCACCTCGCCGATGGTCTCGGCGCCGGCGAAGCCACCGCCCACGAAGACGAAGGTGAGCGCCTTGCGGCGAACGTCCTCATCGGTCGTCGAGTCGGCCTTGTCGAGCTGCTCGAGAACGTGGTTGCGCAGGCCGATGGCCTCCTCGATGCCCTTCATACCGATGCCCTGCTCGGCGAGGCCGGGGATCGGGAAGGTGCGGGAGACCGCGCCGAGCGCGACGATCAGGTAGTCGAAGGGCAGCTCGTACGCCTCGCCGACGAGCGGCGAGATCGTGGCGACCTTGCGGTCCTGATCGATGGTGGTAACCCGACCGGTGAGCACCTCGGCCTTGGGCAGGACGCGTCGCAGCGGTACGACGACGTGCCTCGGCGAGATGCTGCCGGCGGCGGCTTCGGGGAGGAAGGGCTGGTACGTCATGTACGAGCGCGGATCCACGACCGTGACGGTCGCTTCCGCGTAACGCATCTTCTTCAGAATGCGTCGAGCTGCGTACAGGCCTACGTACCCACCGCCTACAACGAGGATCCTGGGACGCTCCGTGGTGCTCATGCCATCGAGTATCCACCCCCCTTGGAGGGGGTGCTCGTGAGCCCCTTCACAAGGTCTCGGCATACCTCTGCTACACTGCCCCGCCCACGTGACCGAGGTCATGGCGCCGGAGGGGGACCACGGTGTAAAGGCAAACATTGTTCGCCCCTCGTGAGCTGGCCCCTAAGGGGCCTTCCGGGGGTGGACCACTGCCCTGGTTCACTCCCCCGCGACACTCCTGGTTCTGTCCGGAATGCGCGTGCTCGGGGCCGCCGGGCGAGCCGCGGAGGGCTTTCGACCCCCCACGGCCCCCAACATGGCCCAATTCCTTGTGAAGAACTTCACGAAGTTCGTCGCGCCGCAGTCGAAAGACCGGTCTCTAGGCGACGGACCAGGCGATCCCGTCGAGGATGTCGTGCTCGCTGACGACCACTTCGCGCGCGCCGATCCGCTCCATGATCTCCCTCAGTACCAGCGCTCCGGCGCCGATGACATCCACCCGGCCCGGGTGCATGACCCGGTACGCGGCGCGCTGTTCATGAGTGGACTCCAGCAGCGTGTCGCTGATCCTGACCACCTGCTCGTACGGGATCCGGGCGTGGTGGATCTTCGCCGAGTCGTACGAGTCGAGGCCGAGCGCGATCCCCGCGACCGTCGTCACCGATCCGGCGAGACCGACCAGGGTGCGCGCCTCGCGGAGCGGGACGGTCTCCTCCGCCACGTCGAGCGCGGCCCGGATGTCCGAGCGGATCGCGGCGATCTCGCCGGCCGTCGGCGGATCGTTGTGGATGTGCCGCTCCGTCAGCCGTACGCAGCCGATGTCGACCGACCGCGCGGCCAGCACGCGCTCCTCGCCGACGACGAACTCGGTCGAGCCGCCCCCGATGTCCACGACCAGACGCTCCTCGTGGCCGGGCAGGCCCCCGGTGGCACCGGTGAAGGAGAACTCCGCCTCCTGATCGCCGGTGATCACCTCGGGCTCGACGCCGAGGATGTCGAGGACGCCGCGGACGAACTCGTCACGGTTCTCGGCATCACGCGAGGCGGAGGTGGCCACGAAGCGGAGCTTCTCGGCACCGTGCTCCTTGATGACGGCGGCGTACTCGCGGCAGGCGGCGAAGGTCCGCTCCAGCGCCTCGGGCGCGAGCCGTCCGGTGCGGTCCACGCCCTGGCCCAGCCGGACAATGATCATCCGCCGGTCCAGGTCGACCAGCTCGCCCGTCTCCCGGTCCGCGTCGGCGACGAGGAGGCGGATGGAGTTCGTACCGCAGTCGATGGCGGCGACCCGGGTCACTCCTTGTCCCCTTCTTCACCGGACGCGACGTCCCCGTCTTCACCGGACGCGACCTCTTCCCCGGGCGCGACCTCTCCGCAAGGCGCGACACAGGGGCCCTTGCGCCACCACTCGGGGAGCAGGGCGATCGCCTCGTCGCCCAGCGGGTTGACCCCGGGGCCGGCCGCGAGCGAGTGGGCGACCAGCACGTGCAGGCACTTCACCCGGTCGGGCATGCCGCCCGCGCTGGGGAAGCCCTGCAGCACGTCGATGGCGTCGCGGCGCGCGATGTAGTCCTCGTGGGCGGCGCGGTATGCGGCAGCCAGCTCCGGGTCGGTCGCGAGACGGTCGGTCATCTCCTTCATGACGCCGTTCGCCTCGAGCGTGCCGATCGCCGACGCGGCCCGCGGGCAGGTCAGGTAGTACAGCGTCGGGAACGGTGTGCCGTCCGGGAGCCGCGGAGCGGTCTCGACGACATCCGGCTGTCCGCACGGGCAGCGGTGCGCGATCGTGCGCAGACCGCGCGGCGGACGGCCGAGCTGCTCCTTGAACGCGGCGATGTCCGCGTCGGTCGGCGGAGTGGGGTCGGTGGTGGGAGGGGGCGTTTCCATGCCTGCCTTGGTTCTACTTGACTGCTTACTTGCGGTCGGCGTTGTCGACGCCGTCCCAGACGTTCGAGTACCAGGGGCGGTCCGCCGCCCCTTCGTCGGTACGGCGGCGCTCGGCGGCCTCCGGGTCGACCACCGTGTACCCAGTCTCTCCCGGAAGCACGAAGTGCAGGTGCTCGCGGGCCAGCCGCTCGACGTACCTGTCGTCCTGGAGGCGCGCCTTCTCGTCCCTGAGCCGCTCGACCTGCTGCTTGGCGTCGCCCATCCGGCGCTTCTGGTCGGCGATGTCGGCGCGCTGGGAGACGTACTGACGCATCGGGTACGCGAGCGCTACGACCAGCGAGCAGATCACCAGGGTCAGAAACGCCGCCCGGCCGGTGAGCCGGGAGCGGCGGTCCTGCCGGCGGTTCTGGGAACGGTAGACGCGAGCCGCGGTCTGCTCGCCGAGCACCCGCAGCCTGGTCGCGGTGGAGAACCGGTCCTGGTCCCCTTTGCGTGCCATGGTCTCGCCTCCCCTTTACGCGCATACGTCCCCGGACACGGTACGGGACCGCGACCGGGGACGCTTGGCTTCACTACGCCTTTGCGACCCATTCACTTCTCTGGATGCACAGGGCGAACGGCAGGGCCTCAGCCGGTGATCAGCCCTTGAAGCGCGGGAAGGCGGAGCGGCCGGCGTACACCGCGGCGTCGTCGAGGATCTCCTCGATACGCAGCAGCTGGTTGTACTTGGCGACGCGCTCGGAGCGGGCCGGGGCGCCGGTCTTGATCTGGCCGCAGTTGGTGGCGACGGCCAGGTCGGCGATGGTGACGTCCTCGGTCTCGCCGGAGCGGTGGGACATCATGCACTTGAAGCCGCTGCGCTGGGCGAGCTCCACGGCGTCCAGGGTCTCGGTCAGCGAACCGATCTGGTTCACCTTGACGAGCAGGGCGTTCGCGGCGCCGTCCTCGATACCGCGGGCCAGACGCTCCGGGTTGGTGACGAACAGGTCGTCGCCGACGATCTGGACCTTGGCGCCCAGCTTGTCGGTGAGGACCTTCCAGCCGGCCCAGTCGTCCTCGAAGAGCGGGTCCTCGATGGAGACGAGCGGGTAGGCCGCCACGAGCTCCTCGTAGTACTCGGTCATCTCGGCGGCGGAGCGGGACTTGCCCTCGAACTCGTACAGGCCGTCCTTGTAGAACTCGGACGCGGCGACGTCGAGCGCGAGCGCGATGTCCTTGCCCGGGGCGTAACCGGCCTGCTTGATGGCCTCGAGGATGAGGTCCAGGGCGGCGCGGTTGGACTCCAGGTTCGGCGCGAAGCCGCCCTCGTCGCCGAGGCCGGTGGAGAGGCCCTTGGTCTTCAGGACGGACTTGAGGGTGTGGTAGACCTCGGCGCCCCAGCGCAGAGCCTCGGAGAAGGACTCGGCGCCGATCGGCGCGATCATGAACTCCTGGATGTCCACGTTGGAGTCGGCGTGCGAGCCGCCGTTCAGGATGTTCATCATCGGAACGGGCAGCAGGTGCGCGTTCGGGCCGCCGAGGTAGCGGAAGAGCGGCAGGTCGGAGGCCTCGGAGGCGGCGTGCGCGACGGCGAGGGAGACGCCGAGGATGGCATTGGCGCCGAGGGAGGACTTGTCCGGAGTGGCGTCCAGGTCGAACATCGCCTGGTCGATCAGGCGCTGCTCGGTGGCGTCGTAGCCGACGAGCTCCGGGCCGATCTGCTCGATGACGGCGAGGACAGCCTTCTCCACGCCCTTGCCCTGGTAGCGGTTCTGGTCACCGTCGCGGAGCTCAAGAGCCTCGAACGCACCGGTGGAGGCGCCGGACGGAACAGCAGCACGGCCCGTGCTGCCGTCGTCGAGGCCAACCTCGACCTCGACCGTGGGGTTGCCTCGGGAGTCCAGGATTTCCCGGGCTACGACGACGTCGATGGACGGCACGAGCATCTCCTTCTGGGATGTGACGCTGAGAATGCAGGGTCTCTTGGCCTTGCGACATGAGCCTAACCGGCTCCACGGCATCGGCCGGCCGTTGCCCGCCCGCTGGGACGAAAAACGGCGCGAAGACTCGCGACGCAGGACAAACAGCACGTGAACTACCTGCGGGTAACGCCACGAGGGCCGGCGGAGAGACCCGCGGCCACCGGTACCGGCCGGGGACAGACAGAGCCCCGGCCCGGCGCGTACGGGGGAAGACGCGCCGGACCGGGGCGTTCAGGACCCGGGGGTCAGCTCAGGTGGAGCTGCTGGCCCGGGAAGATCACGTCGGCGCGCTCGACGATGTCCTTGTTGAGGTCGAACAGCTTCTTCCAGCCGCCCTTGACCTTCTGGGCCTCGGCGATCGTGCCCAGGGTGTCGCCTGCCTTCACCTTGTACTCGCCGTCACCCTTCTTGAAACCCTTGGCGGCGGGCTTCGCGGACTTCACCGGGGCGGCGGGGCGCTCGGAGCGCGTGGTGGGGGCCTCGGCGCGCTTCGGGGCGGGCTGCGGGGCGGGCTGCGTGGTGCCGGAGTCGGCGGAGCCGCCGTCGAAGGGGGTGTTGGACAGGCCGACGCCGCAGTTGGGCCAGGCACCCTTGCCCTGGCCGGCCAGGACCTTCTCGGCGACCGCTATCTGCTGGGACTTGGAGGCCTGGTCGGCGGAGGAGGCGTACGCCGTGCCGCCGTACGCGGCCCAGGTGGAGGCCGAGAACTGCAGGCCGCCGTAGAAACCGTTGCCGGTGTTGATGGACCAGTTGCCGCCGGCCTCGCACTGGGCGACCTGGTCCCACTCGGAGGCGGTCGCGGCGGAGGCCGAGGTGGCGCCCATCAGCGGGGCGGCGACGACGGCACCGGTGACACCGGCGAGCGCGGCGATGCGGGCAGTCCGATTCAAAGCGGCCGGGCGGCGGTGCTTGCTCTTGCTGGAAAACAGCATGGAACGACTCCTCACCGACGCCTGCGAGGTGAGCTGTCGGGTTCGGGCCAAGTGAGTTGCCCGGCCGCGCGTCGTGGCGCGACTTCACCCCAAGCCGGTCCGTGGGCCGTTGCGTACTGCTCTCAACGGCCGGGCCCGGCGCTTACCTTGGGTCCCCCGCTCCTGCCTTCGGCGCTCTGTGCGAACGACTGCTCCCCCCGACCGGCGGCAGGATTCGGCGTGACGGTCAGTGGTGCCCGCGGTGGCGAGCGGTTCCGACCGTAGACACAGCTCTCCCCGATGTTCAAAGACGAACATCGGGGAGAAATCGCCCATTCCGCCACTCAGGGAACTCTCGTTTCCGCAGGTGAGAAGCGGAACGACCCAATCAGGGGGGCGAGATATACCAGTTGGGACAAAGAGACCCATGTCTCACTTGGTCAAACTCGGACATATATCCGCGAACTGCCGCTACCTCAGATCCAGATCGAGGCTCTGGCCGGGGTGGATGAGGTCCGGATCGATACCGACGGTCTTCCGGTTCGCCTCATAGATCGCGGACCAGCCACCGGCCAGCTTCTGCTCGTCGGCGATGGCCCACAGGCTGTCGCCGGGGCGGACGGTGTACTCGCCGGGCACGGCGTCCGCCTTGCCGGTCTTGTCGGCCTCGTCACGTGCCGCACTGTCACCTCGCGAGGCATGGCGGCCGTCTTCGCGCTGATTGTCCGTATTGCCCGGCTCTGTCTCCTCCGGAGTGCCACGGTGCTTTCCGGTGCCGCTGTCGGCGCCGGCGTCCTGCCCCGCGCCCGGGTCCGCCGACCCGGACGGCTGGGTCGACGCCTTGGGGGTCGCCGGCGCGGAGGGGTCCGCGGACGGCTCGGCGGACTCGGCGGCCCCGGCGGAGGGCTTCGCGGTCGTGGCCGACTGCGAGGGAGCGCTCTGCCCCGGCGACGGCAGGGCGCCGGGGTCGACGCCGGTCGCGGCGCCGTCGTTGGTCAGCCCCGCGATCAGCGAACAGGTGGCCCACGCCTGGGGACCCTGCGCGTCGAGGACCTTCTCCGCGACCGCGATCTGCTGGGAGCGGCTCGCGAGGTCGGCGGTGGGCGCGTAGGCCGTCCCGCCGAAGTCCTGCCAGGTCTCCTGGGTGAACTGCAGACCGCCGTAGAACCCGTTACCGAGGTCGGCACTCCACATGCCGCCGCTCTCGCACTCCGCGACGCGGTCCCACGTGGCGGCATCGGCGGCGGAGGCCGATCCGGCGCCGAGCAGCGGGATGGCGATGGCCGATCCCGTCACTCCCGCCGCGACGACGATGGCCGGAGCCTGGCGGGGTCGGCGGTGCCGTCCGTTCCCGGAGCGCATGCGGTTGCCTTTCGCGTGACTACAGACGTGACAACAGCCATGTCTGCGGACCCTCTGCAGACGTGACTGGTGGGACGACGGTGAACGTAGCCGCATTCGAACGTGAGTCACAAGTCGATGCAGCGGAGATCACGTGAAAGTCACAGTCTTGACGCACCGTCAGATTCGTCGAGGTGTGAACTCAACGGGCAGAGTGCGCAATCCGCGCATAATGAGCCCCCCACGCCACCGCAAATCATCCGGATCACCCGCAAGCCGCAAGTCGGGCATCCTGCGGAGCAGCGTCGCCAGTGCCGTCTGCCCCTCCAGCCTGGCGAGCGGCGCACCGAGGCAGTAGTGGATGCCGTGCCCGTACCCGAGATGCTGGTTGTCGCGCCGGGAGAGGTCGAGAGTGTCCGGGTCCGCGAACCGCTCCGGGTCCCGGTCGGCCGCGGCGAGCACGACGAGTACGGGGTCACCGGCGGCGATGTCCTGTCCGCCGATGCTGAGCGGCTGCGTGGCGAACCGCCAGGTCGCGAGCTCCACCGGCCCGTCGTACCGCAGCAGTTCCTCGACACCCGTCTCGAGCAGCTCACTCTCCCCCGCCGCGAGCGAGACCTGGAGCCGCTCCCGCTGCCCCGGATTGCGCAGCAGCGCGTACACGCCGTTGCCGATGAGATTGACCGTCGTCTCGAAGCCCGCGAAGAGAAGAATGAAGGCCATGGCCGCGGCCTCGTTCTCGGTGAGGTGCTCACCGTGGTCGCCGGCGCGGATCAGACCCGAGATGAGGTCGTCGTCCCCGCCTTGCCCCAGGTCTTCCCTTTTGCGGTGGATGAGTTCCGCGAGATAGCCACGCATCTTCTTCACAGAACGAGCGACACCGCCGCGCGGCCCGCCGCCGTGCCGGATCATCATCCCCGCCCAGTCACGGAAGTCGTCCTGGTCCTCGCGGGGGACGCCGAGCATGTCGCAGATGGCATAGATGGGGAGCGGGAACGCGAACTCATGAATGAGGTCCGCCTCCCCCTTCTCCGCGCTGTGCTGATTTTCGAAGATTGTGTCAATGAGCCGGTCCGTCAACTCCTGCACCCGCGGCGCGAACTCGGCGACCCGGCGCGGGGTGAACGCCTTCGACACCAGCCGCCTCAGCCGGGTGTGGTCCGGCGGATCGATGTTCAGCAGATGCGTCATCAGCTCTGCCTTGCGCTCGCCCGGGATGCCCGTCTTCCCCTTGGCGTGCGCGGGCTCGGCATGGTGCACCGGGTTCTTGGACAGCCGCTGGTCGGCAAGCGCCTGCTTGGCGTCGGCGTACCGGGTCACCAGCCATGCCTCGACCCCGCTGGGGAGCCGGGTGCGGTGTACGGGAGCGTGCTCACGCAGCCAGGCATAGGCGGGGTAGGGGTCGGTGGCGAACTCCCAGGTGAAGAGTTCGGGGGCGGGTGCGGCGTCATTCACGCCCCGACGTTATCCGGCTTCGCGACGTTGTCCGGCTTCGCGTCCAGTGCCTGCGGTGCGCCGGAATGCTGGGGGTCACGCCTACCGCTTGACCCGTCCACGGACGGCGAGAACGGCAAGTCCGAGCAGTACGGGCTCGGCCAGCCGCGATGCCATCTCGGTGTAAGTGCCGACGGTGGTCAGGTCCCGGCCCGAGGAGCGAAAGACTACTGAGTTCACCACGATACGCAGGGACTTCTCCCACCGATCGGAGGTGAGCCGGGAGGAGAGCGAGCCGGTGGGGTTGAGCGGGTCGGGCCTGTCGGTGGTCAGTGAAATGTCCTGCCCGGTCACCCGTCCGGTGGTGGCGGGCTTCGGGTCGTCCGCCGGAAGCCCCCACAGCATCATGACCAGCACGGTGGCAGCCATGGAACCGAGCAGCCAGCCCAGCGCGCGCGACGCCCGCAGACCGTACCCGGACATCGCCCAGTACAAAGCCAGCAGCGCGCGCTCGGCACCGGGCCGTTGGTGGTCGTGGCGTCGCATCTCCATCTCGCCGTAATAGAAATCGGCGGCATCCGGCTCGTTCTTGCTGTCCTCAAAGGACTTCCGCAGCTGCCGGTACACCGGCGCCAGTCCCGCCGGACCCACCACCTCCAGCCCGGCCGGCGCCGCCGTCCACCCCGACCGTCTCCGTGCGGCACGCCAGTGCTGCTCCTCGGCCAGCGTCTGCCGTGCGGTCCACCGTGCAAGAAGCACACCATGCCTTCGCAGACCGGACGGGGCGGGCGCAAGACGGCATTCCCCTTCCAGCCGCAGCTGGTCGAGGTGCACTGTGCCGGACAGCAGGCAGGCGCTGAGGTCCACGTCGTGGAGCACCAGGTGCGCCGCGTCCGCTCCCCGCAGGGACGCCATACGTACCCTTGGATCACTGCTGACCAGATCCTCCTCTGCCAAGGCTGTTCCGGCCGTATCGGTGAAGGGGGCGGTCCGAGCGGTGACACTCAGCGGATACTCGAATACCGCGTCGCTGAGGTCGACAGTGGCGTATCTCAGCCGAAGGGCTGCGGTGGAGTCCCATCGCGTTCGCCGGCACTCGAGGCGGGTTGCTGCTGCCTCGACGGTTACGGGGCTGCCGAACCGTGCTCCGGACAGGCCGAGGGCTCCCTTGCAGACGAGGGGGCCCAGCTGCGAAGCCGTCTCGAACGTCGCCCCGTCGAAGCCGGCGCGGGCGGAGAACATCGCCCGATCGAAGCCGGCGCGGGCGCAGAACGTCGCCCCGCCGAATCGGGCGCGGGCGGAGAACGTCGCCTCATCAAAACCGGCGACGCCGGAGAACGTTGCCCTGTTGAACCTGGCGTCGGCGGAGAACGTCACCTCGTCGAACCCGGCGTAGCCGGAGAACGTCACCTCGTCGAACCCGGCGCCGTCGGAGAACGTCGCCCCACTGAACACGGTGTCACCGGCGAACGTTGCCCTGTCGAACCTGGCGTCGGCGGAGAACGTCGCCCCACTGAACGCGGCGTAGCCGGAGAACATCGACTCGTCGAACCTGGCATCGGCGGAGAACGTCGCCCCACTGAACACGGTGTCACCGGAGAACGTCACCTCGTCGAACCCGGCGCCGTCGGAGAACGTCGCCCCGCTGAACCTGACGTTGCCGAGGCGGGGTTGTCCGGTGGTGGGGTCCCGAAGCGCGTCCAGGAGTTGCTGCAGCAGGCTCTGTGAGATGGAGGTGCTGCGGTGATCAAGGTCGCTGCCGGGCGCCAGGGCGCTGAGGTAGGTGGCCCGATCGGCGTTCGTGAGGTGAGCGAGACATGCGTCGTACGGCTCTGCCTGACGGCCGCGGCAGCCGACCGGGTCGCTGGTCGGGTCCGCACCGCGTGCGCAGTACGGCCAGGTCGGCGCAGACAAGGAGGGCGGTGTGCCGGTGGTCGTCATGTCCGCTGGGACGTTCCGGGCCGATGCCCGGTTGCCGCAGGCGGTCGACCGTTCCCGGCTGGTCGGCACCGGTCCCTGGCCGGCACTCCAGGGAACCCGGCGGCATCAACACGGGTCCGCCAGGGCCTGAGTCCCTGGAACCGCAGGCAGATGAATCCGTCGGTGGCCCCATGTCGGCACCCCCGCGGCACCACTGCCCGGCAACGGGACTACAACGGGACTACAACGGGACTAACCGACATGCCCCTCCGCCGCGCGGATCGCATCCCGGTAAGCCCGGGCGGCGGCGCGCAGCGCGGCTTCCGGATCGGTGCCGACCGCCTCCGCCTGGATGGCGAGGGCCAGCAGCTCGTACCCGATGCCCTCTCCGACGGGCCGCGCCACGCTCAGGCCGGCGGTACGGACCCGGCCCGCGAGCTTCGCGGCGAGCGCGAGGCCTGGCTGGCTCAGCGGCACGCCGTCCGTGACCGAGTCACGCTGCTTCTCCACCGCCTTTGTGCGGAGCCAGTGCTCCTTCACGTCCTGTGGCGTCTCGGCGCTCTCGTCACCGAACACATGCGGATGGCGGTGGATCAGCTTCTCCACGATCGTCCCGGCGACGTCGTCGACGGAGAACGGCTCGTCCTGATCCTCCTCCGCGATGCGCGCGTGGAAGACGACCTGGAGAAGTACGTCCCCGAGCTCCTCCCGCAGCTCGTCCCGGTCGCCGTCCTCGATCGCCTCGACGAGTTCGTACGCCTCCTCGATGCCGTACTTGGCGAGGCCCTTGTGGGTCTGCTGCGAGGACCACGGGCACTCGAGCCTGATCCGGTCCATGACCTGGACGAGGTCGATGAGGCGGGCGCCGGGCAGGTCGTACGAACCGGGGAGCAGCTCCAGATCCGGCATCTGCACCCGCCCGGACCCGGCAAGCCGGGCGAGCCCGTCGGTCAGGGTCCGGTCGCCCTCGCCGGACTGGACGACCACGACGGTACGGCCTCCCCCAGAGCCTTCGGCCCGGGAGGTACCCCCGGCGCAGAAGTCGACGAGCTCCTGTGCGGTGGGCGCGGCGATCTCGACCTCAACGCCCGCGTCGCGCAGATACGGCAGCTGCGGATGCCCCTCATCTGCGCACAGCACCCGGTCCGCGGCGTGCAGCGTCTGCCACGCGGGCCAGGACAGCAGCCCGGGCGCGACGCGGTGGCTGGCGGTCAGCAGGACGATACGGCCGGAGGCAACGGGCGCTTCTGTGGTCACCCGTCGAACCTACCTCGCACCGTTACGCGCCCGCCTCGACGGGCTCCGGCTCCTTGGTTACCTGGGTGATCCAGGGGGCCTTGTAGCTGCCGAGCTCGAGCTTCTGATTGTCCCAGGCGCCGTAGCGCGGGTTGACGTCGATGTGCAGCGCCTTGGCCGCGGCGGTGAAGGCCTGGTTGAGCTTCTGCTGACCTTCGGGGGTGTTCGTCGCGCCGAGGGAGACGGCGAGCTTGTTCACCAGGATGTCGCGGCGTACGACGCCATCGAGCTGGGCCGGAGCGACACCGCGCTGCTGCAGATACATGGCGGAGAGCTGCTCCTCGCCACCGGACTGCTTGGCCAGGGTGGCCCGGCCGTCCTGGACTTCCTTGCGGCTGACCTTGACGTCGGCATCGTCGGCGGCGCGCTGGACGACCTGGTCGACGATGAGGTCATAGAGCTTGGCGCGGCTGAGCTGCCCGCTGTCCTTGATGAGCTGGGCGGACTGCGGGGAGCGCTGCTGGGCGGCGCGTACGTCCTTCACCTTCGCCTGGACGGTGGCCACCTCGATCCGCTCGCCCCCGACGACGGCGGCGGCCCCTGGGTGCGCGTCACCGGCGCAGGCGGACAGGAGGGGCGCGGCGACGAGAAGCGCGGCGGAGACGGCGAGCGCGGTGCGACGGCGGCGGTGCAAAGGAGCCTCCCGGCGTGATTGTGCTTCGGTGCACAAGACCCTGCGGTGATCGATGGTAGGCAGTCTCAGGGGTCTGGGCCACTGATTCGCCAAACGATTCGCCTACGGTTGCGGATGCGCCCGGCCCTGCCCGGCGCGGCATGATGCCGCTTCAGCCGGCCCTCGATGGCGCACCCGAAGACATCCGTCGCTCTCCGCCTGCCCGGCGGCCGCCGCCGGTCGGGGACTGATCGCCGGTCAAGGCTGACTCGGCGGCAGCTGCCCTTCGACCGCAGGTCCGATGTCATGGGGCAGATGGGCCACAACCAGTGCGGCTGCCTCGGCCGCGGTGGCCACATCACCAATCGTCCCGGCATCCGCACCGTACACACGCCACCCTCCGTCCACCGGACCCACCATGGGCAGATCATTGGAGAACGGATCTCGCGTGCAACGGCTGAAATGGAACCAACCGTGGCTCGCGATCGGGAACAACTGCCGAAGACGCGGCTGGGCGTGAGCTGCTGCAGTCAATTCCGCGTCCGCCAGCTGCACCCTGGGGTGCTTCTCGAGCATCAAGCGCCATGCGGTCGCGACCGCATGGCCACTCAGGTGGGCCTCGGCCAGCGGCTCAAACTCAATGAAGGGCCACGTTTCGACCATCTCCTGCACTGGCTTTCCTGAACTCCAGCCGTGCACCGCGGCTGCCACGTCATTCAGATTCCCGCAGGCCCCGCTTCCAAGTTCAACGCCAGGAGCCCAGATGGAGATACGAAATACACGCTTGGTCGTTGAGTCGGCAGAAACGAGGAAGGTGCCCCGATTCGTGACCGCCCATGCGCGGATCAACTCATCAAGGTGCCCCGGCGGGGCAATCGGACCGATGGCGAAGCCTTGCTCATCAGCCGCCTTCCCCAGTGCGGCGACGAGGCCACCCGCGGCGGCGACGTCCTGATAGTGGGTCGCGTCAACAGGAACGGGAGTCTGCCCACCGCTGCCTGCACCAGCTCTGTCCGCCATCGTACCTTCCCGTCAGCTTTCGTCGCCTGGGCCGGCTTCGGGCAGCAACCCGTTTCAGCTGCCCGAAGCCAAAGGATCATTCTGTATCAGTCGGCCCAGTCAGGTCGGGTCGGCCTAAACGATTCCCCGCCGTAGTGCCAGTCCACCGAGTCGTACTTACGCTGACCTGTAATGACGGCCATTCTGAGGTTACCCATTTCCCAGGCCGTCTGGTTTCCGTGCTTCACGCCTTCTTCCCAGCCCTTCCTGAACACCGGGACCCCCCGCTCCATCAGCATGGACAACGCATGGTCACCGCTCGTGGCACCGGTGATGCCGTCCAGTGAGACCGACAGGCGTGTCTCGGGCTTCCTGATGGCGTTGCTCACCTCGACCATCCACTCAGGGCGACCGTCGCCGTCCGGGTGCGGCCGGTTGTATTCCCGTCCGGGCGTGAAGCCCTTGTTGAAGGTTCTGCCCCCGAGCTTCCTGGCGAGCGCGTCGGAGTGCTTGCCCACGCCCAGGACGACATGGTCGCAGTTGTGGACGAGGACTGGCGTGGCCCCTGCCGCCACGTAGTACGTGTGGGCGGTGTCGATGGTGAGGTTGTAGACGGCGGCCTGCTGGGTCCATGCCTGGACCGCGTCGACCTGGACCCAGGTGCCGTTGCCGGTCTGGAGCCATTGGCCGGGCTTGAGTTCGCCGGCCTTCTGCCACTTCTTCAGGGACGGCACCCAGAAGGGGTGGCCGGCTGTGGCTGTGATGGTGTCTGTGGCGCTGCCCTTGTCGCCGTCGGTGTCGACCGTGAGTCGGACCAGCTTCTTCAGGCCGCGACCCTTGATCGTGTCGGTGACTTCCTGCTTGGAGGTCTTGCCGGTCGTCGGATCGGTCGCAAGGACCTGGTCGCCGGCCTCGACCTTCTCGATCGGTTTACGGGTGCCGTCGGCCATCAAGACTCTGGTACCGGGCACAAAACTGTTGCCCGTGGCCAGCGACGCCACATCCATGGCTGTGCTCGCGCACTCCACCGCAGACTCGATCTTGTCGACCTTTTCCTCGACCTTTTCGAGCTTGTTCGCGGCCTTCGCGATCTCGTCCGCGTACTTCGCCGCCTTCGACGCCATCCGCCCGGCCTTCGCCGCCCGGACCAGCCCCGCCCCCGCGCCGCCCAGTGCCATACCGGCAACCGTCGCGACCGCCCAGGCACACGCCTCCATGTCGCCCTTGGTGACGCAGTTCTTGATGTCGTTGAAGCCCGTGACCTCGCCGATCACATTGCCGACGGTCTTCACGCCGTCCCAGACCGCGCCCCAGTCCACCGCCTCACGGACGGTCTCCACGACATTGCCGACCTGCTCGACCACCGCGTCGCGGATCGCGTCCGTCGCCTTGGCGACGTCCGCGACCACGTCGCGCGCCGCGCCGTCATCGGCCCGAACTGCCTTGGAGCAGAAGCAAGCCCAACGAACCTAGTCTCCAGGAGAGTTGAGGGGCCAGACTCGGCTTAGCCATCGAAGTCGGGACGATCTACGGGGGCGGCTTTTGCCTCCCCCAGGAGCAGCTCATCCCCAGCCGGGAAGCGGGCAGAACCGCCTTGCTCCCAGGCCACGACCACCGCTAACCCGCCCATCGGCAGCAGTACCGGTCTAACGGCCTTGGCCACGCGCCACTCCCCCTCGTAGCCGATCACGTCGCCCGGCTTGATGATGGCCGCCAGCTTGGTCGGCGTAGTCATGAGCCGTCCCTCACGAGCTTGATCTGAGCCAACGGCACTTCCCATTCCATACCGCCACCCTCCGGCCGCACGTACGCCTCACGCTTGATCAACTGCCCTTCCTCGGTGCGCTCCTCGAGCACTCCCATCAGTTCGCCCGTGCGGTGCGAGATCTTGTCCTCAACGAGCGTCCCCTTTGGGTACGGCATCTCCGCGTGACCGAGTGTCGGCATGGTCCCTGTCCGTTCTGCTGGCGGTGATCTGGCGTGTCCACCAGCGAATCGCGACAAAGGTCGCAACGCAGAGTGCCTACCTGTAGTCCTCTCTGTAATCCACAATGGAGCTATGACAGGCGGGGAGCCCATCGGGCCGATGATTCGGAGGCTGCGCAAAGAGCGTGGCCTCTCGCAAGCTGACCTCGCCCGGAAGCTGAACCACGCCGCCGGTGGAGTGGCCACCCTCGACCGCCAGCACATCTACCGATGGGAGACCGGACGTCGGACGCCTCGCGACTGGTTGCCCTTCCTGGCCGCCGCGTTCCACATTGACGTTGAGGTGTTGGAGCGCGCCACGGCTGTCGCCAAGCCACCTGACCCGGCACCCATGCCGACCGCGGCCGACTTCCTGCCCAAGGGTGACCCGCTCGCCCCGTTGCAGGTCCGAGAGGGTCGCCGTATCGGTGCCAGCACTGTTGACGACCTGACCAGCCGCGTTCACGGGCTGCGGCTCGCCGACGATGTGGTCTACGGGCGCGACCTGATCGGCCGCGCGATGCGCGAGCTACGGTCGGCCGTCACCCTGTACCGCGAATCGACGTTCACGGACGCAACAGGCCGTCAGCTCCTCTCGGCCGTGGGCGAATTGGCTCAGATCGCGGGTTGGATCGCGTCAGACGCCGGCGAGCATGAGGAGGCCGTACGCATCTACCGACTCGGCCTCTCGGCAGCGGACCAGGCCGGTGACTCCACCCTCGCGGGCAATCTCCTGGGGTCGCTGGCGTACCAGGTGTCGAACGTCGGCGACCCCCTCGAAGGGGTCGCCATGGCGCAGGCCGCAGCCCACCAGGCCGCCGACGCGCCGCCCCGGGCCCGAGCCCTGTACCTCGATCGAGTTGCGTGGGCGCACACGCAGGCCGGGCAGGCTCAACCGGCAATGCGGGCACTCGGTGCGGCAGGGGAGGCGATCCCCGACCACACGCCCGGCACCGAGGAGCCCGGTTACCTGTACTGGGTGAGCGCCGAGGAGCTTCACGTCATGGAAGCCCGCGTGTATACGGAGCTGCATCGCCCCTTGCGCGCGGTGCCGCTGCTCAATGACGCACTCGGCAGGTACGACACCAGCCACGCCCGGGAACTGGCCCTGTACCTCTCGTGGCTGGCTATGGCTCTCGCCGACGCGAACGAGCCCGAGGAAGCCGCAGCCACCGCCAGACGCATGATCCGCATGTCCACCGACGTCGCCAGCGACCGCACGGACGGCCGCACGCGGGTCGTGCTGAAGCGGCTGGCCGACTTCAAGGACCTGCCCGAAGTGGCCGACCTCCTCAGCCAGTACCCCGCCACAGCTTGAGCGCCAACAACGCCTGTTTTTGCGGAACTCCGCCTCGGCTCTGACGGCCTCTGCCAACGCGTCGTCCGCCGCCTCCCACTCCGGCAGGCAGCTGGCGACCCTACGAGCTCTTTGGGGCCCGTACGAATCTGGATGGCTTCTGAGTCAGTGCTCAGCCGCGACCCGGTCGTAAGGATCACCCTCCGGGTCTTCAGGCTCGATGAGGATCGCGCACCGCGACAGTCTCGATGGCGTGCTGCGCAGCGTCGGCCCGCACTGCACTGTTTCCATCAGACAGCCCTCTCCCTACGGCGAACATCCCAGCGAGGCCATCACCCAGCCCTCAGACAACCGAGCGTCCTGGCGTACTCCATTCAGGAACCAGGAACCATCCCATTCGATGCGCCAGACTTCGCCGCGGAAGTTTTCGAATTCCACGAAGCTTCCAGTGGCACCTCAAGGAGCCCCAGTTCCCTGATGAGAACATCGTGGGTGGCGAATCCGCGGTACGGGCCTACGCTACCCCCTCCCGTCTTGCTGTTCTCATACCGCATGCGAAGGTAGGGGACTGGTGGACGAGAAATTACGGTCGGCCGTAGCATTCGCTTGAACCGATACACCGTTTCCTCGATAAGCTCATTACCAGAGAACTCGCACTGGTATGCCGGGAAAACTGCGGTAACAACCTCATTCAAGGCCTCATTCCGCCCGATGTGGTATCCGTGAACAGCAGGAGGAACCGCCGCCACGGCATCGAATCCATAGGACGCGTACGCGAATCCGGGAGCCACGGAGAGCGGTGACGCATCCTGTCCACGCCCAAGGCGATGCCGCCGTGAGAACTCAATGACTGCCCTGACCAGACCTTCATCGAAAGCATCGAGAGTATTCATCTGGCAGGCCCGGTCACCTTCAAGGGCCAGCGCCAGGGAGAAAACAAACCTTGACGTGGGCGCCCATCGCCATGCCATAGAGAGATCGGAAAAGTCTTCGACGTTCTCGATCTCTGCCACTGCCCGTTCGATGTTCACAGTTGCATCCGTCTTTCCATTTCTAGCGCTAGCAGCCAAGGGGCAGGCCCGCATACGACCTTTCAGCCCTCGGTTTCTCATTCGGGCGGCGTCAGCGAAACCGGCTTCCGGTAAGGATCCCAGAACTCAACCCCGGCCTGTTCCTGAGCCGTAACCAGCGCCTCAATTCCATGACTTGATGCAAAATCGAGCTCGAAAGAAAAAGCTGGCACAAGCATCAAGAATTCGACGTGCCTCCCGTCGGCCAACACCATGCTCGTCAATTCATCATCGAACGGACGCGTGATCACGAAACCCGCCAGTTCAGTCCCCGACCAGAGAAGACTGTCCGACCGATAGATATTCTGAGCCGAAAGAGCCTTGCCTGTCCTTGCGGAATAGAGGCCCAACTGGGCGATCAATTCGAGCGATTTCATCACACTCCGGGTCGCATCCCAGAAAGAACTCCTGGCGATGCGTCTCGACTGCGCCCGGCACAGGAATGTCGCAGACACCCGAAGTGCGGTAGAGAGTCAGCTCTTCCTCGCCTTCCCCCTCGACCCACTTAAAAACACGGATCGCGTAACCATCACGCGTTTGAAAGAGCGCCTCACGCAGTGGCTCCCCCCACTGCCTGACGAACAGCTCGGCGGGTGTTGAACAGAGTTCCATCGGGGCTTGCCTCCATATGGCCAATACACTCCGGGTTGCCAACCTGGGGGCCACCACTCCCCCGGCCCCATCCCGATCGGCTTGTCCTGCTTAGACGAGTTGCACGGCTTGCAGGCGCCAATTGTATTGCCGGGCCTGTTCACTCGCGCGGACATAGCGTCGCGGCTGTTCAGCCGACCACCGTTGTCCCGGTCCTGGGTGCGCGCTATTGCCGCAGGCGGAGAGGAGGGGCGCGGCGGAGACGGTGAGCACGGTGCGACGGCGGCGGTGCAAAGGAGCCTCCCGGCGTGATTGTGCTTCGGTGCACAAGGCCCTGCGGTGATCGATGGTAGGCAGTCCCAGGGGTCTGGGCCACTGATTCGCCAAACGATTCGCCTGCGGTTGCGGATGCGCGGAACGACGGACCGCTGCCGCTACGACTGGTGTCGCTTCAGGCGGGCGGCAAGGGCGGACCGGAAGTACTCGAAGCGCTGCTCGTCGAGATCCACGAACTCAAGAATGTCGAGCGCCGTTTCCACATCCCCGGAGGCTGCCTCCTGGTAGAGCTGCCAGATCCCTTCCCATGCCGCCGCGCAGCAGTCCTCTTCGAGGTCGGGAAGACCGGCCTCGGCCTCGCTGCGGTGGGACTCCCCCGTCACCAGCCGCCACAGCACGGTCAGCAGATGGTTCCTGACGAACCTCGGCAGATCCTCCTGGAGCGCTGCCAGGATCACCGGAACGGCGTGCGGTGCCACCTGGAACAGCATCGACTGCTCTTCCAGGTGGCCGTCCAGCCTGTGCCCCACGGTCTCCTCGACCGCCCTGGCTCGGAGGAGCTTGGAGAAGTCTCCGGGAGATGGGCGCCCGACTCTCCGCACCCACACCGCAGACCGGCCCAGTCATGGCGCGCCAGTTCAAGGAGCGAGGCTCTCATGGCTTCCAGGTCCCTTCGGTCGCCCGCTCAGAGCCGGAGGAAACATCGTCGAAGGCACACAGCAGCCGGGCGGCAGCCGCTGCTACCCCGGGCCGCACGGCATCAGCCAGCCCTTCGACAACATGTCGCCCGGCCAGCACGGCCTGCCTGGACGCCACCTCCCAGCCGGGCTGCTCCTTGTACGAAGAGCTGCCTGGTCCAGCCGCGGCGGCCGCTTCACTCCACTGCTTCGCCGTGAGGATGCGGGTGAGCAGATCCAAGAGCTCTGCCTTGCACCGCACCGAAGGCGCACCGGCCAGTTCCAGGAGAAACGGCACTGCGGGAGCGGTCGCCTCGGCCACGACGAACCCCATGGCGCACACGCGGTCTCCGAGTTCGTCCACGGCGAGACTTCCCGTCTCCTCGTCCCCCCACGCCACCTTGGACAAGAGGGCCGGAATATCGCGCGCAGGCGCCTGGGCACCGTGCAGCTCCCCCCATCGGACGCAGGGCAAGCCCCTCAACAGACTCCCCATGGCCACCTCATCCCTGCCATTTCCCTGCCGTCCCATCGGCACCTGAAGACGTCCGTCGCTCTCTGCCCGCCCGGCATCCGTCAGCGGGCCGACTGAACGGCGCCTCCGACCGGGGGTACTCCCCGGCCTCCTCTTTGTTCCGGGTGTCC
Source organism: Streptomyces sp. NBC_01750 (assembly GCF_035918095.1). Lineage (NCBI taxonomy): Bacteria > Bacillati > Actinomycetota > Actinomycetes > Kitasatosporales > Streptomycetaceae > Streptomyces > Streptomyces sp. NBC_01750. Next base: position 3,666,990 of record NZ_CP109137.1, read on the forward strand.
AGCGGGCTGAGCGCGTTGAAGGGGAGCCGGAACTCCGCCCAGTAGACCCGGCCGGCGATCACATAGCTCTCGATGGAGCCCGGCTCCAACAGGAAGACGGACGAGTCCTCCTCGATCGGCCCGACACGCCCCTCCAGGACCAACCGCTCCTCGTCATGCGCCACACGCAGGTGGAGGGCGCCCATGTCCTTCCAGCAGGAGATCCGGTCGACCCCGGCGAAGTAGACCTCCAGAACGGTCCCTTCGAAGCCGTCGTCCGACTCAGGGCCGAGCTCAGGGAAGCCGCGGAGAATGGCGTGGGTGTGACCATGGCGGTAGTCGATCAGGCTGAAGCTTCTCCGGTCGAGGAACCCGAGTTCGCCCAGCACGGCCCTCACTTCACTCTCCGTCATCAAGCAAGAGGCCTCACATAGGGAAGCTGCACAAAGGGGCTGCCGCGCCGGCCCATTGACCGCCCCTCCGGTCCGTCCAGAAGGCACGCCGGGGCGCGCCCCGCTGTTACGGGCTCTCAGTCGGCCTCGCGCTCGAATGCATGCACTCGAGCGCAGACTCCTTCGAGCGTCTCGATGTCAGCAGTCTTGATCCGATAGGCACCGGGCTCCAGATCCAGGACCAGCAGATCCCCGTCGGTTTCGTCGCCCGGCAGTGCGGCGTCAAAGACCACGACGGACTTGATAATTCTCATGCACGCGCCCTCGGCCCAGTCGTCGATCAGACCGATACCGTCGCGTACCGCGGCCACGAGCCGTTCTTCCGAGGAAGCCGCCATCCACTGGACCACGGCGCTGAATTCCTTCAGGAAGGATGCGGGAAGGGGATCGTCGTTGATCGCCAGAGCCAAGAATGGGCTGGACCGTTCCCCGAACTCCACCAGACCTACGTATTCCTCGACTTCGCACGCATTCTCGTAGTCGGAGCCCCTGTACCCGTTCCAGGAATTCATCGCCTCCCGCTCAAGGACAATCAGTGGCCCGCCTTCCGACTCAACCCACTTAAGAGCTCCCACCGATGTATCCCTTCAACTTGGCTGCCTCCTCGTAGATCGGTCTCATGATAGGTGCCAGCTGACGTGCCCACCCTGCCTGCTTCCTGCTGCACTCCAGGCATTGCGGGTAGAGCCGCTGAGGGTATCCGTCCGGCACCCACGAGCTGATGGGCTGGTGATCCGGAACGTAGTTCCCCTTCTTCGAGCCGAACGGGAACTTGCGGCCACAAGTATGACACCCGAAAAGGCTGCCTAGTCGGTTGATCTGGTCTCGCTCGCCACCAGGACTCTCATCAAACTTCTGAGACTTGCTCCTGGCAGGAATGGACTCAACCGCATACTCGCCAATGCTGCACACCTGCTCGGGGTCACTCCTGTTTCCCCGCTTCGCATTGTGTACAAGGACCGCTGAATCGCCGGCCGCGACGTAGTAGGTGTGGGCCACGTCGACGGTGAGGTTGTAAACCGCCGCCTGCTGTGTCCACGCACGGACCGCGTCCACCTGGACCCAGGTGCCCGATCCCGTCTCGAGCCACTGGCCCGGCTTAAGGTCACCGGCCTTCTGCCACTTCTTCAGGGACGGGACCCAGAACGGGTGCCCCTCCGTCGCGGTGATCTTGGCGGTCGCGTCGCCCTTGTCTCCGTCCGTGTCGACCGTCAGCTCGACCAGGTCCTTCTCGCCCTTACCGACGATGGTGTCGGTGACCTCCTCCTTGGAGGTCTTGCCCGTCGTCGGATCCGTCGCGATGACCTCGTCGCCGGCGTCGACCTCTTCGATCGGTTTCAGACTGCCGTCGGCCATCAGCACTTCGGTACCGGCTGTGAAGCTGTTCGCCGACGCCACGGTCGTGGCGCACTCCACGGCGTCGACTGCTGTCTCGACCTTGTCGACGGCTTCGTCCACCTTGTTCGCGGCCTTCGCGATCTCGTCCGCGTACTTCGCCGCCTTCGACGCCATCCGCCCGGCCTTCGCCGCCCGGACCAAGCCCGCCCCCGCGCCGCCCAGTGCCATACCGGCAACCGTCGCCACCGCCCAGGCACACGCCTCCATGTCGCCCTTGGTCACGCAGTTCTTGATGTCGTTGAAGCCCGTGACCTCGCCGATCACATTGCCGACGGTCTTCACGCCGTCCCAGACCGCGCCCCAGTCCACCGCGTCACGGACGGTCTCCACGACGTTGCCGACCTGCTCGACCACCGCGTCGCGAATCGCGTCCGTCGCCTTGGCGACGTCCGCGACCACGTCGCGCGCCGCGCCCACCAGGATCGCCGGGAGGTTCGGGTCAGCCGTGACGATCGCCTTGGCCACCGCCATCAGCGGCCTCGCCGCAGCCACGATCTGCGGGATCGGGTTGTGCTTGGCAGCGAATGATGCCGCCTGCTTCGCCTTCTTTGTGACGTACGCCTTCGCCTGATAGGCCGCTCTGCGTGCCTCCGCCGCCTTCTCACGCGCCCATTGAGTGAACCCGGTCTTCTGACCGACCCACCTGGCCGCGCTTGCGAGACCGTTGACGACCGACTTCAGGCCCGACTTCTCATAGGCCCAGCTCGCGGCCCTGCCAAGGAAGTTGAACGAGTTCCTCAGCGCGGCGCCCGGGTGCCGCACCGCGAACATGACGCCGTTCTTGACCGCGCGGGCGCCCTTGTAGACGTAGCTCGTGCCCTGCGAGACCTTCTTGCTCACCCACTTCTCGGCCTTTTCACAGGCTCCCCAGCCGAAGCACGGGAAGTGGCCGTCCGGATCCGTGTAATCCATCGGCGCGCCCGCGCCGTACGTGTACCGGTTCGACAGGATCGAGGCACCAGAGGTGGATTGATACGAGTCGCGGGAGTCGAATGCGCCGGTGGCCGGGTCGTACCAGCGCGCCCCCATGTTCACCTGGTCGGTGTCCGGGTCCGTGTAGTCGCCCTGGTATCCCGCGTTGCCCGAGACATCGCCCGTGCCCAGCTTCTGGCCGAAGGGGTCGTACGCCGTCGACTGTGTGAGGGAGGCCGCCGCACCGTTCGTCGGCGACAGGTCACCGACGACATCTCCGTGCTTGTCGGAGATCGTCAGCTGCGCAGGTCCCGTGCCCTCCGCGACCGACAGCAGCTCGTCCGCCGCACCGCGGCCATATGTGGAGGAGTTGTCCTTCACCGGGTCCGGGGCCATGCCCGCGTAGCTGAAGTCCACGCCGTTGCGGGAGGCCACCCGGTCCATGGAGTCGTAGGTGTACTCCGTACCCGACTCCCCCGCCTTGGTCATCCGGTCGAAGGCGTCGAAGGTGAAGTTCTCCGTCAGACCCGAGCTGGTACGGGTGGCCAGCGTGCCCCGCGGGGTGTGGTCGTAGGTGTAGTCCCCGTCGGACAGCAGCCGGTTGCGCTCGTCGTACGTGGCGGTCTTGCTGCCGTTCTTGACGCGGTTGCCGCTGTCGTCCCAGTCGTACTGTGTGGTCTGGCCCTCGCCCGTCCAGGCCGCGAGGCGGCCGGCGTCGTCGTAGCCGTAGGTGTTCTCCCCGGCCTTCGCCGTGCCGACTGTCGTCTTCGACGTCAGGTGATCGTCGGTGTCGTAGCCGTAGTCGGTCGATGCGACCGTGCCACCGCCGCTGCCCTTGACGGTGTCGGTGTCGAGGCGGCCCAGATTGTCGTAGGTGAAGGAACGGGACTGGCCCGCGGCGTAGTTGACCTGCTTGACAGCGCCCGCGCCGTCGTAGCCGTAGCTCTGCGTCGCGCCTGTGAGCGGGTCTGTCGCCGAGTTCAGCTGCTGCTTGACGTAGGTGAAGCCCGCCGTGCCGGACGCGTCTGTCCGGCTGACGAGCTGGCCGTCGTCGTTGTATCCGTACTCGGCCTTTCCGGAAGGTCCGTCCGCCTTGAGCAGTGAGCCCCGGTCGTCGTACTCGTAGGTGTTGTCGCCCTTCGGCGACGACGCCTTGGTGAGGCGTCCCGCCGGGTCGTACTGGAACTTCTTCTCCGGCGTCGCGACCTCGGCGCCCGAACCGGTCTCGCGGATCAGCTGTCCGGCCTTGTCGTACTCGCGCTCGCGCAGTACTCCGCCCGGCGCGGTCAGCTTCACCACCTGGCCGAGCTGGTCGTACGCGGTGGTCCAGGTGCGGGCCTCCGGCGACGGGTCGCGGTCGGTGGCCGGCTCGATCACCGATTCCGCCAGCCCGAGGCTGTTGACGGTGTAGAGAGTCTTGTTGCCGCGGCCGTCGGTGTAGCGGGTGCGGTTGCCCAGCGCGTCGTAGCCGAAGGACGTGGTGATCGACTTGGTCGCCGAGACCGGTTCGGTCTGGCTGGTCAGCCGGTTCAGCGCGTCATACGCGTACGTCGTCGTGTGGTTGAGCGCGTTGGTCGACGAAGTGAGGTTGCCCGCCTCGTCGTACCCGTAGGAGACCTTCCGCAGCTGGCTGTTCGCCGCATCGAGGTCCGAGTCCTCCACGAGCTGCCCCAGCCGGTCGTAGACCTTGGCCGAGGTGCGGCCCAGGGCGTCACTGCGACGCACCTCCCGGCCGCTCATGTCGTAGCCGAGGACGGTCTTGGTGCCGCTCGGGTCGATCAGCTGGGTCATCTGGCCGAGCGCGTCGTACGTGAACTGACTGGCGGCGCCGGTCGGTGAGGTCTGCTTCACCACATTGCCCGCGTCGTCGTACTCACTACGACTCGTGAACGCGCCGGGCAACGGCTTGCGCTCGATCTGCGTGGTGGTGACCGGACGGTCGAGGTCGTCGTACGTGGTCTCGGCCCGGCTCCCGTTCGGGTCGGTGACCGAGAGGACCTCACCGGTGCGCGTGTAGGTGTACTTCCACTGCGCGCGCTCGTCGCCGGTGCCGACCGGGACGTCCTTGACCATCATGCGGTTCTGGCGGTCGTAGGTGAATTTGGAGACACGGCCCAGCGGGTCGGTGGCCTCCACCACATTGCCCAGCGCGTCGTACTTGTTGCTGGTCGCCGGTGTGACCGTGTCCGACGTACCCGGGGCGGTGTAGGACGGAGCGGTGCTCGTGACCGCACGGCCGAGCCGGTCATAGGACGTGCGGTTCGTGTTGCCCAACGCGTCGACCGACTCCGTGACCGCGCCGAAGGCGTCGTAGCCGGTGTACGTGGTGGGGCGCGAGGAGACGGGGGCGGAGCCGTTCGACTCCGTCTGGACAGCGGGAGCGCCGACCGACAGAGGACGACCCAGCTCGTCGTAGGCGTACTCCGTCTTGTTGCCGGCCGGGTCCGTCTTCGACTTGGCCAGGCCGCGCTGGTCGTACTCGTAGCGTGTCGTTCGCGAGCCGTTGCTGCCATCGACGGTTTCGTAGGTCGCGTTGCCACCGTCGTCGTACTGGTAGCGGACCGTTTCGGCGTTGGCGCTCGTCGGCCAGGGAACGTTCGAAGCCGAGCCGCTGGTGGCAGTGGTGAGTACGTTGCCGGCCAGGTCGTAGGTGAAGTCGGTGCGCCGCGACAAGTTACCGGGATCGGTGACCTCGGACTTCTTGCGACCCACCGCGTCGTACGCGTACTGCGTGACGAGCTTGCCGTTGTTGGCCGTCTCCGTCAGGACGTTACCGGCACCGTCATAGGTGTTGGACTCGACGAGGATGTCGCGCTTGGTGCCGTCGGGGTTGTGGAAGTCCTTCATGGTGATGGACTTGATGAGGTCGTCCCCGAAGTACTGGTAGACCAGGGTGCGACCCATCGAGTCGGTGTGCCGGGCGACCCGGCCGCCCATGTCGTACGCGTACGACTGGAGCACGGTGTAGTCGTTGTCGCCGCCGTCGTCTTCCCAGTCGTGCAGCCGCGTCTCCGCCATCATGTTCCGCGCGGTGTAGACATAGCTGAACTTGTTGCCGTTGGCATCGACCATCGAGGTCTTGTTGCCGAGGGCGTCGTAGGTGTACGTCGTCTCGCTGCCCTCGGCGTCGACCGCCTTCTCGGGACGGCCGTGGTCATCCATCTCGAACGTCATCACGCGCGGGGCATCGCCGCCGACGAGGTCACTGACCTCGGTACGCACCACGTTTCCGTCGGCGTCGTAGGTGCTGACGGTCTTCTGCTGGTGCTTGGCGAGCGTGACGGCGTTGGTGGCCGCAGCGTCCGTCGTCGAGACGACATGGGAGAGCTTGTCGTAGGTGATGGTCTTGCTGATGCCGGCCGGCTGCGCGTCCGAGATCACTGTCTCGGTGAGCTTGCGGCCGAGCGTGTCGTAGGTGAACTTCGTGACCAGGCCGGACGGTTCGGTCACGGTGGCCATGTCACCGGACTTGAAGTACTGGTAGCGGGTGATCTTGCCGCGCGGGTCGGTCGTGGTCAGCGGCAGCCCGGTGGGTGTGTTGCCACCGCCGACGGCCGGCTCGGCGCCGGTCGTGTATGTGTTCTTGACCGTGCCGGCGTCGGCCGCCGTCTGCTGGGTCAGCGCGCCACTCGCGTTGTACTGGTACTGAGTGCGGAAGCGATTGTCCGTCGGGCCCGTCGAGCGACCGTCCCGCGTCTCGGACGGCTGGTCGGCCCGCAGGTCGAAGTCGCCGGACGCCACCGGGTAGGTCGTGTACGAGGTCTGGCAGTCGTCCTTGGCCCGGCAGGTGGTGCGGCTGATGACATTGCCGCGGTCGTCGTAGCCGAGGCTGACCTTGTCACCGTTCTCACTGATGATCAGGGTCTGGAAGCCGTTGTCGTTGTACTCGAACAGGCGGATCGCCACCCCGTCCACGGGATGACGGACAAAGTCCGGCTCGGCCCCGGGGTTGCTGGGGGGCGTAGTACAGAACGAGGGATCGCCGGGGTCCGGCACGGTGCAGAACTCGCCGGGCGGATTGCTGGACGAAGGGGAGGGCGAGGGGGTGGCCGGCTCGCGGGCACCGAGCGCCATCGGTTCGCCGTAGCGCAGCATCCGCGACGTCATGCCGTCGTACTCGTAGAAGTAGGGGGAGTCCATCGGGTCGTGGACCTCGATGGTGCGCCGCAGGTCCTTGTCGTTGCCGAAGACAGCCGGGGCGCCGATCTTCCAGGTGCCGCCGTTGCGGTCGGTGTACTCCTCGACGCGGTCTCGGGTGGTGTCGTACTGCACTTCGGAGGCGATACGGCCCGAGGGCAGCGTCGTCTTCGTCAGTACGTCGGCGGCGCGGCCGCCCTCGCGGTAGTGGCCGGCGACGGCGGCGGAGCCGAGGGGGTGGTGGTAGACGGCGACGTCGTCGATTGTTCCTGCGAAGGACCTCGTGACGGTGGATCCCCAGCCCGGCCAGGAGGCGGGCGTGGTGGCGCCGGCCGCACCGATCTGGTTGTACGTCAGGTCACCCTGTACGAGCTGCTTGCCGGTGATGGTTCCCGACAGTTTGCCGTCAAGGTAGAGGCTCTGCGTGGAGCCGGAGGCCGACAGCACGGCATGGTGCCACTTGCCGTCGTTCACGTTCTTCGTGATGTCGGTCATCGGGGCGACGGTTCCGGTGGAGAACTGACCGCGCAGCTTTCCGTCCGAGCCGACGTAGAGCAAGGGCACACCGCTGGTGGGCGCCGTGCCCCACGCCTTGTTCTGATAGCCGACGAGCGGTCCACCGACTCCGGAGGTGACGGTCTTGAACCACACTTCGACGGCGGCGTCCCTGCTCTTCTTCAGGGTGCCGGAGGGCAGGTCGATACGGGAGGTCGTCCCGTTGAAGCCGGCAGCCGCGCCGGGGTCGCCCGCAATCGATCCGGCCGCGCCGAGCGTGACGTTGGAGTACGTACCCCGGTCCTTGCCGAGGTTGGCCTCGATGGTGCTGTTGGCCGCGGTCCCTTCGTCCTCGCCGAGTTTCCAGTAGGACTCGGGACGGGAATCGAGGACCGTGGTGCCGTAGTGGCTGCCCGAGCCGTGGGTGTACTGCGTACAGCCCCCCGTCGGGTCGCAGACCTTGTCGAGCAGATCGCCGGTGTAGGTGTACGTCCAGCTCAGCGCAGCTCCGTCGACGGCGTTCGTCGACACCTTGGTGACGTGCGCGCCGGTCCAGGTGAAGGTCAGCGAACGGCCGCTGCGTGCGTTGACCGCGGTGGTGAGCTTGCCCGAGCTGTAGGTGTAGGAGATGGCGTTCGAGTACTTGTCGGTGACCTTCGTCAGCAGGCCCGAGGTACTGAAGTCATAGGTGGTACCTGATTTGTCCTGCAGCTTGTAGGTGAGGGACGTCGAGTCGAGGGTCAGTTTGGCGAAGCGGCCCGGTGGTGGCGCGAACGTGCCGTCGGAGTTCTTGCCGAAGCGGACGTCCTGGCCGTCCGGATAGCGGATGACAACATTGCCCGTGCCGTCGTCGTCCGGGGTGAGCCGCATGTCGTACCGGGTCGACCAACCCGCACCGAAGGCGAGGTCACGCCGCGGGTCGAGGCTGTTGTACGTCCGCACCAGGGTGAGCTCGGGACCCACGCCGGTGATCGAGGCGTCGATCGCCGCGCTCGTGAAGTTGCCGACGTTCGGGTCGAACTCCTTGCCCTGCGCCTCCGAGAGCCGTGAGGTGATCTCCGGCTGCGGGACGGCTGCGACCAGCGCGATCTGCGCGGTCGGCAACTCGTTGGAGGCGTCCTTGACGAAGCCGCGCCACAGATAGGTCTTGCCCCACTTCAGCCGTCCGGCGGGAATCGGATAGGCCGAGCTCGTCTGGTAGGCGGAGGTGGTGCAGCCGGTCGGCTTGCCGTCTTTGTCGGCCTCACAGATCTCGTACTTGTACTGGAGCGACGAGCCGGCCGGCGCGTCGATGTCCACACCGCTCGCCCACAGCTGCGGGGTCAGCGTCTGCGCCTGGTAGCCGTTGGGCGGAAACTGCTCCTTGACTACCGGCGCGATGTCGAAGACCTGGAGGGTCAGTCGGCCGGGGGGTACCTGCTCGTCGGTGAAGACCTTGCCGCCCTGGCGCACCATGGTGAAGTCGAGCATGTACGTGCCCGGGGGCAGCGCCTTGATGGTCGCGTCCAGGGTGACCTTCGCGCCGTAGGCGACATTGCCGGCGAGGTTGGCCGCGCGCTGCTGGGTGACCAGCTTGCCCTTGGAGTTGTAGGCCCGGTACGCGAGGTAGTAGCCGCTCGGCGTCCAGGTCTCTGCGCCCTTGTTGGTGACGGAGATCTTGATCTTGCCGGCCTGGTTCTGCAGCACCGGGGGGTCGGGCACGGGCTTGGGAAAGGCGTACGTCGCGCTGTAGGGCGAGTGGGTGACGAACAGCTTCGGCGGATTCGCGGTGGAGTGGCCGGTGAACTTCTTGAACGCCAGGGAATCGGAGGCCGAAGCGCGCAGTGACAGACCGTAGTTGGGCTGGGTACCGTCCACCCAGCGCTGTACCAGGTCGCGGCCGCCCTTGCCGAGGTCGAACAGCTCCCCGGAGGCCGGACAGCCGGACTGCGACTGCCCGAAGCCGATATAGCCGTAGGCGAAGGACTTGGATGCCAGTGCGCTACCGACCGAGGGGCCCGGATACGACGTTCCGGTGCCGGCGGACCACGATCCGGTCACCGGATGCACCGAGACCGAACGCGGCTTGCAGGACGCCGAGTCGAAGTTCACGATCTGCAGCTGGGCTCCGAAGATCCGGTGCCGTCTGAGCTCCTCGTCCAGGCCCGGGAAGCCAAGGAAGGAGTATGTGGCACCCGTCGGCCCCTTGCCCACCTGAAGCTCGCTGGAACCGACGACGGACCCACCGCCGTCACGCACGTACATGGACGTGGAGGCCGCAGTCGTGTCGACGGAGGGGTCGAGGCGGACCGGATAGGCGCGGGCGGGATCCGTGAGCCAGGCGTCGTCGGCGCTGACCCTCAGCGCCTGCGTCCCGCCCTCCTGGACGATGTCGTAGCGCACGCCGTGGGAGACCGCGCCCTTGGCGTCCTCCATGAAGCCTGCCGGCACGACGACCTTGGTGCGGCCTTCGGAGTCGGCGAGGACAATCGTTCCTTCAACAGACTTGGCGGTGAGGCCGGTCAGGCGCAGAGGGAAGACGAAGCTGCCGGGGGCATCGGCGGAGCGCAGCACGAGGGTCTCCTTGACCCCGCCGGCCTGCGAGTCCAGCCACAGATCGGTGGCGGGCAGAACCTTCTCGTACGCGACACGGTTCCCGTCGACGCTGCCCCGGGCGGCGGCCGCGCCGCTCAGCCCGTAGCCGAAGGATTCGCCTGAGGGGAGGGTGACCGACGCGAGTTCCGAGGCGTCGGACCGGTCGGCGATCCGCAGGCGCACGGAGTCTGCGGCATTGGCCCAGCCGCCTTCGGCCTTCCCCAGGCTCGCGTCGATGGGCCGCCAGATGCCCTGCTCGTCACGGTAGTTGATGGGAGTCGTCGACAGCTCACTGGTGCTGGTGCCGTCCTGGTTCGCGTAGGTACGACTGCGCGCATCACGCTCAGAGACGATCTCCCGGCTGGTCCTGCGGTCGAAACCCTTCACCTTCGGCGCGGGCGGTGAGGACACCTCGGCGGTGTTGCGCCGGGCGGCGGGTCTCGCCGAAGGCGGGCTCTTCAGTGGGTACTTGGAGCGCAGCGACTCCGGCGCCTCGCTGTTGCCCGAGCCGTCGGCGAAGTGGCTGCGCCCCTCCGCACTGCCCCAGCGCTGCCCCGGCCCCTCGGCGGCGGCAGGCGCCTCCGGGAAGAGCGGGAAACCCACACCGGCCACGGCGAGCGACCCCACCGCGATCACCAGGGCGACGGCGGCGCCGATGACCTTGAACCATCTGCTGCGACGCAACTTGGTCATCAGGAAATTGCGCACACGCGTCCGGTACACCGGCGGTCCCCCCCAGGACAGAAGTCAGAACAATGTAGAGATCTTGAGACACATGTGACTAGCCTGTCGAATGTTTGTGTGAGCATACCACCGGAACGTTACCCAACCGATACGCAAGGTGACCGCAAGGCCAACTGCTCGCACATCACGGTTACTTGTCCCAGGGGGGAAGATCATCATGCCCATCGTCGGTTCATGGAGACGCCGCAGCCTGACCGTTGCAGCCACCGCGGTCGCCTGCTCGATGTCACTGCTCGCGCTCGCGCCGGGGGCGGCCCAGGCCGCGGAGTCCGCAACATGCTCCGCCAACGGCCTCACCTTCGTCACCAATTCGTCGGGTGACCTTCTGCAGTACAGCATGGCCACGCCGCTGACCGGATCGACGTTCTCCGCGTACAGCAAGATCGCCACGAATTGGGGCGCCTACGGCAAGGTGCTCGCCGGTCCGGCCGGCGAGTTCTACGCCTTCAAGTCGGACGGGACCTACTACGCCCACCGCACCACGAGCGGCACGTGGGACGTCGCCCCGAAGAAGATCAGCACCGCCCTGGGCTGGCTGGCCAACGCCGCGGACCACGACCAGGCAACCGTGGACCGCAATGGATGGCTGTGGGTATCGGACAACCTCGGCCAGTTGTACGCCTACCGGTACGACTCGACCATCGGTACCACCGGCGGCCTCCGCTCCCTCAAGGTCGTGGACAAGGGGTGGAACCGGTACAACCTGATCACCGCCGGCGACGCCGGCGTGCTCTACGGACGTGCGGCCGACGGCAAGCTGTACCGCTCTCGTTTCGACTACACGAGCCAGCGCTGGCTCGAGCGCCACGTGCTGGTCGGCTCGGCGGCATGGGGGACCTTCAAGACGATCACAGCCGGTGGTGGTGACACCCTCCTGGCTGTGAAGACCTCGGGGGAAGCGCTGCACTACCGCTACGACGAGAACACGGACACATGGCCGGTCGTCGCGAAAGAAGTTGCCGCCGGTGGCTGGCAGAACTTCACCAATGTCACGTCACGGCCGGACAACTGCAAGCTCACCAAGAACCACACTCCGGCGTCCCCGTCCGTCCCCCTCGAGGACTACAGCCGTACATCCGCCCTTGAGGTCTCGACTCTGGAACTGGCATACAGCGATCAGAACGGCACCTTGAAGCACGGCCGCACGGATGTGGCGAACCTGAACGGCGCACAGTGGACGACCATTTCCGGTGACGAAGCATTCTCGGGCCAGCCCGCGCTGAACGAGCTCGCCGACGGACGAGTTGTCGTGACTGCCCACACCGCCTCGGGGGGAATCCAGCAGCGCGTCCAGAAGGAGAAGGGCAGCGCCGACTGGAACCCCTGGAAGGATCTGGGCGGTGCGATGGCGCAGCATCCAGCCAGCGCCAAGGCTCCCAGCGGCGCAGTCGCCCTGTTTTCCGTGGATGCGGGCGGCAACGCCTGGTACCGCATCCCGCCCAAGGAGAACGAGGAATACATGGGCTGGATGCCGCTGCCTGGCTCGACTTTCTCCGGCCCCCTCACAGCTGCGACCGTACGTGACGGTGTCCAGCTCTTCGGCAGAAACACCGCCGGGGTGCTGATCACAGCCGTGTTCAAGGAGGACGGCACGGTCTCCGCCTGGACACCTCTCGGCACGCAGACGGTCACCGGCACCCCGTCCGTAGTCGTGTTCCCCGGCTCCCGCATCCGCGTATTCGCAACCGACGCGAATGGCACGGTCATCACGGCCGGTCAGTCCACAGAAGGCGGCGTCTTCGGCGCATGGTCCCCCCTGAACGGAGTGACGGCCGCGGGGCCCCCCAGTGCGGTGATCAACCCGCTGGACGGCTTCATCCAGGTTGTGGTCCGCGGCACGGACAACCACCTCTATGCCACGGGCGAGACGGCACCGGGAGCCGCCTCGTGGCGCACGTGGAGCACAACCGTGCCGGAGACTCTCGCCACCGACCCCACGGCGTTCGTCTACAGCACCGGAAGCGCCGACAACTGGGCCTACGTCTTCCGCACTGCGAACAACAGCACCTTGGTTTACAGCCTGGACACACGCTCCGCGAGCGTTTCTCGATCCGCCGGCGCGCCGTCATTCGCCAGGCACGCCTACGCCGCGTCGAAGTAGTCCCCCGGCCTGTCGGGGCGGCCCGGGCCGCCCCGACAGGTTCCGCCCATTGCAGAGACCGACATCACGAGGGGACTGCTTCATGTCCAGCCGTATTCCGAGCGGGATCGACCGCCGGCGATTCATCCAGTTCGCGGGAACCGCTGCGGCGGGTATGGGTGTCGTTGGTGGCGTCGCGTCCACTGCCTCGGCTCGCGATCTCCAACCAACGCCAGTGGGGCGGGCGATACCGGGAAATCCCAGCATGCCGGTGCCGCCGCTGCCCGATCCGCTGAGGGAGGGGCGGGCAGGCGTACCACGCAGCTCGACGCGCATTCCCTACGCCAATAAGCCGCTTCGCTCGGCAAGGGTCGAAGGCGACGTCCCGACCACTCTGCCCTTCGCGTTCAAGACATCTGGATACACGTGTGCCTTAGACGTACCGGAATCCATGCAGCCGTGGCGCGACCGGGGCGCCGAGAAGGTCGACACGGCACCGCACGACGCGGAGGGGGTCCGGATGTTCGATGTGGCCGGGAAGCTGTACGACCACCCGGTCGGGCAGATCCAGTTCGGCCTGCAGAACATCACGAGTTACCGGCAGACCGGCGACGTCTTCTATCTGAACCGCGCCGCGGCTCAGGCCAAGCGTCTGATCGACAGGAGGGTGGAAGCGCGTGGCGCCTGGTACTTCCCCTACCCGTTCGACTGGACCCAAGCCGTACACACCGGCATTGCCTACAAGGCACCCTGGTATTCCGGAATGGCTCAGGGTGAGGCTCTGAGCCTTTTCTCCCAACTGGTTGAGCTGGGTGCCGTTTCGGATGAGGAAAGCACCTCCTACAAAGCTGCAGCCGACGGCGCGTTCGCTTCACTACTGCGGGCGGACGACGCGAAGCCGTGGGTGGTGGCCAAGGACGATTCTGGATACCTCTGGATCCACGAGTACCCCATCGACTCCCCCGGTACGTCCGATTACACCTTCAACGGCTTCATGTTCGCGGCTCTGGGACTGTGGGACTACTACCAGCTCACCCGCAACCCGCTTGCCGAACAGCTCTTCGACGGTGCGCTGACCACCGTCAACGCCTACTTCCCCGTCATGCGGAACAAGGGATGGCTCTCGCACTACTGCCGGACCCACCAGATTCCGTCCTCCTCCTACCACCCCATCCACATCAACCTGTTGCGTCAGCTGCACTGGCTGTCCGGCAGTGTCCGCCACGCCTATCTGTCGGACGTGCTGATGGACGACTACCCGCACCCGAGTCTGGGCCCGGCCGGCGGGACGGCGGCCTTCACCGCGGGCAGCTACACGCTCTACAAATTCGACGGCGCCGGAGAGGTGACTGCCTCCAAGGCTGTGTCCTTCGCGCGCAACACACAGGCCCCGGTGGCGGAGCGGCTGCGGATCGAGGGGCGCGGAGTGCACTACCTGATCAACGCAGGTGCGTACGCGGGCTGGTACGTACCGGAGTTCTTCCCCAAGGTGTACCTCCTGGGGGAGTGGTTCCGGTCCGTCTACCGGCCGGAACGAACTGCCACATTCCCAGCAAACGTGAGTATCGCCTGCCAGAAGATTGACGCATACGGCACAGTCATCGGAACGAAGACGGTTGAGTTCGCCAATGACTCGAACGCCCCCTTCGACAGAAGATCCGTAGTCAATGGCCGGCCCATGGTGTACATCACAGCAGGCGGACTCTCAGGCTTCTGGGCACCGAGCTCTCAGGTGCTGAGCGACGGGCGCTGACCTGCCGGTCACACTCCCTGTTGTTCGCGTCGGCGAGGGGACGACGTCTCGCCGACGCGAACAACGGGCTTGCAGGATCGCCATGTAGGCGTCACAACTTCCGCACAGGTCGCATAAGGTCTCTCTATTCACTGATACTTGATGCCCGTGGGGGGTTTCAGTCATGGCTGGAAAAAGACGTGTCGATATTGGCCGCAGACGCTTTATCCGTGTGGCCGGGGGCACCGTCGCCGGCGCAGCCGTGGCGGGCGGGGGGACCTTCACCGCCATGGCGACCGGGGTGTTCGAGACGCCGAAGCCGGACCCCTTCGGCGGGATGCCGAGGTCGCTCGCGCTGAGCCTGCCTGCGGCACCGGGCGGCGATACCGCGCCGCTGCCGCCGCTGCCGGACCAGATGTCCGAGGGCACTCTCTCCAAACCCGGCGCCCGGGTGGACATACCGTACGCCGACGAGCCGGTGAACCCGAAGGTCGTCGAGGACTCCGTACCGACGGCCCTGCCGTTCGAGTTCAAGACGTCCGGCTACAAGTGCGTGACCGACCTGCCCGAGGCGCTGCGGCCGTGGCGGGACCGCCCGACGAGCTGGGCGAATGTCACGCCCAACAGCGAGCACGTGTATCTGGACAGCAAGGGCGTCGTCCAGTACCGGCCGAACAAGACTGCGGCCGGGTACGACCAGCCCGTCACCCAGATCCAGTTCGGTCTGGGCTGCATCACCAGCTACCGCACCGAGAAGGACGCCGCCCGCAAGGCGCTCTTCCTCAAGCGCGCCAAGGCACAGGCGGACCGTCTGATCGAGAAGCGGGTGGAGGCCCGCGGCGCCTGGTACTTCCCGTACCCCTTCAACTTCACGCACGCGGCGCACAGCGGCATCACCTACAAGGCGCCCTGGTACTCCGGCATGGCGCAGGGTGAGGCCATCAGCCTCTTCACCCAGCTCTCCCAGCTCGACGGGCTCACCGAGCAGGAGCGCACGCTCTACAAGGCGGCCGCCGACGGAGCCTTCGCCTCGCTGCTGCGCGCCGACGACGCCAAGCCGTGGGCGGTGAACAAGGACAAGAACGGGTACCTGTGGATACAGGAGTATCCGATCAACGCCCCGGGCACCTCGGACTACACCTACAACGGCATGATCTTCGCCATGTTCGGCATCTGGGACTACTTCCAGGCAACCGGCAATCCGCTGGCGGAGCAGCTGTACGACGGTTCGCTCACCACGATCCGTGACCACTTCCCCCGGCTGCGGAACACCCGCTGGTTCTCGTACTACTGCGACACCCACCGGATACCCGCGCCGACCTACCACCAGCACCACATCAACCTGCTGCGGCAGCTGCACTGGCAGACCGGCAGCCCCACCATCGCCAACCGGCACGACCAGCTGATCGACGACTTCCCGGCGTACGGCCTGCGCTCGGGCTCCGTCGCGGCCATCGCCGCCGGCACGCACACCCTCTACAAGCTCGACACCCTCGGCGCGGCGGACAGCTTCGGCTGGTCCTCCTCGAAGGCAGACAAGCAGCTGGCCACGAAGAAGGTGACCTTCTCCAAGGCCACCCAGGCGCCGGTCAACGTACGCCGCCGCATCATGGGCCGCGGCATCTACTACCGCATCAACGCCGGTGCGTACGCGGGCTGGTGGATCGGCGAGGCGTTCCCGAAGGCCTTCCTGCGCGGTGAGTACGTCTCCACCACCTACCTCCCGCAGCGCACCGCGACCTTCCCCGCCAATGTGGAAGTCACCTGCGTCAAGTTCGGCACCGACGGGACGACCGGCTCCACCAAGACGGTGAAGTTCGCCAAGGAGTCCAACGCCCCCTTCGACCGCAGGGCCGTCGTGAACGGCAGGCCCATGGTCCGGATCACCGCCGGCGGACTGAACGGGTACTGGGCACCCACCGCCCAGGTACTCACCGACGGGCGCTGAGCCGACCGGCCACTGGGTCGGCACCGCGAGAACAGCGGCTCCGTGCGACCGTCCAGTGCGGCGAACGCGGAGCGCCTCTCCGTTGGGCGTAAGGGCGGGTCCCTGCCACGTGGCAGGGACCCGGTCCAACGTGCCGGCACAACGTTGTGCGGATGCTCAGGCCGACAGCCCAAGGGCAATTGCCGTGCCCTAACGCACCGACGCGGCGGATGAACGCGGCGCAGAGGCGCGAACCGGTCGGCCGTTCAAAGGCCATCCGGGACGGTGTCAGCCATCGGTAACGGTGCGATCTTCCTTCCGGCGCCCGGACGAAGTGTTCGTGGTCGCCACGGAGACGGCTGGCTGACATTGGAGGGGCTTCCGCCGCCTTGGATCCTCAAGAGACGGCTTCACCACGTTATTTGACGGAAGGACAGCAAGGATTCACATGACATACAACTTGCATCACAGACCCCGCCGACTGACGGTGGTGGCCACGGCCGCAGCCGCAGCCCTGCCACTGCTCATCGCGCTTCCCGGCACCGCACAGGCCGCCGACGCGGCGAGCTGCGTCGCGGGCGGACCAACGCACGCGGTGAACAGCGCGGGGTCGCTGCTCCAGTACAAGCTGAAGTCACCGATCGACGGGGCCGGTGGCTACGTCAACCCCACCACCATCGGCTCCAGTTGGAACCTCTACCCGCTGGTGCTCTCCGGCCCGCACGGGAAGTTCTACCTGTTCAAGGCGGACGGCACGTACTACGGCCGGCGGGACAACGCCACCGGCACCTGGCCCGTGAGCGTCAGGAAGATCACCAGCGACTTCGGCTGGCTGGCGGACGCGGCGGACCGCAACCAGGTCACCGTCGACCGGTCCGGACGGATGTGGGTCCTGCTCAACAACGGCCAGCTGAACCTGTACCAGTACGACGGTTCCGGCGACGTCTGGAACGCCGCCTCCACCGGTGGCGTGGTCGACACGGGCTGGAACCGCTACGACCTGATCACCGCGGCCGACGACGGCGTGATCTACGGTCGTTCGGCGACCGACGGCAAGCTCTACCGCTCCCGCTACGACGCCACCAGCCAGCGCTGGACCGAGCGCCATGTGGAGGTGAGCACGAGCGACTGGCGCCAGTTCAAGTCGCTCAGCTCCAACGGCGGCGACACCCTGCTGGCGGTGAAGACCACCGGCGAGGCGTACTACTACCGCTTCGACGAGAACAACCGGACCTGGCCGGTGAACAGGGTCCAGGTCGGCACCTCGGGCTGGCAGAACCTGCTCAGCGTCTCCGCCGCGCCCGACAGCTGCAAGATCCTGGCCGGTCACACGCCCGCGGCACCCGCGCGCGCTCAGGAGACGTACACCCGCGCCTCGGTGATGCAATCCTCGACCGGATCGCTGGAGATCGCGTACACGGACAACATCGGCCGTCTGGTGCACGGCCGGATGAAGGACGCGTCCAACATCAACGACGTGCAGTGGACGACGCTCTCCGGTAACGAGAACGCCTTCACCGGGCAGCCGTCGCTGGCCGAGCACACCGACGGCCGGGTGGTCGTCAGCGCGCACAACACCTCCGGCAGTGTCTGGCAGCGCAACCAGACCGCCAAGTCCGCTGCGGACTGGGGCAGCTGGACCGACCTCGCGGGCGCGATGGCGCAGCAGGCCGTCACCGCCAAGACCCCGTCCGGGCTGTTGGCGCAGTTCGCCGCGGACAAGGACGGGAAGCCCTGGTACCGCCTCCAGGCCGCGGCCAACGGCAGCTTCAAGGGCTGGATGCCCCTGGCCGGCACCGGCTTCACCGGCCCCTTCACGACCGTGGTCGTGCAGGACGGAATCCAGCTCTTCGGCAAGGACGCCTCCGGCCTGCTGAACACCGCCCTCTTCAAGGACGACGGCACCCTGTCGGCCTGGACCCCGCTGGGCGCGCAGGCGATCACCGGCACCCCGGCCCCGGTCGTCTACCCCGGCTACCGCATCCGCGTCTTCGCCACCGACCCGAACGGCACTGTGGTGAGCACCACCCAGTCCACCGCGGGCGGGGCGTACGGCGACTGGACCCCGGTCGGCGACCTGACGGCCAAGGGCTCTCCGAGCGCGGTGATCTCCCCGCTCAACGGCATCACCGAGATCGTCGTCCGCGGCGCCGACGACACCATCTACAGCACCGGTGAGACCACTCAGGGCAGCGGAGCCTGGCGCACCTGGAGGTCGGTGAGCGTCGAGACCGCGGCGACCGAGCCCACGGCCTTCGCGTACACCAACGCGAGCGGCCCGACCTGGGCCTACTCCTTCCGTACGGCCGACAACCAGACCCGTATCTACCAGGTCCAGCAGTGACGACTCGGGGGCGGCCGGCCGGCCGCCCCCGTGAGTCCGGCCCGCATCAGGCCTGCGGGACCCGCTCCGGCTCCGGCTCCCGCCCGCGCGGGGCCGGCTCCGGTCGGAGCATGATCGTCCGGGAGACCACAAAGGTGATCGGGATCGCCGCGCCCGCCGCGATCAGCGGCGCGTAGCGGCTGCCGAAGTGCAGTACGTCCACCAGCAGATAGACGCCGATCGTGGTGACGACGAAGTTCGCGGCGTTGGTGAGCGGGAAGAGCAGGAACTTCCGCCAGGTCGGCCGGGTCCTGTAGGTGAAGTACGAGGTCAGGAAGAAGGACCCGACCATGCTGAGCGCGAAGGCGATGACATGCGCCGCGACATACGGCAGCCAGGTCAGCAGGGCCAGATAGATCCCGTAGTACGTCCCGGTGTTCACCACCCCTACCAGGGCGAATCTGACCATCTGGACCTGGACCGTCATCGTTTTACGAGCTCCCCCGTGCGTGTACGCCGCTCTCCTTCCTGCTGGTGCGGAAGGTCGGCGTTGGTGGCCTTCACCAGGAAGTGCGGTCGCCGCTTCACCTCGTAGTAAATACGGCCGACGTACTCGCCGACCACCCCCAGCATCAGCATCTGTACGCCGGCGAGTGCGGTGACCGCCACCAGAAGGGTGACATACCCGGGGGTGTCCACGCCGTTCACCAGGGCGACACCGACAATCCAGGCGGCATACGCCATGGCGAGCGTGACAAGCAGCAGCCCGAGATAGACGGCGGCCCGCAACGGCTTGTTGTTGAAGGAGAGAAGACCGTCGAGGCCGTAGTTGAGCAGCTTTCCGAAACTCCATTTGGAGCGTCCCTGCTCACGCAGCGCATTCTCGTACTCGAAGGTCGTGGTGCGGAATCCGACCCAGGCGAAGATGCCCTTGGAGAACCGGTTGTACTCGGTGAGTTCGAGGATCGCATCCACGGTACGGCGCGACAGCAGCCGGAAATCGCCCACGCCGTCAACGAGTTCCACGTCGACGAGGCGGTTGATCAGCCAGTAGTAGGCGCGGGCGGTGACGGTGCGGGTAACCCGGTCGCCCTTGCGGGTGCGCCGGGCGATGACCTGGTCGAATCCCTCCCGGTGCAGCTGCAGCATGCGCCGGACCAGCTCCGGCGGGTGCTGGAGGTCGGCATCCATGATGACGACGGCGTCTCCCTCGGCATGCTGGAGGCCGGCGAGCATCGCCGCTTCCTTGCCGAAGTTGCGGCTGAAGGAGACATAGCGGGTACGAGGGTCGGCCGCGGCGATCTCCTCGAGGAGAGGGAGCGTCCGGTCCTGGCTTCCGTCGTCCACATAGACCAACTCGAATTCGTCCCCGAGCAGGGAGAGTTCTGCGGTCACATGTTCATGGAAGCGGCCGATGATCTCCTCTTCGTTGAAGCACGGAACAACTATCGAGATCAGCACGGAAGAACAACATCCCACCCGAATGTCCCGTGCGGATTCCCTGCGTGACGCGTAGGCGACCATTGCGTGAACTGGGCTTCCCGGTGGATGTTTTCACGATCGGCGCTGGCATATTCAAGGAATCATGTCGACTCTGCAATCCGCGCGCGGCCGCGCCGCCGCCCTCGCCGCGCTGATCACCGTGGGGACCGTGTGCGGCGGTGACGCCGTCGCCCGCAGCTTCCCCTTCGGACCGCACACCCGCAGCGTGAACGACCTCGGCAATCAGTTTGTGCCGTTCCATGCCCATCTGTGGGATCTGCTGCATGGCCGTGCGGACGGTGGGCTGCTGCTCAACTGGCAGTCCGGCTACGGAACCAGCTTCCTTCCCGACCTCGGGACCTATCTGACCAGCCCGTTCTCCCTGCTGGTCGGGCTCTTCCCGCGGGACGAGATCGATCTCGCCGTCTATGTGGTCACACTGCTGAAGATGGCGGCGGCGGCCGCTGCCATGACCTGGCTGCTGTTCTCCCTGCACCAGGGCGGACGCTGGTGGATGGCGGCGGTGCTCGGCGGCTCGTACGCACTGTGCGGTTGGTCGGTCGTCGAGGCCTCGTACAACCCCATGTGGATGGACGGCCTGGTCGCCTTCCCCCTGCTGTGCCTGGCCGGCGAGTGGGCGCGCACGGCACGGCGGCCGCTGCTCGGCCCGTTGATCGTCGCGGTGGCGTGGATCGCCAACTTCTACACCGCCTACATGGCGACCATCGGGGCCGCACTGGTGCTCGCGGTGCGGCTGCTGACGGCGGATACGGACGCACGGGAGCGGATGCGGGCGCTGCTGCGGGCCACCCGGACCGTGCTGCTCGGTATCGCGCTGGCAGGGCCCGTGCTCATCCCCGTCTTCCTCGGTTCCCAGCACGCCTATCCGGGGTGGACGAGGCAGTTCTCGCCGGCCGGCTGGGCCGATGTGTTCGCGCGGACGCTGCCCGCGACGTACAGCTTCTTCACTCCCGCCGTCTTCCTGGGCAGCGGTGCGCTGCTGCTGGCGTGCACGCTCGCCTTCAACGGCGCCGTCCCGCGGCGCGAGCGCTGGGTGTGGACCGGTCTTGCCGTGTCGGTCGCGCTCTCCCTCCAGTGGGGGCCGACCCATCTGGTGTGGCATGTCTTCGCGACGCCCAACGGCAGCCCGTACCGGCAGACCTTCGTCTTCGCCGGAATCCTGGTGATCGCCGCCTGGATCTGTCTCTCCTCCGACTGGCCGGGGCGGCGTGCCCTGCTCGGCGGCGGCGCCGTGGTCACGGCGACCGCGCTCGCCGGCGCCACCAGTGAGCTGGTCACCGTCTGGACGCTTCTGCTGTTCGCGGCCGGGTTCGCGGCGGTCGTCGGCGGTCTGCTCCTGGCCGGCCGTGGCACATACACCGTCCTCGCCGCGCTGCTGCTCAGCGGCACGCTGGTCGGCCAGGCCGCGGCGACCACCGCATACGCCGACCGGATGAAGCTCGGCAGGCTGGACGACTACCCGGCCTGGGGCGAGCCCCACAGCGAGCGCGCGGCGGCGGTGGCGAAGGCCGACGGCTGGCCGCGCTACCGCACCGACCCCGGCCGCGACCAGATCACCGGGAACGATCCGGTCCTGCTGGGCGGCCAGGGCGGCCAGTACTACAGCAGCCACACCCCGGATGTGTACACGCGCACGCTGGCCGCACTCGGCGCGGGCTGGACGTCCAACGGCCGCAGTGTGCAGTCCCTCGACAACCCGGTCACGGACGCGATCTTCGCCGTCGGAGCACGGGTGCGCACCGCTCCCGGGAAGCACCCGGAGGCGACCCGGGCCGAGCAGGTGCCGCCGCTGGTGACCGTGCGGCCGCCCGGGGCCGAGCCGCGGTACGACTGGAACCCCTTCCGCAACCAGGAGCGGCTGCTCGGCTCCGCGGTCTACGACACCCCCGCCGGTGGCTCCTGCCCGGTCGGCAGCGAGGTCTTCCTCTGGGCACCCGACTACACCGGCAGGGCAAGGCTCGGCGACTCGCCGTGGGTGACGCTGCGCGGCGGACAGCCGAAGCGGCGTGCCGCGCTCACGTCGCTCGGGACGGTGAACTCGCCGGGCGAGAAGGTCGGTTACAGCAAGGACCCCCACCGCACGACGCTCGGCTGTCTGGACCGGGCGAAGCTGACCGCCGCCGTGGACCGGCTGAAGAGGACCGGCGCGCTCTCGGTCGAGGTGTCCGACAGCGGCGTACGGGCAGAGCTCCCGCCCGGCACCAAGGGGACTGCTGTCCTCGCCGCGACCCGGATCGCGGGCTGGACCTGCAACGGCAAGCCGGCCGGCTCCCACCTGGGGCTCGTCGCCGTACCGCTGGACGGCTCCACGACACGGGTGGACTGCTCCTTCCGCCCTCCCGGCCTGAAGGCGGGTGCGGCGATGGGATCCACGGGCCTGCTGGGGCTCGTACTGATGGCGTTGCTGCCCGGGGTCCGCAAGCGGTCGCGCCGCGCCCCGGAAGCCGCAGACACCACCAGCGACACGAACAACAGCCAACTACAGAAGTCACACTGACTGTTCATCAACTCGTGAGCTTGCAAGGGATCTTGTTCATCTGAGGGCCACCGCACCGTTCACCATTCGACGCCTAACGTCCAGCCCATGACGAGGATTTCACCGCGTGCTCACATAAGACGCACTGCCCTGACCGCAGCCCTTGCCGTCGCCGTTCCCGTGCTCGTGGCGCTGCCCGCCGGAACCGCCCAGGCGGCCAACGCGCCGGTGACCTGCACCACCACCGGCCCGACGTACACGCTGGACCCGGCGGGCAAGCTGTACCGGCAGGACATGCCGACGCCCATGACGGGCGCCGCGCTGCCGAACGGGAGCGTCATCGACTCCACCTGGACCGGCTACGGCCAGATGATGGCGGGCCCGGCCGCCACCTTCTACGGGATCAAGTCGGACGGCCTCTACTACTCCCATCGCATCAGCGCCTCGGCGACCTGGGACGTCCACCACAAGAAGATCAGCTCCGGCTTCACGGAGTTCAAGGCCGCGGGCAAGACCGATGAGATCACCATCGACCGCGGCGGCTACATCTGGACGCTGGCGGGCTCCACCGGCGGACTGCGCTGGTACAAGTACGACGCCGCTGCCGGGGACTTCATCACCGGCAGCGGAAAGATCGTCGACATGGGCTGGGACCGCTACGACGCGATCTACGCCGCCGACAAGGGCGTGATCTACGGCCGCTCGGCGACCGACGGCAAGCTCTACCGCTCCCGCTACGACGTGACCAGCCAGCGCTGGATCGAGCGGCATGTCCTGGAGTCCGCGGCCGACTGGAGCGACTCCAAGACGATCACCTCCTTCGGCGGCGACACGCTCTTCCGTGTCAAGGGCAACGGCGCGGTCACGTACTACCGCTTCGACGAGGGCATCCGCGACTTCCCGGTCTACAACAAGCAGCTCGAGGCGAGCGGCTGGGCCGCGTTCACGTCGGTGTCCGGCGCGCCCGACGCCTGCCGGATCGATGTCAACCACACCCCGGCCTCGCCGTCCGTGCCGCTGGAGAACTACAGCCGGGCCTCGGTGATGCAGTCCTCGGCCGGCTCCCTGGAGCTGGCGTACACCGACAACATCGGCCGTCTCGTGCACGGCCGGATGGGCGATCCGAACGACATCAACGGCGTCCAGTGGACGACCATCTCCGGCAACGAGGCGTTCTCCGGGCAACCGACGCTGGCCGAGCACACCGACGGACGCGTGGTCGTCACCGGGCACAACACCTCCGGCAGCGTCTGGCAGCGCAACCAGACCGCCAAGTCCGGTGCGGACTGGGGCAACTGGATCGATCTCGCGGGCGCGATGGCGCAGCACGCCGTCACCGCCAGGACCCCGTCCGGTCTCCTGGTGCAGTTCTCCGCGGACGCGGACGGCAAGCCCTGGTACCGCATCCAGCAGCGTGCCAACGTGGACTTCATGGGCTGGACACCGCTCGCGGGCTCCGGCTTCACCGGTCCCTTCACCGCCGTGACCGTACGGGACGGCATCCAGCTCTTCGGCAAGAACGCCTCCGGGGTCCTGAGCACCGCGCTGTTCAAGGAGGCCGGTTCGCTCTCCTCCTGGTCGTCGCTGGGCGCGCAGGCCGTCACCGGCACGCCGACCGTGGTCATCTACCCCGGCTACCGTCTCCGCGTCTTCGCCACGGACGGTCTCGGCAAGGTGGTGACCACGGCCCAGTCCGCCGAGGGCAGCACCTACGGCGAGTGGAGCACCGTCGAGGGGCTCACCGCCAACGGCTCCCCCAGCGCCGTGATCTCCCCGCTCACCGGACTCACCGAGATCGTCGTACGCGGCGAGGACGGCTACACCTACAACACGGGTGAGACTGTCCAGGGCAGCGGCACCTGGCGCACCTGGCAGCAGGCCTCCTTCGAGGCCTCCGCCACCGAGCCCACCGCGTTCACCTACACCAACGCGACCGGCCCGACCTGGGCGTACTCCTTCCGTACGGCCGACAACCAGACCCGCGTCTACCAGGTGCAGCAGACCTCGTCGCTGAGCGCGATGCGCGCCGGGGACAAGGCACCGGCCTTCACCGGCCGCGCGCTGCCCCGCCCGTAAACGGCACACGACACCTACCGCCGTCCGGTCCCGCAAGGACCGGACGGCGGTCGGCGTTGTGCCCGAGGCCATAACGAGAAAGGCCCGAAATCCCTTGGCCCACATACGAACCCGGCTCAGAACCGCCCTGGTGGGGCTGAGCCTTCTGCTCGCGGCCACCGCCGCCCCTTCGGTCACCGCACCACCCGCCGCCGCCAGCGGCACCCAGAAATCCGCCGACGCCCTGACCGGCACCGAGCAGATCCTCTTCCGCTCCGGTACCGCGGGCTACGGCTGCTTCCGCATCCCCTCCCTCGTACGCACCAAGGCCGGCACGCTCCTCGCCTTCGCCGAGGGCCGCAAGTCCCCCTCGTGCGCCGACCGCGGTGCCATCGACATCGTGGTCCGCCGCTCCACCAACGAGGGGCGCACCTGGGGCCCGGTGCGCGTGGCGCTCTCCGGCAGCGAGAGCGACCGGGAGGCTCCGTACACCAGGGGCAACGCCTCGCCCGTCGCCGACGGGACGACCGGGGAGGTCTTCCTGCTCTCCACCTCGGAGCCGGCCACCGCCGAGCCCGGCGGCAAGCGTCTGCCGTGGCTGCAGCGCAGCACGGACGACGGTCTCAGCTTCGATACTCCGGTGCCACTGCCGCGGTTCAGCGGCGGGGACGTGGGCTGGTACGGCACGGGGCCCGCGCACGGCATCCAGCTGCGCAACGGCCCCGCCAAGGGCCGGCTGGTGGTCGGCGCGTACGAGAGTCCCACGTCCCATTCGCAGTACGTCGGCCTCATCTACAGCGACGACCACGGCGCTCACTGGAAGACCAGCGAAACCGCCGACTCCTTCGAGAAGGACGTACTGCTGCCGGGCGAGCCGGCCGTCGCCGAACTCGACGACGGCGGTGTCTACATCGCCGCCCGGAACAACACCGACGCAGGACACCGCAGCCATGCGGTCAGCACCGACGGCGGTGTCACCGTCCCCGCGCAGCGACTCGTGCCCGGCCTGGTCACCCCCCAGGTGCAGGGCTCCGTGCTCGCGTTGCGGCAGACCTACCGGAGTGTGCCCGGCGACACGCTCGTCTTCGCCGCTCCCTCCCACGCCACCGACCGGCAGTCCATGCGCATCCGTTACTCGACGGACCGCGGTGCCACCTGGCGCGACGCGTCCGGCGGCCTGATCAACAACAAGCGCGCGGGCTACTCGGACATGGCCGAGCTCGGTGACGGACAGCTCGGGCTCGTCTACGAGGGAGGCACCGACTTCTCCGCCGCGAACATCTACTTCAACCGCTTCACGCCCGGCTCGGTCGGCGTGCCGGGCACCTTCACCGGCTCGCCGAATCCGCAGCCGTCGCCGGCCGCCGGCCGCACCACGCCCGACTCCGGTCCCGAGGCGAACGACGCTTATCTGGGCGGCAGTTCGGCGCTCGGCGCCGGGCGCTTCGGCCAGGGCCTGGCGCTGGACGGAACGGGCGACTTCGCCGATCTCCCCTACACCCCGTCCCTCGATCCGGGTGCGGGTGATGTCACATACTCGTTCTTCTTCCGGTACTCGGCGACCGCGAGCAGCCCGCAGCAGGCGCTGATGTGGGCGTACGGATTCGGCACGGGCAAGCCGCAGCTGTGGATCCGCGCGCAGCCCGCCCAGGACCGGATCCTGGCCCTCGCGGAGACCGCCGCGGGCTCGGTGCAGATACCGCTGCCCGACGCCGGGACCTCGACTGCGTACGGCGACGGTGCCTGGCACCAGCTGTCGCTGGTGCGCTCCGCCGACCAGATCCGTATCTCCGTGGACGGCAGGATCCCCGCCATCGCGACCGGGGTCACCGGCTCGCTGACCGACACCCGCGCCAAGGGCGTCGACGGTATCCGTCTCGGTGCCAAGCCGGACGCGGGCGCCGGCGAGTACTTCACCGGCTCGATCGACGAATTCCGGGTCCACCGGACAGTCCTCACCGACGCTCAGCTGGATGCGCTGCGCACGGCGAACAGCGCGCGGGACGCGGAGGCCGCCCAGTCCGTCCGGCTGGCCTTCCAGGTCGCCGACACCGCCGACGTGCCCGCGCTGACGTCGGTCGGCGTCGAGGACGATGTCTCCGGGCACTGCGCCGACGGCACCCTCCTCGGCGGACTGCCCGACGAGGACGCGGGCCGGATCGGCAAGGGCGCGATCGGCGTCTCGGCCACCCGGCCCGGTGTCGAGACGCCGTACGTCCCCACCCTCGATGTCGGGGCGGACGACTTCACCTACACGCTGTGGTTCTCGCACTCGGCGACCGCGTCGACCCCGAACTCGGCGCTGCTGTGGGCCTACGGCTCCACGTCCGGGCAGCCTGCCCTGTGGGTGCGCGCCCAGCCCGCCCAGGACCGGCTGTTCGCCTGGGCGGAAACCGCGGCGGGGCCCGTCCAGATCGCTCTGCCCGACCCCGGGACCTCGGTCGCCTACGGCGACGGCACATGGCATCTGCTGGCCGTCAGCCGCAGCGGCGACCGGCTGCGGCTGAGCGTGGACGGGGCCCCCGCCACCGAGGCTGCCGGTCTGTCCGGGTCCCTGACCAGCGCCGCGAATCCGGAGGGGGTCCGGGTCGGGTCCAAGCCGGGCAGTCTCGACATCCTCACCGGCCGTCTCGACGACGTCCGGCTCTACCGGCGCGCCCTCACGGAAGCCGAGTTGAAGAAGGTGACCGGATCCGCGGCGGGTTCGGCCGGCGGCTATCCGGCCGACCCGCCCGCGCTGTGGTGGTCGATGGAGGCCGGCAACACCGAGGTCCACTCGGTCGCACGGCCGGCGTCCGGGCCCGCGACGCCCGACTCCTCCGTCCACTGCAGCCACGCCTATGTCCGGGGCGGTGCACTGCCCTCGTCCTGGTCGGGCGGGGGCAGGTTCGGCTCCGGGCTGCCGCTCGACGGCACGGACGACAGCGTCGAACTGCCCTATGGCTCCGACAAGGCGCTGGGCGGCGGCGACTTCACGGTCGCGACTTGGCTCAAGTACACCGCCGGCCCCACAACCGGCAGCCAGGTCATCCTGTGGTCGTACGGGGTGGGTGGCGCGGAACGGCAGTTGTGGCTGCGGGCCCAGCCCTCCCAGGACCGGCTCACCGCACTCCTCCAGACGGACACCGCCACGGTCCAGCTGTACGGGGCCGACAGCGGCAGCGCGTCCGGTTTCGGCGACGGCGCCTGGCACCATGTCGCACTCGAGCGCTCCGGCGGTCTGCTGTCCCTCTCGGTGGACGGCAAGCTGCTGGACGACGCTCCGGTGCCGGCCGGCTCGGTGACGTACGGGGACAGCTTCGCGGTGTCCGGGATCCAGCTGGGCACGCGGCCGGACGGCGTGGAACGGTTCAAGGGCTCCCTGGACGAATTCCGTCTCGTGCGGCGGGCATTGACCGATCAGGAGCTGACCGCGCTGCGGTCGTCGAACGCGGACACCGGG
The DNA here is from genome assembly GCF_035918095.1 of Streptomyces sp. NBC_01750. Lineage (NCBI taxonomy): Bacteria > Bacillati > Actinomycetota > Actinomycetes > Kitasatosporales > Streptomycetaceae > Streptomyces > Streptomyces sp. NBC_01750. Next base: position 3,695,219 of record NZ_CP109137.1, read on the forward strand.
ACGGCCACCACCGTCCGGCTGCCCTTCGACACGCTGTCACCGCAGGGGCACGCCCGGATGTGACCGGCCGGCCCGGTCAGCCACTGTGAAACTGCTGCTGCCGGTCGAGCGCACGCCGCAGCTCGACCGGCAGCTGGTGGTAGGGCCCGTACGTCCGCTCCGCGTCGTACAGCAGGGCCTGCAGCTGCTGCCGCGCCGCCGCATGGTCACCCACCGCGAGCAGCAGATTCCCGATGCGGTGGCGTACGTCGAAGGCGCGGGCGGGGTCGGAGGCCTGCTGGTTCTCGTAGTACGGCAGCACGGCCCGGTACTCCGCGAGAGCGGCGGCCGCCTCACCCAGCTGTTCCAGGCAGAGTGCGGCGTCGTAGCGGAACTGCAGCGTCTGCGGGTCGGCCGGGCCCGCCTCGGCGGTCCGGTCGTCGGCGAGCCGCCGCAGCTCGGGCAGCGCACGCCGGTACTGCCCGTCGTCCAGCAGCGTCGTCGCGTACTGCTTGCGCAGGATCCGTACGACCGGCGAGTGCTCACCGTGCTCGGCGGCGGCCGCCGGGAGGATCCCGCCGAGGATGTCCACGGCCTGGGTGATGCTGCCCTCGCCGAGGAGGCGCTTGACCTCGTCGACCGCGGCCGCCACATCCGGGCGGGGCGCCACCGGGGCGGCGGAGCGGGGATCCGGGGGCGGGCCGGTGACCCGGTCAGGCCACGGGGCGTGCGGGCGCAGAAACGGGCGGGTCGGGTCGAGCGGACCGCCGGGCGCACCGCGACTCGGCAGCAGCGGTGCGAGCGACTCGTACACCTCTTGCGCACCGGACGGGCGGTGCTGCGGGTCCTTGGCGAGCAGGCGCAGCACGAGCGCTTCGAGCGGCTCGGGTATCTCGGGGCGCAGCTGGCGGACCGGGAGCGGCGGCTCGTAGAGATGGCGGTGCAGCACGCCGAGGGCGGTGGAGCCCGCGAACGGGACGTTCCCGCTGAGGAGTTCGTGCAGCAGCACACCGAGCGCGTAGAGATCGGTGTACGGGCCGACCGCGCCGCCCATCGCCTGCTCGGGGGCCATATAGGCAGGGCTGCCGATGGGCGATCCGGTGTGGGTGAGGCGGGTGGTGTCGGTGTCGATGACGGAGGCGACACCGAGGTCGAGGACGGTGACCGTGCCATCGGGCTTGACCATCACATTCCGCGGTTTGAGGTCACGGTGGACGATCGGCACGGCGTGCACGGCGGCGAGCACGGCACAGAGCTGGGCGGCGACCGAGACGGCCCACTGCCACGGGTACGGGTCGTGCTCGGCGAGATGGTCGGCGAGGTCCGCGCCCTCGACGTACTGCATGACGAGATAGAGGTCGTCCTCGTCGCTGCCCGCGTCATGGACGGTGACCAGGCCGGGATGGGAGACCTGCGCGGTGACCCGGCACTCGCGGACGAAGCGGCGGCGCATCTCGTCGGCGTCGGTGGCCGCCGCCATGTGGTCGGGGCGGAGCAGCTTGACGGCGACGCGGCGGTCGAGGCGGCCGTCGTAGGCCGTCCAGACCTGCCCCATGCCGCCCTGGCCGATGACGGTCGAGAGCTCGTAACGGCCCCCGATGACGCGTCCGTTCACCGGCCCTGCTCCTTGCGGAGGTAGTCGCTGAGCTCGTCGAGCTCGGCACGCACCTGGTCGATACGGGGCTTGTCGGCAGGGGACTGCGGCGGAACCGGGGGCGGGGACTGCGGCGGGACGGGCGGGTAGCCGTATCCCGGCCTCTGGGATGGCTGAGGCGTCTGGGATGTGGGCGGCGTCCGGGATGTCTGCGGCGTCTGCCCCGGCTGCGGCGGCAGCCCGTACGGCACGGTCGGCGCGGCGTAGGGCGGCGGCGCCCAGCCCGTCCGGGGTTCCTGGTAATGGCGGATGTCGGCCACCAGATAGTGCGTGGGCACCCCGATCGCGAGCCCGAGCAGAAGCGGCAGGAACACAAGGTCGAGGGCGGTCATCTCGTCCTGCTCGGCCGACTCGGCCCCGGCGTCGGGACCGTATTCGCCGATGACGACAAGCGCGGTGACGGCGATGGCGAGGCTGACCCAGAACAGCAGCCAGTCGAGCCTTCGGCGGCGCAGGATCGCTATTCGCAGCATCGTGCCCCAGGCGAGCATGCCGAAGCTGAGCAGCGCGAGCGCCACGAAGAGTACGCGTATGGCGATGAGCAGCGCGGTGGGCGGTCGCTTGGGCTGCGGCGGCGCATAGCCGTGGCCGTGCATTACTGCTCCTGGGGGCCTGGGGACGAGGCAGATAGGGGACGAGCGTATACACCGACACGGACATCGGGTCCTGGGTTGTACGGACCCGATGTCCGATGCGTCACGCCCCGGCTCTCACTCCCGCGTGACCGTGCCGTCCGTCAGCCCGTCGTACAGCCCCTGGACGAGCTGCTCGCCGAGCCGCCCGGCCTGCTTGAGAGCGTCCTCGAATTCGGCGAGCGCACGGAAGCGTTCGCCGTAGCGCTGCTGGTCGGCGAGCGGCAGCCGGGGCAGCTGGAGCCGCCGGACATCGAGTCGGGTCGCGGTCGACGCATAGCTGCTGGCCTGCCGGGTGTTGGCGGTGCCGCGGAGGAAGCCGGCGAGGAACCAGGGGTCGAGCGCGGCCGGATCGGGGTGCAACAGCTGGAGGTTACGGCCCAGGGCCGCTCCCGCGGTTGCCTCGTCGATGACGCGTACGACGGATCCGCCACCGAGCACGGGCACGACGACATCGCCCTCCTCGAGGCGTACGGGCTCCTCGTCGGGGCCTTCGGGAAGCGTGCCCGAGGGCGCGGTGCCGGAGAGCACGTCCTGCTCGGTGAGTACGGGCACGGCCTCGGTGCTCGTACTGCCAGTGCCGCCCGCGCTGATCACCAGCGCTCCCGCGCGGGCCAGTTCGCCGACGGTGGTGGCGGGCCAGGGCACGGGCTCCGCGTGGGCGGCGGGCGCGGGAGTGAGCTCTCGGGTCAGCCGGAGGGTGTCGGCCAGCCGGTCCCGCACCCGCAGCAGCTCGTCCGCGCCGCCGGCGGCGGCCGGGGGCGGCAGGTGCCGGGCGGGGGCCAGGTCCACGTCGTCGTCGAGGAGTTCGATGACGGGGACCGAGCGGCTGACGCCCGGCTGCTCCTCGGCAGTGCCGTGCTTGTCGAAGGGCTGCCAGGCATCGAGTACGGCGCTGTGGACGGCCTGCCAGTCGAGCTTGTCGCGGCCACCGCCCGCCCCGGCGAGCTCCGCGGTGTCGACGAACAGCAGCTCGGGCGGAGCCGCCCGGCCCGGATCCGGCTTGCGCAGCACCCAGATGTGCAGGGGGATGCCGTACGGGGGCGCGGCGCCGGCGGGCAGGGCGATGACGGCCCGCAGCGCACCGCGGCGCAGCAGCCCGGCGCGGATACGGCGGCCGGAACGGCGGGACGCGGCCGCGGGCGGCATCAGCAGCACGGCGGCGCCGCCGGGGCGCAGCCGGGCGAGCGTGTGCTGGACCCAGGCCAGTTCGGACTCGGTACGGGCCGGGAAGCCGTACTCCCAGCGGGGGTCGTAGGCGAGTTCGTCGTGGCCCCAGTTGCGCTCGTTGAACGGCGGGTGGCAGAGCACAGCGTCGAAGGCGGGCTTCGGGAACGCGTCGCCGCGCAGGGTGTCGCCCGCGCGGGCGCGCACGGTGGCGTCGGAGTGCAGGGCGAGGCGCAGACCGGTGAGCGCGGCGAGGTCGGGGTCGGCGTCCTGTGCGTACAGGGCGTTGGGGCGTTCGACGGCGCGCAGCAGTGTCCCGGTCCCGGCAGCGGGATCGAGTACGTCGCGGGCGCCGGCCCCGGCAAGCCCGGCCATGAGCGCGGCGGGTCCGGGCGGGGTGAGGGTGTACTGCCGCGGGTTGGCGTCCAGGTACCGCCCCAGCAGAAACTCGAAGGCCTGACGTGCGCCGAGTTCGGCGGCCAGCTCGGCGACACCACGCAGGAAGGGAACGGACGCCGGCAACGGCGCCTCCGGCCCGGAGGAGGAGCCCACCGCCTCTGTGAGCGGTTCTGTACGCGTCGCCGGGCCCGTCTGCGCTGTGAACACTTCCATGAAGAGCCCCACCGCGTCCTCGCCGAAGCGCGCCGTGAGTACCTGCTCCAGCGCGGCGGGCAGCAACTCCGCCAGGCGCTCGTCCGAGACCGCCGTCAGCTCCAGCCAGGCCGGGTGACGGTCCCTCACGAGCAGCAGTGTGCAGCCCGCCTGCACCAACGCCGGTACGGGGCCCGCGAGATGATCCGCGAGATGTTGCCAAACCCTTTCACGGAGCGGGATTTCTGCGAGCTTGCCCTGGTCACGGAGCCACTGCTCGACCTCGGGGAGTGCGAACGACGGGCTTGTCTCCGTGCCGCCGACCGGCTTGGGGAAGTCGGCGTGACGGCGCCGCCAGTTGCTGACCGCGGCGCGTCCGACTCCCGCCAGCCGGGCGATTTCGGCCGCCGTCACCTCGCTCGCTCTGTCCGGCACCTGGCTGACTCCCTCGCGTGAGCGCTGATCCGCACCTGCCTGTTGTGTCGCCGAGCATAGCCGCGCGCACAAGAGAAACCTCTTCACAGTGTGAGCAAATCACGATTCCGTGAACAATGTTGACTCGGTTCACAGCCTCTGCTCTTATTGACCCGTCGCCACACGGCGCGCTGAACGGGGCTCACGCCGAGGCCCCGGCCACACTCCACGTCAGGGAGGGCACCCATGTCCCACTCCACGCAGCAGCCTCAGTACGACCCGCAGCAGCCGCCCGGCGCCGGCCCCTACGCCCCGGCCCCGCAGCAGCTGCGGGGTGGGCTCGGCACGGCCGCGCTGGTGCTCGGGATCATCGGAACCATCTCCGGCCTGATCCCCTTCTTCTTCTGGCTGGCCGGCATCCTCGGCCTGATCGCCCTGATCCTGGGCCTGTCGGGCCGCGGCCGCGTGAAGCGCGGCGAGGCCGCCAACAAGGGCGTGACCACGACCGGAGCGATCCTCGGACTGGTCGCGCTGATCCTCTCGATCGTCGGCGCGGTGATCACCTTCAAGGCCGTGGGCGACGCGGTGGACGAGATCAACAAGGCCACCTCGGGCACCACGGCGTCGAAGGCACCGGCCGCCGGAAAGGGTGACAAGGGCAAGGGCGACACGGCGGACAAGCCCAAGAGCGACGACAAGGCCAAGGCGGCCGACACCCTCGCGGCGGGCGACACCTCCATCTACGACGACGACTTGAAGGTCACCGTCTCCGCGCCCAAGGACTTCACTCCCAGCGAGTTCGCCGCCGGGCACACCAAGGGCCACAAGGCCTACGTGGTGACCGTCGTGATCGAGAACGCCGGCAAGGAGAAGTTCGACGCCGCCCTGCTGACCGCCGAGGCCCGCGCCGGCAAGGACGGCGTCAAGTCCGAGCAGATCTTCGACCAAGGGGTCGGCGACGGCTTCAGCGGCAAGATCCTGCCCGGAAAGAAGGCCACGGTGAAGTACGCCTTCGACGCCCCGGCCGACGCCACGATCCTCACGGTCGAGGTCAGCCCCGGCATCTCGTACGACGCATCGCAGTGGGAGCTGAAGCTCTGACCCGCCGCCGCCCCCCGGGCGAAGAGGCCGCCTCCGAGGCGGCCTCTTTCCGTTCCCCCGGCAACGGCCTGGTTCAGCCGCCGCACTGCGCGAGCATCGTCTTCTTGTCCGCCGTCGTCACCGGCAGTTCGTACTTGACCGCCACCTGCGCGACCCGTACCGCGTACGAGCAGCGGATCCGCTTGTTCGGCGGCAGCCAGGACGCCGGGCCCGAGTCGCTCTTCGAGCTGTTGGCGCTGCCCTCAACGGGCAGCAGGTTCAACGGGTCGTTGGCCAGCCGCTGCCGCTTCGTCCTGTCCCAGCGGGCCGCGCCCATCTGCCAGCCGTAGGAGAGCGGGATGACATGGTCGATCTGGACCGCCGATGCCTTCTGCTTCTTCCAGTCGATGACGGTGCCGGTGTACGGATCGTTCAGCGTCATGGCGATGACCACGCAGTCGGATCCTGAGCGGTAGCGCAGCTCGCGGCCGTCGCGGGCGAGCAGATCGTTCCGCGTATCGCAGCCGTTCCGTGCCAGCGGCACCCCGTCGGCCGTGTCCATCCAGGCGTATCCGAAGCGGTCCCGGGCGTAACCGGTCTTCGGGCCGCGGCCCTTGGTGGACACCTTCTCGATCAGCCGGCGGGCGGCGGCCCTGTCCTGTTCGGAGGCGAGGGGGGCGAGGCCGGGCTTCGTCCCCTGGGGGTTGACGAGCGGGCTGGTGCCGGAGCCCGAGCCGCCGGCGGAGGGCACGGAGGCGGCGTCCGAGGGCTTGGCGTCCCCGGTGAGTCCGCCGCCTTCGCAGCCTGCGAGCAGTGTCCCCGCCACGACTGCCGTCAGTCCGCCTGCGAGCACGCGCGATATTCGTACCCCGAGTCTGTTCACGCTCGCACCCTACTCAAGTCCCGTACGGGGCAGATCAGTTCGGGAGCATTACGGAGCCTATGCTCTGCTATCAACCGCTATGGGATCGTTCATGCCGCGCTTCGGCGCGCGGAAGGCGGAGGGGGCGCGTAGCGTCGAAAGCACCAAGTCTGCAATCCACCTGTCCCGAGGAGAGCAACAGCGATACGCGCACAGAGATACACATCCGCACACGCACCGCCCACGGAGCCGAGCCGGCCCCCGCGGGCGGTGTGCCGTTCCGGGCCCGGCGCGCACGGGCCCGTGCGCGGCGGCCCGGCGCTGTCCGTGGCCTCACACCTTGCCGATGCCGAGCGTGGTCACTCCGGGCAGCAGGCCCGTGCCCAGCACCTCGACCCAGAGCGGCCCGAGCAACTCGACGAGGCGGTCGCGGTCCTCGTCCGCGAGAGCCGCCCAGGGCGCGGCGGCCAGTTCGTCCGTACGCCGCTCGACCTCGGCCCGCAGCTCCCGCCCGGCCTCGGTCGCCGCACCGTCCGCGTCCAGGAGCCCGCGCGCCACGAGCCGTTCACGCGCCGCGTCCCACTCCTCCCCGCTCCAGCCGCGGCTCGTGAAGGTCTCCGCCGGGGCCGCACCGATGCCCGCGAAGGAGACCAGCGCCTCGACGGGGTCGAGACCGGCGGTCAGAAGTGCGGCGAGATGGCCGTCCCCGCGGTGCTCGCGCAGGATGGTCGCGGCCTGCCAGAGCACGAGATGCGGTGCGTCCGGCCAGGACAGCTCGGCATTGGCGGCGGCGAGGGGCCGCCCTTCGGTGTTCACAGCCTCAGCGGCCCTGCGGGCGAGGGCGGCGGCCTCCGCGAACTCGGGGCTGTCCGCGTTCTCGCCGAATATCGTGCGGTACGCCCGGTCGATCCCGCGCAGCCGGGCCGCGAGCACCTTGTCCGGCGCGGCGATGTCCCACGCAACGGGGACGTGCTCGGCGACCATGCGCGGGCTGAAGCTGTAGAACGCCGAGGCCACCTGCCGGGCTCCGGGCGAACCGAGCGGAGCGGACCGCAGCGCGAAGTAGCTCGGCCAGCGCTCCCCGGTCTCGCAGCCCAGCGCGGCCACCTCGTCGAACACCTGCGGCGCGTAGTAGAGCACGGCGTGCAGGGGCTCCAGCAGATGCCACATCTGACGGACCCGGCCCAGTTCCTCGGACATGTCTCCTCCGCCCATCTCTCATCTTGCCACCGACAAGATTGCCCTTCCACTCTGAACTTGTCAATGCCTAGATCCCGCGTAGCCTGATCCCATGAGCGAGCGCACGTACCACCACGGAGATCTGCGGCGGGCCGTCCTCACCGCCGCCCTCGACGTCATCCGCACCGAAGGCCCCTCGGCCCTGAGCCTGCGCGACCTGGCCCGTCGCGCGGGCGTCTCCCACGCGGCCCCCGCCCACCACTTCAAAGACCGCAGCGGCCTGCTCACGGCGATCGCGACGGAGGGCTACGGCCTCCTGGCCGCCTCCCTGGCCGACGCCCCCGACCTGCGCGAACGGGGCGTGCACTACGTCCGTTTCGCGATCGGGCACCCCGCGCACTTCCAGGTGATGTTCCAGCCGGACCTGTACCGCCCCGACGACCCGGAACTCCTGGCGGCCAGGGCCCGGGCCGCGGAGGAACTCCGCGCGGGAGTCGCGGACCGCACCCCCGTAGAGGACGACGGCCTGATGGGTATCGCGGCGTGGTCGGTCGCCCACGGATTCGCCACGCTGCTGCTGAGCCACAACCTGGACCGGCCGGTGGGCGACCGCGACCCCGAGGAGGTCTTCCGCGCCCTGACCGGCGTGACCTTCGGAGCCCGGCCGAAGGGTTCGACGGCCGGCGACGACAGGAGCCCTACGAACCCAGAATCGTCGTGAGGAACTCGCCCGTCCACGCCAGCAGTTCGCGCCCCACCACCGGCTTGCCGCCGATCTTCCCCGCTGTCGGGCGCGGGACCAGGATCTGGTGGACCGCCGGCTTGATCACCGTACGCGGATACAGACGCTTCAGCCGCAGCTCCTGCGACTCCCTCAACTCCACCGGCGCGAAGCGGATGTTCGGGCCCTGGAGCACGATCTCGCCGACCCCGCACGCCCGGGCCAGCATCCGCAGGCCCGCCACCAGGAGCAGGTTCTCCACCGGTTCCGGGAGCTTGCCGTAGCGGTCGGTGAGTTCCTCACGGACCGCCTTGATGTCCTCCTCGGAGTTCGCCGAGGCGATCGCGCGGTACGCCTGCAGACGCAGCCGCTCGCCCGGTGCGTAGTCGTGCGGAACATGCGCGTCGACCGGGAGCTCGATCTTGACCTCGAGCGGGGGCTCCTCCTCCACGCCACCGTCGACCGCGGCGCGGTAGTCCGCCACCGCCTCGCCCACCATGCGGATGTACAGGTCGAAGCCGACACCCGCGATATGGCCGGACTGCTCGCCGCCCAGCAGATTGCCCGCGCCGCGGATCTCCAGGTCCTTCATCGCGACATACATTCCGGCGCCCATCTCGGTGTGCTGGGCGATCGTCGCGAGGCGCTCGTGGGCGGTCTCGGTGAGCGGCTTCTCCGGCGGGTAGAGGAAGTAGGCGTAACCGCGCTCGCGGCCCCGGCCCACGCGGCCGCGCAGCTGATGCAGCTGCGAGAGACCGAAGTTGTCGCCGCGCTCGACGATCAGCGTGTTCGCGTTGGAGATGTCGATGCCGGACTCGACGATCGTCGTGGAGACGAGCACGTCGAACTTCTTCTCCCAGAAGTCCACCACGACCTGCTCGAGCGCCGACTCGGGCATCTGGCCGTGGGCGGTCGCGATACGGGCCTCGGGCACGATCTCGCGCAGCCGGGCCGCCGCCCGGTCGATCGACTCCACTCGGTTGTGGATGTAGAAGACCTGCCCCTCGCGCAGCAGTTCCCGGCGGATCGCCGCGCCGAGCTGCTTCTCCTCGTAAGGCCCCACGAAAGTGAGCACCGGGTGGCGCTCCTCCGGCGGCGTGGTGATCGTCGACATCTCGCGGATGCCGGTGACCGCCATCTCCAAGGTGCGAGGGATGGGTGTCGCGGACATCGTCAGTACGTCGACGTTGGCGCGCAGCTTCTTCAGCTGCTCCTTGTGTTCGACGCCGAAGCGCTGCTCCTCGTCGACGATGACCAGTCCCAGGTCCTTGAACGTGGTCTCGGACGAGAACAGCCGGTGCGTGCCGATGACGATGTCGACCGAGCCGTCCCGCAGGCCCTCCAGTGTCGCCTTCGCTTCCGCGTCCGACTGGAAACGGCTCAACGCCCGCACATTCACAGGGAATTGGGAGTAACGCTCGGAGAACGTGCCGAAGTGCTGCTGCACCAGCAGTGTCGTCGGCACCAGAACCGCGACCTGCTTGCCGTCCTGGACCGCCTTGAAGGCCGCCCGTACCGCGATCTCCGTCTTTCCGTAACCGACGTCGCCGCAGATCAGCCGGTCCATCGGGACCGTCTTCTCCATGTCCTCCTTGACCTCGGCGATCGTGGAGAGCTGGTCGGGCGTCTCCACATACACGAAGGCGTCCTCCAGCTCCCGCTGCCAGGGGGTGTCCGGGCCGAAGGCATGGCCGGGCGCCGCCATCCGCGCCGAGTAGAGCTTGATCAGGTCGGCGGCGATCTCCTTGACCGCCTTCTTCGCACGCGCCTTGGTCTTCGTCCAGTCCGCGCCGCCGAGCCGGTGCAGGGTCGGGGCCTCGCCCCCGACGTACTTGGTGACCTGCTCCAGCTGGTCGGTGGGAATGTAGAGCCGGTCGCCGGGCTGGCCGCGCTTGGCCGGGGCGTACTCGACGAGCAGATACTCGCGGGTGGCGTTCTGCACGGTCCGCTGCACCATCTCGATGTAGCGGCCCACGCCGTGCTGCTCGTGAACGACGTAGTCGCCCGCCTCCAGAGTGAGCGGGTCGATGGTCTTGCGACGGCGGGTGGGCATCCGCTGGCCGTCCTTGCCGGCCGCCTTCTGGCCCGACAGGTCGGTCTCCGTCAGCACGGCGAGCTTGAGGCCCGGGTCGATGAAGCCGTAGTCGATCGAGCCGCACGACACATGGACGACGGACGGGGAGATCTCGTCGAGGTCGGCGTCGAAGCGGGCCGCGATGCCTTCGCCGCCCAGCACTTCGACCGTACGGGCCGCGGGGCCGTGCGCCTCTGTCACGTACACCGTGCGCCAGCCGTCCGCCAGCCAGCCCTTGGTGTCGGCGAGCGCCCGCGCGGTGTCGCCGCGGTACGTCTCCGGGGCGTGCATCCCCAGCTTGACGGTCTCGTCCGACAGCTCTTCGTCGGCCGCGAACGGCGAGACGGACCACCACATCATCCCGAGCTCGCGCGCCCGGTCCCGTACATCCGCGATGCCCCACAGCGACGCTGCGCCGACATCGATCGGGGCGTCGCCACCGCCGGCCGTCGCCGCCCAGGATGCCTGCAGGAACTCCTGGCTCGTCGCCACCAGGTCCGCGGCCCGCGACCGCACCCGCTCCGGGTCGCAGACCACGGCCATCGAGCCCTTGGGCAGTACATCGAGCAGCAGCTCCATGTCGTCGACGAGGACCGGCGCGAGGGCCTCCATCCCCTCGACAGCGATGCCCTCGGCGATCTTGCCGAGCAGCTCACCGAGCTCCGGGTGCTGCTCGGCGAGGGCCGCGGCCCTTTCCCGTACGTCGTCGGTCAGCAGCAGCTCGCGACAGGGCGGCGCCCACAGCCCGTGTTCCGCGACCTCGAGCGAGCGCTGGTCCGCGATCTTGAAGTAACGGATCTCCTCGACGTCGTCGCCCCAGAACTCCACCCGAAGCGGGTGCTCCTCGGTCGGCGGGAAGACGTCCAGGATGCCGCCGCGAACAGCGAACTCACCGCGCTTCTCGACCAGTTCGACCCGGGAGTACGCGGCTGCGGCCAGCGCCTCGGTGACCTCGCCGAGGTCGGCGGACTGCCCGGTGCGCAGAGCCACCGGCTCCAGGTCGCCGAGCCCCTTGACCTGCGGCTGCAGTACGGAGCGGATGGGCGCGACCACGACCGACACCGGCCCGGCGGCGGGGTCGTCCTGTGCCGGGTGGGCCAGCCTGCGCAGCACCGCGAGCCGGCGGCCCACGGTGTCGGAGCGGGGCGAGAGCCGCTCGTGCGGGAGGGTCTCCCACGAGGGGTACTCGGCGATGCCCTCCTCGGGCAGCAGCGAGCGCAACGCGGCCGCCAGGTCCTCGGCCTCCCGCCCGGTCGCCGTGACGGCCAGCACCGGGCGCCCGGCCTCCCGGGCGAGCGCGGCCACCGCGAGGGGGCGCGCGGCGGGCGGGCCGACCAGGTCGACATGCATACGGTGACCGTCCGCGGCAGCCTTCACCGCTTCGGCGAGCGCCGGGTCACGTACGACGGCATCGAGCAGACCGTGCAGGCTCATGAAGGGCTTCCATCCGGGGAGTGGGCAACGCGAACCGCCCGACACGTCGAACGGGCCGGGGTGCTTCCAGCCTACGGCCGCCGACTGACAGCCGCGTCCGGAACCCTCGCGGGGCGGGGACACGGCCCGCCGCCGTACGGACGCGGCCGCGTTCCTTGTCCATGTCGTGGCCATGACGGGGCGCGGCGGCGGCGCGGCTCACCGGGTCGCCGGGGGCCGACGGGCCCCGACCGGATCGCCCAGGAGCCGACGGGGCCGACGCCGGGCACGCCGACCGGGGGGCCTCGGGCACCGGGCCCGAAGCCGCAAGAAAAACCCCGGCCCCGGGGAGTTTGGAGGAACTCCCCGGGGCCGGGCCCCCTACCGTATCGCCACGCTTCCTACTCCGTGGCGATCGCGTTCAGGACGTTCATCCTGCCCGCCCTGAACGCGGGTACCAGTGCCGCGAACAGACCCACGAACGCAGAGCCCACAAAGACCGTGATGATCGTCGTCCACGGGATCTCCAGCACTCCCAGGCCCTCGAGCGCCAGCAGCTTCTGGGCCGCCGTGCCCCAGCCCATGCCGAGGCCGAGGCCCAGCAGGGCGCCGAAGAGCGCGATGACCACGGATTCCAGGCGGATCATCCGGCGCAGCTGGCGGCGCGAGAGGCCGATGGCCCGCATCAGGCCGATCTCCCGGGTCCGCTCGACCACGGAGAGAGCCAGGGTGTTCACCACACCCAGCACCGCGACGATGATCGCGAGCGCCAGCAGCCCGTAGACGATGTTCAGCAACTGGCCGATCTGGTCCTTCAGGTCCTGCTTGAAGTCGGTCTGGTTCTGCACCTTGTACTGCGGGTACTTGACGACCGACGCCTTGAGGGACGCGTACGCCTCCTTCTCCTTGCCGTCCTCCGCCTTCGCGAACATGATCATGTTCTTCGGCATCTTGTCGGCGGGGACGTACTGTGCGGCGGTCGTGATGTTGGTGTACATCGCGCCCTTGTCGACGTTCGTGTCGTCGGAGGTGATCGCCGCGACCTTCAGCCCGGCGGTCCGGCCGTTCTTGAACGCGACCTTGATCTCGTCGCCGACCTTGATGCCGTGTTCCTTGGCGTAGCGGTCGCCCACCGACATCGCGTCCTTGCCGTACGCCGCCGACAGCTCGCCCGCGACGGTCTCGCGGCGCAGATCCTGTGCGTACGTCGGGTTGGCGGCGATGACTTCCTCGTCCTCCGTCTTGCCGTCAGGGGCGGTCAGCTTCGCCGCCACGCCCTTGTAGTTGGTGACGTGTTCGATGTGCGGGGCCTTCTGCAGGGCCTTCTCGACCTGCGGCATGATCGGCTGGTTCTTGCCGGACGAGATGATGAAGTCGGCGCCGACCGACCTGTCGAGCTCGTCCGTTGCCGAGGCCACCATCGAGGAGCCGACCACCGAGAGGCATGCCACCAGCGCGAGGCCGATCATCAGGGCGGCGCCGGTGGCTCCGGTGCGCCGCGGGTTGCGCAGCGCGTTGCGCTCCGCGAGCCGCCCGACCGGGCCGAACATCCGCAGCACGACCGCGCTGAGCGCCCGTACCACCACACCGGCGAGCAGCGGGCCGATGACGACGAAGCCGAGGAGCGAGAGGACCACGCCCAGGCCGAGGAAGATCGAGCCCTCGCTCGCCTTGTCGGCCTGCGTCGCGACAAGGAGCGCCGCGGCACCGGCACCCGTGAGGAGCAGGCCGATCCCGGCCCGGATCCGGCCGGCCTTGCCGTCGGCCGGTGTACCGGCGTCGCGCAGGGCTGCCATCGGGGAGATCTTCCCGCCCCGCCGGGCCGGGATGTACGCGGCGACGACGGTGACGACGATGCCGAGTACGAGTCCGACCACCGGGGTCGTCCACTTCACGGTCAGGTCCCTGGTGGAGAGCTCCATGCCCATGGAACCCATCAGCTTCATCAGCCCGACGGCCAGCCCCACACCTGCGGCGACGCCGGCGATGGAGCCGATGATGCCGAGCAGCAGCGCCTCGAGCAGTACGGAACGGTTGATCTGCTTGCGGCTGGAGCCGATGGCCCGCATCAGGCCGATCTCGCGGGTGCGCTGGGCGACCAGCATCGAGAAGGTGTTGACGATCAGGAAGATGCCGACGAGGAGGGCGATCCCGGCGAAGCCGAGCATCGCGTACTTCATGACGTCGAGGAAGGAGCCGACATCTTCACGGCTCGAGTCGGCGGCCTCCTTCGCCGTCTGCAGCTTGTATGTGCCGTCCAGGGTCTTCGCGACGTTCTGCTTGAGCTGCTCGTCGCTGACACCCGCCGCGGCTGTGACGGAGACACCCGTGAACAGGCCTTCCTTCCCGAGCAGTTCACGCTGCGCGGTGGCGGTGTCGAAGTAGACGACCGCCGCGCCCGGGTTGGTGACCTTGAAGGAGGCGATGCCCGTGATCCTGGCGGTGAGGTCGCCGGTGACGGAGATGGTGCGCAGTTCGTCGCCGAGCTTCAGATGGTGCTTCTCGGCGGTGTCGGCGTCGACCATCACCTCGGTGGGGCCGCGCGGTGCGTGGCCGGAGCTGATCTCCATCGCCTTGAGGTCGTTCTGGTTCCAGTTGCCGGCGATCGTCGGGGCACCGTTGCTGGAACCCATGTCCTTGTTCGCGGAGTTGACGACGGTCACGCTCATGCTGGAGACCGAGCCCTCGGCGGACTTGGCGCCTTCGGCCTTCGCCACCTTGTCGACGAGCGAGGCGGGCAGCGACTCGGGCTTGCCGGTACGCGGATTGTCGTCGTCGCCGGAGCCCTTGGGGCTGACCGTGACATCGGAGGCGGTCGCGGCGAAGAGCTTGTCGAACGTCGTGTTCATCGTGTCGGTGAAGACGAGCGTCCCCGACACAAAGGCCACCGACAGCAGCACCGCCACCGCCGAGAGCGCCATCCGCCCCTTGTGCGCGAAGAAGTTGCGCATCGAGGTCTTCCATACGGTCACGACGTCCGCCCGCGCGCGTCGAAGTCCTTCATCCGGTCCAGTACGGCGTCGGCGGTCGGCCGGAACATCTCGTCGACGATCCGGCCGTCGGCGAGGTAGAGGACCCGGTCGGCGTACGAGGCGGCCACCGGGTCGTGCGTGACCATCACGATGGTCTGGCCCAGCTCGTCCACCGAGCGGCGCAGGAAGCCCAGGACCTCGGCGCCCGCGCGGGAGTCGAGGTTTCCGGTCGGCTCGTCGCCGAAGATGATCTGGGGGCGGGCGGCGAGCGCCCTGGCCACCGCGACGCGCTGCTGCTGTCCGCCGGAGAGCTGGGTGGGCCGGTGCTTGAGGCGGTCGGACAGGCCCACCGTCTCCACGACCCGGTTGAGCCAACCGGCGTCCGGCTTGCGGCCGGCAATGTCCATCGGGAGCGTGATGTTCTCCAGGGCGTTGAGCGTCGGCAGCAGGTTGAAGGCCTGGAAGATGAAACCGATCCGGTCCCGGCGCAGCTGCGTGAGCTTCTTGTCCTTGAGCTTGGTGATCTCGGTTTCGTCGAGGTAGATCTCGCCCGAGGTGACGGTGTCGAGGCCGGCCAGGCAGTGCATCAACGTCGACTTGCCGGAGCCCGACGGGCCCATGATCGCGGTGAACTGTCCGCTGGCTATGTCGACGTCGACGTGGTCGAGCGCGACGACGCGGGTCTCCCCCGAGCCGTACGCCTTGACGACCTGACGCCCTCGCGCGGCGACGGCCGTACGCCCTCCGGTGTCCCCATGCGGGGGAATGGTCACAGCCGTTGTCACGGTATGTCTCCTCAATCAGTGATGAGCGGTTGTCGCCGCGTGCGGTTCGAGTCTGTCGGCGGAAGCGGTCCGGCGCGCTGGTGCGCAGCGCAGTCTTGAACCGGGGGTTTTCCCCACCCCCCGGTGGTGCGGGCCTCAGCTGCGCCGTAAGAACAAGCTAAGGAATCGAGCCGCTCCTCCTCGTCGTCCCCCGGGACGAACGCCCCCTGGCTATCAGTAAGGAGGAGCCCCTAGGGGAACTCCACCTCCGGGTGGACCCGCACTCGGTGAGCGTGCACCCTCCCCCTGCGTGAGGCTCAAGTGAGAAGGTGTCCGGGGAAATACGTGCAAGGTGAAAGGATCTAGGGGTGGGCGCCACCGGCGGCAGCACCGACAGCACCGACAGCACCGACAGCACCGACAGCGAGACATCCGGGGCGGCGACCGAGGCCTCCGCCACCCCGCGCGGCCGGGGCCCGGTCGTCGCGGCGCTGATGCTCGGCATGGCGCTCGCCGCGCTCGATGGCACCATCGTCTCCACCGCCGTACCGCAGATCGTCGGCGACCTCGGTGGCTTCTCGGTCTTCTCCTGGCTCTTCTCCGGCTATCTGCTCGCCGTCACGGTGACCCTTCCGGTGTACGGGAAGCTCTCCGACACCTTCGGCCGCAAGCCCGTCCTGATCGCCGGCATCGTCCTCTTCCTCCTCGGCTCACTGCTGTGCGCCGGAGCCTGGAGCATGGCCGCGCTGATCGCCTTCCGGGTGGTGCAGGGGCTGGGCGGCGGGGCTCTCCAGGGCACGGTGCAGACCATCGCCGCCGATCTCTATCCGCTCAAGGAACGCCCCAAGATCCAGGCGAAGTTGTCGACGGTATGGGCGAGTGCCGCGGTGGCCGGACCTGCGATCGGCGGCCTGCTGGCCTCGTACGCCGACTGGCGCTGGATCTTCCTGATCAACCTCCCGGTCGGCGCGGTCGCCCTCTGGCTGGTCGCCCGCCATCTGCGCGAACCGTCCCGTACGGACCCGGCCGCCCGCCCCCGGATCGACTGGCCCGGCGCCCTCGCCATCTTCGGCGCCGGAACCCTCATGCTCACCGCACTCGTCCAGGGCGGCATCGCCTGGCCCTGGCTCTCCGCACCCTCGCTCGCCCTGTTCGGCACCAGCGCGGTCCTCGTCGCCCTTACCGTCGTCATCGAACGCCGGGCCGCGGAGCCGATCATCCCGGGCTGGGTCTGGCGCCGCCGCACCATCGCCGCGGTGAACCTCGCGCTGGGAGCGCTGGGACTCCTGATGGTCGCACCGACGGTCTTCCTCCCCACCTACGCGCAGTCCGTCCTCGGCCTCGGCCCGATCGCGGCGGGCTTCGTGCTCTCGGTGATGACCCTGAGCTGGCCGGTCAGCGCCGCGCTGTCCAATCATGTCTACAACCGCGTCGGCTTCCGGCAGACCGCGATCATCGGTATCTCCCTGGCCGGCTTGATCCTTGCCGCCTTCCCGCTCCTCCCCTACCCGGGCGAGCCCTGGCAGCCGGCCCTGCTCATGCTGCTGCTGGGCGGGGCGCTCGGCCTGTTCCAGCTCCCGCTGATCGTCGGCGTCCAGTCGACGGTCGGCTGGTCGGAACGCGGCACCACCACGGCCTCCGTCCTCTTCTGCCGCCAGGTCGGCCAGAGCATGGGCGCCGCGCTCTTCGGCGCCATCGCCAACACGGTCCTCGCCTCCCGTCTGGGCACCGCGGGCGACCTGGACTCGGTCGCGCACGCCCTGGCTGATCCGTCCTCGCTGACGGCACAGGCGTCGGACCATCTCCGGCGGGCGGTGGACGCGGCGGTGGACTACGTCTACCTGGGCGCGGCAACGGCGGCGGGCCTGGCACTGCTGGTCCTCGTCTTCGTCGCGCCGAGGCGCTTCCCGGTCCTCGCCGACCCCGAATGAGCATCAGGAGCCGCACTTTGTGCGATCTCTGTGAAGTTCCTCCGCCCAGGACGGCCCTCCCTGCCCTTTGCTCATGACGCATGGCTACCGTGGAGCGGAGTGTGGTCATGCACATCGCAGGAAGATGACGAGAACGCGACGGGGGCTGTCAATGGCATGGGACGAGTGGGAGCAGGCCAAGTCCAGTTCGGCGCGGACCCGGCTGAATCAACTGCCGGCCGAAGGCGGCGGCTCGGGTGGCGGGAACAGTGACCTGACCGTCCATGACGACGAGTTGGGCAAGCTCGGCGACATGGCTCGCTCGTTGCGCGAGCAACTGTCGACCGACGGCGATCATGCCCGCGTGGCCACCTTCGAAGCCTCCAACGAGCTCTTCAACGGCGGGCTGGACATGGGTGCGGGCCTCCTCGAGGTGCACGACGCCTGGAGCACCAAGCTGGCCACCCTCAAGGAGGCCTGCGGGCACATTTCCAACCACCTCGACTATTCGAGCTCCACCCACGCGAAGCAGGAGAAAAAGATCGTTCTGGGAATGCAGGGCGCGGACGGCAAGACGATGTCCATCTCGCGCATCTACGACCAGATCAAGTAACGACGAGGGCAACGGGGAAACGGGTAGCTCGACATGGTGACGTGCCAGGAACTGCAGGATCTCAACCTCAGCAAGCTGAACACCGCGGTCACGCAGTGGCAGCAGATGCTCAACAAGCTGGTCACCCTCGCCGACGGGGGTGACGGCGGCATCAACGCCGCCGATCTGGAGCGCAAGGCCAACGCCGCGGACTGGAAGGGTGACAACGCCACCGTCACCAAGCAGTTCACCACCACCACGGCGCGCCAGTTCGACGACATGGTCACCGAGGCCCGCAGCATCCACAAGATCCTTGAAGAGGCCCACGCCAACCTGAAGAAGCACAAGGAAGATCTGAAGACCACGATCGACACGTGGGCCAAGAAGAACGTCTACATCGACGACAAGGGCGGCGCGATGTACTCCGGCCCGCAACGCGAGGTGGAGGGCGGCCCCAAGGAGCAGACCAGCCAGGAAGAGGTCGACCAAGCGGCACGCGAGGTCGGCAGGATCCTGGAGGCGGCGAACGAGACCGACCGGATCGCCGCGCGTGCGCTGCGCAAGCACGCCCAGAGCAAGTACGACTTCGACGAGACGGGCTACAAGGGCCTCAAGGACGCCGACCGGCAGCAGGGCATCGAGGACGCCGACGCGATGGTGAAGCTCGCGTCCAAGGGCGACGGGATGACCGACGACGAGCTGAAGCGCTTCAACGAGATCTCCAAGTACCACCGCGACAATCCCGCCTTCGCCGAGCGGTTCGCGACCAAGCTGGGGCCCGAAGGCACGCTCGAGTTCTGGCGCAGCCTCGCCGACCCGGGCAAGGGGCGTACGCCGGACCCGGACGGCGATCGCGCGAAGATCCTCGCCAAGGTGCAGGACAACCTGGGTATCACCCTCGCCAACGCCACCCGTGCCGACACCCCTGAAATGCAGGCGTGGAAGGACCGGATGATCGAGCTGGGCGACGATCCGATCAAGGCCAGGAGCGGCATCCCCAGCGCACCGTACGGCTTCCAGGTCCTGGGCCCGCTGATGACCGAAGGCAAGTGGGACACGGCCTTCCTCAACAAGTACGGCGAGAAGATGCTCGAGTTCGAGCGCAAGTCCGACGACCCGGTGCTGGGCGGCCCGAAAGAGCTCTGGGAGAACCGCTTCAACCCGGCCCAGCTCTCCTACCCGCCCGGCGGCACCAAGCCGGACAGCGACCCGGTCGCCAACCTGATGGAGGCGCTCGGCCACAACCCGGAAGCCTCCCTGCAGTTCTTCAACGGCTCGTCCGGCCAGGGCGACGACGCGATGAACAACTGGGACTACCTGGTCAACAAGGACGGCGAGGGCGCGCGCGAGTGGCCGACCGACGATGACGGGAAGACGACGGGGTTCAAGAACCTGGGCCACGCACTGGAGTCGGGGACGCTCGGGTACGCCTACGACCAGGACCCTCCGTCCGTCCCGCCGATGAACACCGACGAGGAAAAGGTGGCCCGGGACCAGCGCACCCTGCTCATGGACCAGGTCGTCGACCACTACAAGACGGCCGACACGATCGACAAGCAGGACGGGATCCGCGACAGCCTGGCAAATATGGCGGCCGGCCATATCGACAGCCTCAACTACTCCATGGGCGACTGGGGAGGCACGGGCGAGGCTTCGGGCAGGGACGCATTTTACGGAGCCAAGGCGGGTCATCTCCATGACTTCGGCGAGACGAGCAGCACGAACTTCCTGCGCGCCCTGGCCTCCGACGAGGGTTCGTACGAGACCGTTTCCACGGCCCAGCAGGTGTACGGCGCCAGCTCGATGTCCGCACACGGCGACAACCGCGACGACGCGATGAACGCGGGTCTGAAGAGCGTCAGGATGCACGGGCTTCTGGATGAGGCACGCGCCGAGGCCATCGGCAAGGAATTCGCCGATGACAAGACCCAGAGGAATCTGGAACTCGAAAAGCAGGGCGAGTGGCGCAAATTCGCCGGCGAAGCCGCGGTCGGCGTCGGTGTCGGCGTCGCGACCGCCATGATCGTCCCCACCGGTGGGGCAGCGCTGGTCGCCGTCCCTCTCGCCATCGAGACGATCGGGGGCGCAGCCAACACCCAGATCTCCACGAACACGCTCCAGTGGCTCCAGGACCACGAGTTCGACAACTACGACGATTCGGTCGCGGGCATCGACAAGGCCAAGTACGACGGAAGCAGAAACGCGATGACCCCTCTCCTGAACTACGCAGAGGCACACGGGATAAGCGGGAAGGAATTCGAATCCTGGGCCTCGCAGGCTGAGACCAAGTACAACGACGGCGGCAAAATCGGCGACACTGACGACGCCCGGGGCTGGTGACCATGAAGAGGCATCTCACGCTTGCCGCCGTGGCCGTGCTCCTGCTGGGTGCGGGCGCATGCACGGCCGACAAGGACCAGGCCAAGGGCAAGGACAAGGTCGAGGACGCTGCCCCCGACGACTCCACCTGCAACGAACTCCTGGGCAACGGCGGACTGAAATGGCTCAAGGACCACACGGGGGGCAAGGCACGCCTGAAGGTCCCCGACGATCTGAAGAGCGCGCGTGCGCTGTTCTACCGGCAGGTGGAGAACTGGGGCCCCGAAGATACCGGAGCCCCTACATTCCAGAGGGCCGATGTCTGCTTGGCGAGAACGGACGTCGCGGACGCGAAGAAGCAGCTCGAAATCCGTTACGGGCCCTCCTACTTCACATTCGACACCCCCTTGGACGAGGTTTCCGCAGCCGGCGACAAGGCGATCGAGACACCGGTGAACTCCGACGTCAAGCTGGTTCACGGGAAGGACCGCGACGGCGGGGTCAGCTACCGCGTGTACGTCAAGTGCAAGATCCCCGGCACGCCTGCGAAGCAGGAGAACGAGATTCCTGTCGAAGGCCGGCTGACCGACACGCTCACCGGCGACACCGGCGCCCGGGTCCACCTCACGCACCTGCTGCACTCCGCCAAGGTGGTGGCGGACAGCTTCGGCTGCGAGAACAAGCCCGTCGTCCCGGATGAGCCGCCCGCGTCGGTGGAGTGACACACCCGGCAGCGGAGCCTCAGCCTTCCTTCGCTGCGCGCCCCGGGGTCACGCGAATCCGGACCCGCCCTGCTCTCATGCCGCCATCAGAACGGTCGGCCGGCACTCGCGGCAGCGGTCGTCCGGGTCCTGGGACCGGAAGGCGCGCTCGCAGCCGTCGCAGGTTCGGAGCGGAAGAACTGCCTTGGCGACAGGACCCGGCGGGAGCGGGGGCGGACGAGAGGTGAGTGGGCGGCGCAAGCGGGTGGAGTTCGCGGACGGCAATGCGTACGTCCTCGGCGCGCGGGTCGCAATCCGAGTGCCCCGGGCATAAGGCAGGGACGCCCGCCGGTTCCTGTCGGCAGGTGAGGGAGCGCGGCCACCGGCGGCTCAGCCCCGCCGCTCACCCGGGCCCGGGCAGCGGGGCGGCCGTGCTCCCGCAGGAAGCGCGGCCGGCGCGCTGTCCGGCCGCGCAGGTGCCTCAGTCAGCCGAGATGCCAGAGCGCGGCGCCCGCGAGCACCATCACCAGGCCTGCGAAGGCCATGAACGCCCCCATCAGCCGTTGGTACCACGGCTGAGCCCACATCGAGGGCGACCTGTCCAGCTGCCCCAGCTGCGCCCCGCCCAGCTGGTAGCGCTGCCTGATGTTCTCGGCCCGCCGTGTAGCGATGCCCCGCACATTGAACGCCCAGCTCGCACCGCACCACACGGCGATCAGGCCGCCCAGCACCATGACGGCGATGAACACCGGCGACGGCGCATGCGTCCCGGCCGCCCGAGCGGGGCCGAATCCAGCGTGATCCGCCAGCGTCTCAAGCTTCACTTGATTCCGTTCCCATACTGATTCGTGGACCATTTCACGGGGCGGTAAAATGTGATTTCCGAGCCATTTACCCACCGATTTGCACATCTATCCTCTTACTACTGACCGTCAACGAAGGATCAGATCAAGTCTGATCAGATGACGTCGAGCCCCACGGGATGAACTCCATGAGCCAGCTGGGCAAGTCCTCCGGGTCGGGCCGTTCCGGAGCCGGATGAATCCCGATCCCGAGACTTTTCTCCGTGTCGACACGCCCATCCGACCAACTCAACCATTCTCCAATGAATGAGCCGACATTCCACGCCATGGCCAATGCGGGACGGGCTTGTGGCACGCCGAACCAGAAGCTGCTGATTGCGGCGGCTCGTTCAATGCCATCTTCCAAGGACGGTCTGGAACCCGACGCCAACCCTGCGGATACCGCAAACCCAGAATACGGGTCGCCCGCGAGTAGCGGGGCGCAGTTTCGCAAGATGATTTCCAGCAGCTCATCGGGAACTTTCCGCGCCTGCCGCTCCAGCCTCTCAATCAAGTCTGGAAAGATCTCCGAGCCGACACCCGGACCGCTCGGACGCACCTCAATGTCCTGCAACAGTTCTTGCGATGCACAAGAAGTCGATACCGCCTGAATATAGGCCAATCCGCGGAGCGATTGCCATCTACACATGAGGTCGAGGCGGGAAATCGCGGAATGGCGACCACCGAACCTCACCGGCCATTCGGCGGCTCGCAGCTCCACCCCATAAGACCTCAATTCCGCCGGGACTGGATTCGGGTAGATAAGTCGCTCACCACCGACGCGCGACACAGATTCGTACCCCGGATATCTTCCCGACGTCACGGTGCGCGCCTCCAGTTGGGTGTCTCGCCGTTTGAATACTTGAAGATGTCGGTTTCGGGAATATGGTACGAGTGAATCATACTCGGACCGCGAATAATGACCACAGGATCTCCGTTCGCATCACGAATACTCCTGTCGATGATGATCTCCTTTTGGGTTCTGGTGTCGATGTAGTCAGCCGGCGTGTCCCGCTTGCCCATCAAATATTTTTCCAGCTTGACGTCATCGTCCCCAATCCCGGCCAGGTAATGATTGACCTTGCCTCCCTCAGCTTCCCTGAGCTGGTGGTCAACTCCTTGGAGTACGCGATTGTCGTAGGGAGCGAGACCGAGTGGATCAACCCATGAGTGAGGGTTATGCGTATAGGTGGCGGGGTTGGGGGCGGGGGTGAGGCCGAGAGGATCCGGCGACAGGTACCGCCCGGTTTCCGGGTCGTAGTAGCGGAAGTGGTTGTAATTCAGGCCCGTTTCGGAGTCGGCGTACTGGCCCGGGAAGCGGAGAGGGCAGTCCACGGGCGCCGCGTCCGTCGGGGCGGGGAAGGCCGTGCCCCAGAGGGCTGTGCGGCGTTGCCAGGTCAATTCGCCGTCGGGGCCGATCAGTTCGGCGGGGGTACCTACCGCGTCCGTGATGACGGCGTGGAAGCGGGTGCCGTAGTCGGCCGACGTGTCCTCCGCCAGCTTCGAGAGCAGGGATCCGCCCGGCTCCCGGACCAGGGGCTTGTGGTCGGTCTGGGTGAGGGGGCGATGGCTGCCCGGGGCGTAGTCCCAGGTGGTGACCCTGCCGTCGGGCGCCATCTGCTCCGCCAGGCGGGTGTCGTCCCAGCTGAAGTCCGTGCGCTCGGCGGCCGAGCCGTCGTCCGCCAGGCGCTGCTTGGATATTCGGCGGCCCAGCGGGTCGTACGTGTACCGCCAGCGCTCGCCGCCCGGAGTCACCGCCTCGACCAGGCGGTCCTCGGCATTCCAGGCGTACGTCCAGGAGAGTCGCTGCCCGTTGAGGAGCTTGCGGGTTCTGCGGATCAGGCGGCCCTGCGCGTCATGGTCGTACGAAGTGCGGCCCGCGCGACGGATGAGGGTGCCCTCGAATTCGCGGTCGCCCGGGGCCTCGTGCGCGGGGGCCGTGGCGTGCGCCAGGTTGCCCGCCGCGTCGTAGGCGTATGTCTCGGTCCAGCCGTGCGCCCGTACGCCCGTGACCCGGCCCATGCGGTCGAGGTCGAAACGGCGGGTGCCGGAGGTCAGTTCGCGGATCTCGGTGAGGTAGCCATCCTCGCGGTAGGCGTAGGCGCGGTGCTGGAGGAGCCGGTCCGCGTCCTCCGAGCGCGCCGTCAGGGACTGGGTGGCGAGGCGGTCGGTGACATCCCAGGCCTGGCTGAGGGCGACGACTTCCCCGAGGCGGCGTTCCGTCTCGCGGCCCGCGGCGTCGTGCGTGAAGGTCAGCTCACCCGCGTCGGAGCGGAGTTCCGTCGGGCGGCCTGCCGGGTCGTAGGACCACCCCGAGCTCAGCCCGGACGGAGTGACCCTCAGGGTCCGGCGACCCAGAACGTCGTACGCGTAGCTGGTCGTACGGCCGTTGACGGTTTCCGTGAGCGTACGGCCCAGCACGTCGCGGTCTATGGCGACCTCGGCGTCCGCATTGGCCGTGTGGGTCAGATGGCCCGTCGTGCCGTATGCGTACGTGGTGATGCCGCCCGATTCGGTCCGCTGCTCCGTCACGCGGCCGAGCACGTCCCGGGTGAAGCGCAGCGTCTCGCCCGCGCCATTCGTACGCGACACCAGACCGCCCGCCGCATCATTCGTGTACGTCAGCGTCCGGCCGTTGAAGTCGGTCTCCGCGACCAGACGGCCCGCCTGGTCGTACGTATACGACCAGGTCAGCCCCTGCGGGTTGGTGACCCCCGTCAGCCGCATCTCGGTGTCATAGGCAAAGGCGTACGTCGTGCCGTCCGGGTCGATCCGGGTGGCCGGGACGTCGAAGTGCGTGGCGGTGTGGCGGGTGACATTGCCCGCGGGATCGGTGTGGGAGCGGAGGTTGCCCTCTCCGTCCCAGGTCCAGGACTCCCGGGCGCCGTCCGCGTACTGGCGCCACTTCGGCTTGCCTTCGGTCGTCCAGCCCATGCGGGTGACATGACCCAGCGGGTCGGTCACCTCCATGACCCGGCCGAAGGTGTCCCTGCGCACCTCCGTCACATGCCCGACCTCGTCGGTTACGGCGATCGGCAGTCCGGCCGCGTTCGACGTGACGGTGCGCGTATGGCCCAGGGCGTCGGTGATCGCTGACAGCCGGCCCAACTCGTCGTAGTCGCACCGCGTTTCGGCACCGACGGGGTCGATCGTGCTGAGCAGGTTGCCCAGTTCGTCGTACGTGTGGCGCCAGGTCGCACCGCCGGGCTCGACGACCTCCGTGGGGTGGCCGAGCGTGTTGTACGTGGCTCGGGCAAGGGACTCGTCCGGCAGGGTTACCGCGGTGAGGTTGCCCGCCTCGTCGTATGCGTAGCGCGTCGTGCGGCCCAGCGGATCCGTGACCGAGAGCGGCCTGTCGCCCCTCTCGTGCCACTCGGTGCGCGTCGTGTGGCCGAGCGGGTCGGTCTCCTCGACGACCTGGCCCTCGGAGTTGTGGCGATGCGTGGACCGCCGGCCGAGCGAGTCGGTGTACGTGGTCGTGCGCGACTCGTCGTCGTAGGCGAGGGCCCCGGAAAGGAAGCCGTCGCTGCCCTCGGTGCGCTCGACGCGGCCACGGGCGTCGTAGAAGTACGCGAACGACGTGCCGTTGCGGTCCGTCCAGGAAGTGACCCGGCCCTCCGCGTCGTAGGTGAAACGCAATGGTTCGCCACTGGAGTTGATGATCTCGGTGAGGTTGCCCGCCGCGTCGTACCCGTAGCGCATCACGACCGTACCGCCGCGGTCGTGCAGTGTCGGCTCGTACCGTGACGGGGTCTCGTCGAGCAGGCGCAGGGCGGTGATGCGCGGGCCCTGGGTGTCGACGGCGAGGTAGTAGCCGCCGGAGTGGCGCAGCGCGGTGGGGATGCCGTCGGCAGTGCGTTCGACGTCGATGCGCGCGCCGTTGCGGTCGTGCCAGCTGTCCACGGGGAGGTGGACCGTTCCGAGCGTGTCCGAGGGAACGGGACTGCTGAAGCTTCGTACGACCCCGGAGTCCGGGTCGGTGATGGTCATGACACCGTCGGGCTTGCCGTCCCACTCCAACGGCCACATGGCGCCCTTCGCCGGGAGGACGGGTTCACTCACCCGAGGCACCGGATAGACAAGGCGCATGCCGTCCGCGGCGGCGAACACGACGCCCTCGGCGTCGAGTTGGATGCACTCGTCGAGGTTGGAGACCCAGGTGGGCCCGAAGGACATTCCCCCGCGGTACGTGGACAGGTGGGTGCGCTCAAAAACCAGTGGGAGGCTCGCCGGCAGCGTGAGATCGGTCTGCGTCATCAGCATGGCGCCGGTCGCCACGTCGATCGGTTCCCCGACGCACGGCGTCCTCCTGGCCGGGCGGGCCGCAGGTCCGAGTTCGACCAGGTCGGGCCGCAGAGTCGGCGGCCGCAGCATCAGCGGCACCTCGTTGAATTTCCCGAACAGGCTCCCCTCGACGCCGGCCTTGGCCACACCGCCCCCCGCGCCGAACGCCCCGCCGTAGATCATGCCGTCCTTCGCCGCGGCATTGATCTCGTCCAGGCTGAAGCCCGTCTGCAACCCCGTGGCGATCTTCAGCGGCTGGGCGACGGCGAGGTCGACGGCCACCGACTCCACGCCACCGAAGGCCGCGGCGACCAGCGTGCCCGCGGCGATTTCCGCGACCGTGGCCGTGACGGCGATGCCCAGAGTGCCGGCGAGTTCGAGGACGGCTTCGGCGGCTACGGCCGCGGCGCCCGCCGATATGCCCGCCGTGAACCAGGCGAGCCCGAGGCCTGCCACGATGATGGTGGCGTCGATGGCCAGCTCTGTCCGAAGCTTGTTGATGGCGTCATCGACGGCGCCGGCAAGCTTGTCCAGCACCTCCGCCATCTTGCGGGCCGCCTTCGCCATGTCACTGAGCCAGCCCGCGTCCTTCCCCTTGGCGTAGCGCCCCCAGAACACCTCGAACGCGTCGATCGCCTCACCCTTGTTGTTGTGGATGAGCGATGTGGCCGCGTTGTTGACCGGGGTCCGTACGTCGTCGACGGCACCGGCGAAGGTCCGCCAGGCGTCGGCGGCCTTGCGCAGGGCGCCGGGATCGGCGTCGGGCCACCACATGCCGAGCTTGAGCAGGATCTCCTTGGCCTCGTCCTCGACGTTCACTTGGCGTCCTCGCCGTCGATCTTCGCCTTCGCCTTGGTGAACATCCCGACGATCAAACGCTCGTTGTCGACATGCCCGTCCGCCATGTCCGACATCGCCTCATGAATGCTGGTCAGTCCGAGGACGAGGATGCCGGCGGCCCGCTCGATGGCCTTCTGCTGAGGGTGGTAGCCGTCGTAGAACTTCTTGCCCGGCTCGTCGTCTCCCCAGGGCGCACCGAGCCCGTCCAGGGTGGTGACCAGCGTCGTCAAGGCCGTACTGAGGTTCTTGGCCTGCTCGTGGAAGACCGGCGCCGTCAACTTGATGTCGGCCGTGTTGATTTCCAGGACTTTGCCGTCGCCCTTGCCATCGCCCATGCGAAGCACCCCCGTTGTCTTCACGCGCTGCAAACCCCGACCCTAGAAGAGCGTGATCAAGATTTGCCCATGCGATGACCATGCCAGGGCAATGGATGACACAAATTGCGCGAACACGCGTGCGGCGTGCGGCCTTTCAGCCCTCAGCCGCCGCGCGGCCCGTCAGCGTCGCCAGACTGTTGCGGATGTGCGCCATATGCGCGTCCATCTCCTCGCGGGACCTGTCGTGCTCGCGCAGCACCCGCTCCGTCTCGCGCGCGATCCGCTCCTCGCGGGCCCTGGCCTCGGCGATCAGCGCGGCGGCTCGCGCCTCCGCGTCCTCCTGGCCGGGGCGGGTGTTCTCGTCCGCCTCGGCGAGGGTGCGCTCGGCCTCGGCGAGCCCGGCCTCGGCATAAGCGGCGAGCTCGGCGTGGCGGGCATTCAACTCGGCCTCGTGGTACGCGAGTTCGCGCTCCATCGCCTCCCGGCGCTCGGCCTGGTCCCGCTCCAGGTCGGCCAGCATGCCTTCGCAGCGGCGGCGCGTCTCCTTCCAGGCGGCCACGACCTCGCCACGCCGCTCCTTCACCTCGAGGCGGGCCTCGATACGCGCCTCGTCGGCCGCGGTCTGCGCGGCGAGCGAGATCTGCTGAACGCGCGCCTCGGTCTCCGCCCGGAGCTCCTCGGCGTACACACGCGCCTCCTCGTACATCTGGCGAGCGCCCTCGTCGGCGGCGTTCCAGATGGCCTGGGCCTCGTCCCGCGTCGCGGCCAGCAGCTGCTCGGCCTCCTCAACGGTCAACGCCAGCAGGTACTGGGCGCGACTGCCGAGACTTTCGTACGTCTGCGGTGGGAGCGCCTTGACGACCTCGCGCAGGGCGACGGCCTCCGCCTCCATCTCCCTGGCGAGGACGGTGAGACGCGCGGCACGCTCCCAGGCGTCGTCGCGGTCCTGGGACAGGGCGGTGACGCAGGCGTCGGTCTTCCCCATGTGGTAGCCACGGCCCCGTACGGCGACGAAGCCGTGAGGTGACACCGATGCAGCACTCATCCTTCAAGCCTCTCCGACGCACAACGCAATTGGCGCACATCCTGCCGGATCCGAGCTAAGTGGCCATAACGCGACACTTTACCCATCGGCACCGGTCAAGGATGCGCCATTCGGCGAAAGAAGCCGGAACCGGACAAGCGGCGGCGCACCCGGCCCGCCATTGCCCCTCCGTACTTCCTCAGCCCCTCCTGCCAACCCGTCCCCGGCGCCTGAGTGAGCGTGATGTCCGTGAAGATCTGGTGAACACCGTCTCGGTGTGTTGGCGGACGACCGCGGCGGACGACTGCGGCAGGCAGGTCGGCAGACAAGAAGGCGCCCGGCCTGTGTCGCACAGGCCGGGCGCCCCTCATCCATACCGTCGCCTTACAGCAGTCCGTCCCACATCTGCTCGAGCAGCACCGACCACCAGCTCTCCGGCGACGCCAGCGCCGCCGGGTCCAGGGCCGCGAGCTGTGCCTGGAAATCGACCGTCCAGCGGCCTGCCTGCTCCGGGTTGAGGTTGAAGCGCAGCCGCCACATCCGGCCGAGCAGAGCCAGACACCGTACGAACTCCGGCAGGCCGCTGTTCACGAACTGCGGCGCCACCGGCTGGCCGCCCGGGCCCGCCTCCACCGGTACCGCCACTATGTGCGCCGTGCCGTACTGGACACAGATCGCCCGGCCGAAGTCGCTGCCCACCACCAGGTACGAGCCCGCGTCCGCCGCCGGCTGCAGCTGACGCTGCGCCGCGAGCTCCGCCAGCGTAGGGACGACCGGCTGGGCCGGCTGCGCCCAGAAGAACGGGTTGAAGTCGCCCGGCAGACCCGCCCAGACCAGGGTGGCCGCCACGATCTCCGGTACGCCCTGACGCGAGACGGCCCGCTGGTCGAACCGGCAGATGCCCTGCGGGCCGAACGCGGCCACCAGCTCCTGCGCGATCCCTTCCGGAGGGATCGGCGGGGCCGGCGGCAGCTGCGGCAGCGGGGCCCGGACCGGCGCGGGGCGCGCCGGACCGTCCGCGACCTGATGCAACTCCCCCTGGTGGGTGAGCAGATGCTGCATGCCCTGCTGCCGGCTGGCGTGATCCCTGCCGTACGGCGCGACGGATGTGATCCGCACCTGTGGCCAGGTTTCCCGGATCATCCGGGCGCAGTAGCCGCCGGGCAGCTCGCACGACTCCAGCTCTGTGTGGAGCTCGAGCACCTGCTGCGGCGGCACGTTCATGGCGCGCAGCTCGTGCAGGATCTGCCACTCCGGGTGCGGAGTTCCCGGCGCCGAGCGGCGGATCAACTGGGCCTCGGAACCGTCGGGCGCGCGGTAGCGCAGTACGGCCTGGTAGCCGGGGCCGACAGTCGGCATACCGCTGGGCTGCTGCGGATATCCGTACGCGGGCGGCGGGCCACCCGGCAGCGGTGCATGCGGTACGGAACCGGGCGGCGCGCCGTGAGGTGCACCGGGCGGCTGAGGCGCGCCCGGCCCCATCTGTGCGGGTCCGGCCAGCATCGTCGCGGCATGGTGGGCACCGCCACCCGGCGGACCGGGCGGTGTCGGAGCACCGGGCACACCCGGAGGACCGGGCGGCTGCGGGACCCCGGGCGCACCCGGAGCCCCCGGAGGACCGGGCGGCTGAGGCGCGCCCGGACCCATCTGCGCGGGTCCGGCCAGCATCGTCGCCGCATGGTGCACACCGCCACCCGGCGGACCGGGCGGTGTCGGAGCACCGGGCGGCTGCGGGCCCTCCTGACCGAGCTGCGAGACGAGCTGCGTCGGCAGATATCCGCCCGCCGGAGCACCGGGCGCACCCGGACCCGACGGCGGCGGCGTCGCTCCCGGCCGCACACCCGGAGTACCGGGAGCACCGGGCGGCGGCGGAGTCGTGGGGCCGCTGCCGCGCGAGGCGCGCGGCGGTACGACCGCCTTGCTCGTCGCCGCGTCGGCGATGTCACCGGCCCCCGGGCTCGGGCGTGCGGGCGCACCGGGCGGCGGCGACTGCGGAGTCCGGGGTGACTGGAGCGAATACGGATCTTGTGGCGTCTGAGGGGTCTGGGGCGTCTGGGGCCCGCCGGGCTGCGGGTTCAGCGCCGGGGCGACGGCGGTCCGCGGCAGCTGGCTGCCGCCCGACATCAGCGCGGTGGGCGCATCCGCACCGGTGACAGGCGTCCGGGCGTCATCGTCGTCGGTCCCGGAGATCGGCGGCGCGAACACCGTGGCCGGCAACGGGACGGACGCATCCTCGGAGCCGGCGCTGGTGTCCGTCCACGGAGTCGCTCCGGACGGTGTGGCGGGCACACCCTCGGAAGCCGTCGGCTCGTAGTCGCCGCCACCACCGGCGCTGGGCCACACGGACCCACCCTGCGAGGCATTGCCACCGGAGGAGCCGGCCTCGGGCCATGCCGAGCCCGGCGCGGACGAACTTCCGCCCGCCTGCGAGGCGTTGCTGTCCTGCGGCGGTGACCCGGGGGCGGACCAGTCGGCCCCCGCCGACGGCGGGCGGGCAGCCGCAGCCGCGGGCTCCGGCGACCCAGAAGGCGCACTGGAAGACGGCCCCGAATGTGAAGGCGGCCCCGAAGGCATGCCCGAATCCGCGCCGGGCGCCGCACCCGAAGCGCGCTCCGGCGACCTGCGGTCCGGGATCCCGATCTTGTCCGCCGCCTCCTGGAGCCACTCCGGCGGGCTCAACAGGAACGACGTCTGATTCAGGTCGATACGCTGCGGCGGCTCCGGCGCCGCCGCGGTCTCATCCTGTATCCCGTACTCCTCCTCGTACCGGCGGATCACCTCACCCACCGGCAGTCCCGGCCACAGCGTCGCCTCACCGCTGTCCCGGGCGATCACCAGCCGCTGCTGCCCGCCGTCCGAACGGACCCCGCCCTCGCGGTCCTCCGCCCAGACCACGAAGCCCAGCTCGAACTCCCTTACCCGCACCTCGCGGTGCTGGTACGCGGGCACATCGCCGTTGACCCACTCTTCCGCGCGCTCCTGCGCCTGCGCGAAGGTCACCATCGGACCGTCACCCCTCGTCCGAGATCGGGACGGCGCTGCTGAAGCCGCCGTCCACCATCAGGTTCGCCACGGTCTCCAGCTCCGGCGGATTGCCCGCCAGACGCTGCAGAAAACCGTCGAAGTCGTCGCCGCACGGCAGCAGCAGCCGCTCCATGCGCTCCTGCACACTCCAGCCGTCCTGGTCCCGCGCGTCGTCGTACGCGCAGAACCAGACCGAGCCCGTTGCCGAGCCCCTGACCTTCACCGCCAGAATCCCGCCCTGGACGAACGCAACTCCCAAGTAATCCTTGGTCAGATGGTCCCGCAGGCACTTGTTGACGTACAGCAGGTCATTGACCGCGGCCTCGTCCCGCACCGTGAAGAACGGCTGGTCGACCAGCAGCCCAAGTTCGGCGTCGAGCGCCACCCCGACCGGGGCGCAGCCGCCAGCGGCCTTCAGGAAGGAGCGGTACGCCCCCGGCAGCCGGTAGCCCAGATCCTCCTCGACGCTCAGCAGTTGCTGCTCGGTCACCGACACCACGCCCTTCGGCAGACCGAAGTGCGCGGGCCGGGTCTCCTGCAGCGGACGCGTACCCCGCTTGCTCTGGTCGACCGGCGTCGTCGCGAGACCTCCGTGGTGCCGCAGCAACGCCTTCACCTCGACCGGGACCAGCTCCATCCGACGGGTGCCCGGCACGTGGTGCCAGGTCCAGCCGTGTGGAGTGGCCACCGAAGGAATCGTGTCCCACAGCGCATGGCCGTCGGCGTGCAGCGCCGCATTCGCCGATACGTAATCGGTCAGCCGCAGCTCGTCCACGCCGAAGCCCTCCGGGGGCTCCGCGATCTCGGCGGCGGCACGCGCGTACGGCGAGAAGACCGGATAGCCGTTGTCGTCCACCCGCACACCCCTGGGGTGGCGGGAGGCCCGGACCGGGTCCGGAAAGTTCACGACTTGCCCGGCGTAGGCCGCATTCGGTGGCGCGGTTTGTCCCCCGGTCCGGGGGCCGGGAGGTGCCCCCAGCCCTTGCCGACCTGTCGTCATGGCGGTATGCCCCCTGCTGCGTTCCGGCTGGTTCAGGACAGCCTATGCGGTGGTGCAATAGGGAAGACCGACGCTCCGCTTCCATCACGAAGGGTCACGTTCGGGTGACCGAACGGCGAAGCGGCGACACGTTTCAGTGCCCCAGCTTCCACACCCCCCTTCCCATTTGGCAGGCTGTCCCGCAACTCGGGGGAGTGCAGGGAGGGAACGAGCGCACCATGCACACAGCGCAACCAAGTACTTCAGGTGATCCGCGCCTCAGTTGGAGCAGCACGGACACCGGTCGCCCGCCCGCACTGGGTCACCGACGCGACGGGATTCTGCCCGCCGTGGCGGCGGCACTCTCCGTACGCGGCGAGACCCTCACCTGCACCGCGGGCAAGGCCGATCAGCCACCCGTACTCCACGCGCTCGTACAGGATTTCCTCGACACCCTCACCAGCGGCCAGCGCGAACGCTTCACCGGCCGCTGCCCCGAGGCGATCCTGCTCTCGCGCCATCTCTCCGCCGCCGAGGCTCAACGCTCGAAACGGGCCCAGCGCAAACCGCTGACCCACAGCGAGGCGAAGCGGACACTCAAACAGGCGAAACTGACGGCACGTCGTATCCGCGAGGACGGCGATCCGCTGCACGGCAGTTACGCACCGCCCTGCCGTTCCTGTGCGGCGATGCTCGACCATTTCGGCGTACGTCCCGTCGACCCGACCGCGACCGAGAACGGCTGACCCCGCACCAATGCCCGACCACCTCAGCACCACCCGGTTCCCGGTCGCCGTCGACGCCGCCCTGCGCGACGCGGGCTGGCAGCCCGGCCGTTGGGACATCAAGCAGGCCGAGCACTGGGCCGACACCCTGCGCTCGTACGCCTCGCCCGCGGGCCACCGGCACGCGGTCTCCCCGGCGGCCGTCGAGGCCTGGGCGGAGTTCGGCGGACTGCGCGTGACGGCGCCGGGTCCTGGGCGGCAGACGGCGCCCACACCGATGCACTTCGACCCGCTCGCCGGGCTCCACCTCGCACGCACTCTCGCGGACCTGGGGCGCGCGCTCGACACGGAGATCTCGCCGCTCGGGGAGGAGG
Source organism: Streptomyces sp. NBC_01750 (assembly GCF_035918095.1). Taxonomy (NCBI): domain Bacteria; kingdom Bacillati; phylum Actinomycetota; class Actinomycetes; order Kitasatosporales; family Streptomycetaceae; genus Streptomyces; species Streptomyces sp. NBC_01750. The sequence goes on from NZ_CP109137.1 coordinate 3,728,652, forward strand.
GCGACAGCCAGGCCGTACTCGCCATCGATGCCGAGGGCCGGGTCTACAGCCTCGATCACACCGGTGACTGGTACCTCGGGCCGGACATCGACCAGGCGCTGGCCACCATGGTCACGGGCATCCAGCCGGCCCGACTGACGCTGGGCTGAGCGACCGCGGCGAACGGCCACCGAGCGCGCCGCCGCGAGACCCGCCGGCCCGGACCGAGCCGGAGCCCCATCCGGACCTGGACCCGGACCTGGACCCGGACCTGGACCCCGGACCTGGACCCCGGACCTGGACCCGGACCGGAACCCGAGCCCTCCCGGCCCCCGCCCCCTCAGACCTGCTCGGCGTGCCCGTCCCGGTCCGGCAGCACCGCCGACACCCGGAAACCGCCCGCGTCCGTCGGCCCCGACACAAACACCCCGCCGAGCGCCAGCACCCGCTCCCGCATCCCCACCAGGCCGTTGCCGCCGCTCGGCAACCCCGCGGCGGCGGAAGTACCGCTCGCGTCCGGTGCGCCGTTCTCCACCTGCATCGCGACCTCGGCACCGCGGTGCGCGAGCCGCACCATCACCTTCGCGCCGGCCGCGTGCTTGTGGACGTTCGTCAGGGCCTCCTGGACCACCCGGTACGCGGTCTGCTCGACCTCCGGCGCGTACTCCCGCGCCTCGCCCTGCACCGCGAGTTCCACGACCATCCCCGCCTGCCGGGACTGCCCGACCAGACCCTCGAGGTCCGCGAGAGACGGCCCGTCGTCGGCCGCAGCCGCCGCAGCCGCCGCAGCCGCCGCAGCGACCGCTGCCAACGGCACCGGAGTCACCACCCGCTGTTCGTTCTCCCCGGCCCGCAGTACGCCGAGCATCTCCCGCAGCTCGGTGAGCGCCTGCCGCCCCATGTCCCCCACCAGCGCGGCGTTCTTCACGGCCTTCTGCGGATCCTTCAGCGCGACCGCCTGCAGGGCCGCCGCATGCACCACCATCAGGCTCACCCGGTGTGCCACGACGTCGTGCATCTCCCGCGCGATCCGGGTCCGCTCCTCGGTACGCGCCCACTCCGCCCGCTGCTCGGCCCGGTCGGCCAGCAGCGACAGCTCCTGCTCCAGGCTGACCGCGCGCTCCCTGAGGCTCTCCATCAGCCGCCGCCTGGCCCCTATGTAGAGGCCGAAAAGCACGGGCGGCGCGGTCAGCCCGAGCGCCATGAAGCCGGCCACCGTCGGTACGTACCAGGCTCCGGGCTCCGGATCGAAGTCCGCGGACGACACGTCCTGCCGTACGCGTACGAACGTCACGATCAGGGTCGCCGCCAGCGACATCCCGGCGAGCGTTGCGGTGATCCGGCGCGGCACTTCGGAGGCGGCGAGCGAATAGAGCCCGACCACGCCCATCAGATAGCCCATCTCGGCGGGCGTGGTCGCGATCGACACCAGCACCACGGCGATCGGCCAGCGCCGCCGCAACACCAGCACGGACCCGACGATCAGCCCGAACAGCACTCCGACGGGTACGGGAATCGCGGCCTTGTCGGCGAACCCCACACCCTCCAGAGCGCACTCGAGGGCCGAGACGAGTCCCAGCCCCACATCCAAGGCGGCACTGCGCCGCCGTCCCCACCACAGCCAGCTACGGGTGGTCGCGCCCGTGCCGTCCTGGTGTGCCCCCGTTACGGTCATGTCCTCCAGCCTACGGGCGGGCGCGAGTCATTTTCCTGGGAGTGCGACAGCACGGAACGAGTTCGAACACGCACGAAACAGCCCGTGATCGCACGATCCGGTGAATCGAGCGGACTTTCGACCCGGACGTCCGCATTCCGGACGACGCTCGCCGTATGACAGAGATCCACGGCAAGTACGCCGACTTCGAGGGCCTCCGCGAGCAGGCGATCGCGCTGCGACGGGAAGGCCTCAGCCGCCGCCAGATCCGCGACCGGCTCTTCGTCGACAACAACGACATCCTCAACAGGCTGCTGGAGGGCGAGCCTCCACCGGAATGGACGAAGCGGCCGAACGCGAAGGACGACCTGCGGGAGAAGGCGCGGGAGCTGCGGCTGCAGGGCATGACGTACGACCGGATACAGGTGGAGCTGGGGTGCTCGAAGAGTTCGATCTCGCTCTGGGTACGGGATCTGCCGAAGCCGGAGCGTCGGCGCACCCGCGAAGAAGCCTCGGCGATCGCCGGGCGCGGCTGGGAAGCCACCCTCCGGCGACGCGAGACGGAGCGGCAGCAGACCAAGAAGGTAGCGACGGACGACATCGGCGAGATGTCCGACCGGGAGCTCTTCCTGCTCGGCGTCGGCCTCTATTGGGCCGAGGGATCCAAAGCCAAAGAGCACCGCCGGCAAGAGAGGGTCACCTTCATCAACAGCGACCCCCACATGATCAAGGTGTACCTGGCATGGCTCCGCCTGCTGGGCGTGAGCGCGGATCGCCTGCGCTTTCACGTACACATCCATGAATCCGCCAACGTGGCAGGCGCAGAGCGCTACTGGGCAGAACTCACCGGCGCAGACACTGCCGCGTTCGGCAAGACGTCGCTCAAGAAGCACAATCCGAAGACCCAGCGCAAAAACGTTGGCGAGGAGTATCGAGGCTGCCTCGTCGTGCGGGTTCTGCAGAGTGCGGACCTGTACCGTCGCGTCGAGGGCTGGTGGTGCGGCATAGTAGTGGCTGCCCTTGCACCCGATCATCAAAATCGGACATAGGGCGCAATCTATCCCGGGTCGTCTAAAGGCAGGACAAATGGTTTTGGTCCATTGAATGAGGGTTCGATTCCTTCCCCGGGAGCCACAAGTGCGGGTCCTGACCTCGACGGTCAGGACCCGCACTTATTTCGCCCCCGAAACCCCCCGGTATCCTTCGGATGTCCACCACCCGAAGCCGAAGGGCATTCACGTGAGCGCCAACCGCCCGGCAGCCGTCGTCGTCCTCGCAGCGGGTGAGGGCACCCGCATGAAGTCGAAGACCCCCAAGGTCCTGCACGAAATCTGCGGGCGCTCGCTCGTCGGACATGTCGTCTCCGCGGCCCGCGAGCTGGATCCCGAGCATCTCGTCGTCGTTGTCGGCCATGCGAGTGAGCAGGTCAAGGGCCATCTGACCGAGCAGTACGCCGGCACCCGCACCGCCTACCAGGCCGAGCAGAACGGCACCGGGCACGCCGTCCGGATGGCGCTCGAGGAGCTCGGCCAGACCCCCGAGGGCACCGTCGTCGTCGTATGCGGCGACACTCCCCTGCTCTCCGGCGAGACCCTGACCGCGCTCGCCGCCACGCACGCCGCCGACGGCAATGCCGTCACCGTGCTCACGGCCGAGGTCCCCGACTCGACCGGCTACGGCCGCATCGTGCGCGACAGCGCCACCGGCGCCGTCACCACGATCGTCGAGCACAAGGACGCCACCGACGACCAGCGCACGATCCGGGAGATCAACTCCGGCGTCTTCGCCTTCGACGGGCAGCTCCTCGCGGACGCGCTCGGCAAGGTGCGTACGGACAACAGCCAGGGCGAGGAGTACCTCACCGATGTGCTGGGGATACTGCGCGAGGCCGGTCACCGGGTCGGCGCGTCCGTCGCCGGCGACCACCGGGAGATCCTCGGCATCAACAACCGCGTACAGCTGGCCGAGGCGCGCAAGCTGCTCAATGAGCGACTCCTCGAGCGGGCGATGATGGCCGGTGTCACGGTCGTCGACCCCGGGTCCGTGCTCGTGGATGTGACGGTGACGTTCGAGCGGGACGCGATCGTGCACCCCGGTACGCAGCTTCTGGGCGCCTCGCATCTCGCCGAGGGCGCCGAGGTCGGCCCCAACTCCCGGCTGAAGGACACGGTCGTCGGCGCGGGCGCCCGGGTGGACAACACCGTCGCGGACTCCGCGGTGGTCGGCGAGCGGGCGTCGGTCGGCCCGTACGCGTATCTCAGGCCCGGCACCAAGCTCGGCGTGAAGGCCAAGGCCGGTACGTACGTGGAGATGAAGAACGCCACGATCGGCGAGGGCACCAAGGTGCCGCACCTTTCCTATGTCGGTGACGCGACGATCGGCGAGTACACGAACATCGGCGCCGCGAGCGTCTTCGTGAACTACGACGGCGAGGCCAAGCACCACACCACGATCGGATCGCACTGCAAGACCGGCTCGGACAACATGTTTGTGGCTCCCGTCACCATCGGGGACGGCGCGTACACCGCGGCGGGTTCGGTCATCACCAAGGATGTGCCTGCCGGTTCGCTCGCCGTCGCCCGCGGCCAGCAGCGGAATATCGAGGGCTGGGTGGCCCGCAAGCGCCCCGGCAGTGCATCCGCCCAGGCAGCTCAAGTGGCAACGAAACACGTCGCCGAGGGGAACTGACCGGAAACAGGTGCGTCCAACTCGGCGTACCGTGATACGTGCACGCAAATTCGGCTGGCTCGCGATCAGTACGCCCGTGGCCAGAGAACACGTCTGAGGAGACAGTGCTGTGACCGGGATCAAGACGACCGGCGAGAAGAAGCTGATGCTCTTCTCCGGCCGCGCCCACCCCGAGCTGGCCGAGGAGGTCGCACATCAGCTGGGTGTCGGCCTGGTGCCGACGAAGGCTTTCGACTTCGCGAACGGCGAGATCTACGTCCGCTTCCAGGAGTCGGCCCGTGGTGCCGACTGCTTCCTGATGCAGAGCCACACGGCTCCCATCAACAAGTGGATCATGGAACAACTGATCATGCTCGATGCTCTGAAGCGAGCCTCGGCCCGGAGCATCACCGTGATCATCCCGTCGTACGGCTACGCCCGGCAGGACAAGAAGCACCGCGGCCGTGAGCCGATCTCGGCCCGGCTGGTCGCCGACCTGCTGAAGACCGCGGGCGCTCACCGCATCCTCACGGTCGATCTGCACACCGACCAGATCCAGGGCTTCTTCGACGGCCCGGTGGACCACCTCTCCGCGCTGCCGGTGCTCGCCGACTACGTGGGCGCGAAGGTGGACCGCAGCAAGCTCACCGTCGTCTCCCCCGACGCCGGCCGCGTGCGCGTCGCCGACCGCTGGTGCGACCGCCTCGACGCCCCGCTGGCGATCGTCCACAAGCGTCGCGACAAGGACGTCGCCAACCAGGTGACCGTGCACGAGGTCGTGGGTGAGGTCAAGGGCCGCGTATGCGTGCTCGTCGACGACATGATCGACACCGGTGGCACGATCTGCGCCGCGGCGGACGCGCTCTTCACGCACGGCGCGGAGGACGTCATCGTCACGGCGACGCACGGCATCCTGTCCGGACCCGCGGCGGACCGTCTGAAGAACTCCAAGGTGAGCGAGTTCGTCTTCACGAACACGCTGCCCGACCCGGGCGACCTGGAGCTCGACAAGATCACGGTGCTGTCGATCGCGCCGACGATCGCGCGCGCGGTGCGTGAGGTGTTCGAGGACGGTTCGGTGACGAGCCTCTTCGAGGAGCAGGGCTGAGTGCATGACGAGAACGGGCCGCTCCCGCTCGGGGGCGGCCCGTTCTTCATGCCTGCCCGCGGTCTCACGCCCTCGTTCTCACGCCCGCGGCCTGCGGTCTCGTGCCTGCCGCCTCATGCCTGCCGCCTCATGCCCGCCGCCTCATGTCCGCGCCGCATCGGCCTTGATCGATTGGGTGACTCGGGGGGCTCCGAGTAGACTGTGCGGGTTGCTCGGCGAGGGAGGCCGTACTCATGGGTACGGCGGTCCGTTATCGACGCGCTCTTCGTAGCAGGCCTGTCGTGGCCGGGTGACCTCCACCAGATCTGTCTGCAATACGAGGAGTGCACATGTCCGAGGTGAAGCTCGCCGCCGAGCCCCGTTCCGAGTTCGGCAAGGGTGCTGCCCGTCGCATCCGCCGCGACCACAAGGTTCCCGGCGTTCTCTACGGCCACGGTTCCGACCCGATCCACATCACGCTGCCGGGCCACGAGCTGCAGCTCGCCCTGCGCACCTCGAACGTTCTGCTCTCCCTGGACATCGAGGGCAAGAACGAGCTCGCCATCCCGAAGTCGGTGCAGCGCGACCCGCTGAAGGGCTCCATCGAGCACGTCGACCTGCTCCTCGTGACGCGCGGCGAGAAGGTCAACGTCGAGATCCCCGTCCACACCGAGGGTGAGCTGGCCCCGGGTGGCTTCCTGCTCGAGCACGTGCTGAAGGCCCTGCCGGTCGAGGCCGAGGCCACGCACATCCCCGAGTCCGTCACGGTCTCCGTCGCGGGCCTCGCGGCCGGTGACTCGATCCTCGCCAAGGACATCCCGCTGCCCTCCGGCACGACCCTGGCCGTCGAGGACGACACCGTCGTCCTGCAGATCCTGGCGTCGCAGGCCGAGGAGCCGAGCGCCGAGGCCGAGGGCGAGGGCGAAGAGGCCGCCGAGGCCTGAGCCGTACCTTCTGTTCGGCTTGGCTGAACGGGGTGGCGGGCTGCGGCCCGCCACCCCGTTTTCCTGTATCTGTTTCTGTACCCGTACCTGTTCGTATGCCGTATGCGAGGAGACGCAGCGCAGATGTCCGACGCGAACGCCCCCTGGCTCATCGTGGGGCTCGGCAACCCCGGGCCCGACTACGCCGCGAACCGGCACAACGTCGGGTTCATGGTCGCCGACCTTCTCGCCGAGCGCATGGGCGGCAAGTTCAAGCGTGCGCAGAAGGCGCAGGCGCAGCTCGTCGAGGGCCGGATCGGCGCGCCGGGTCCGAGTGGGTGCCGGGTCGTGCTGGCCAAGCCCATGTCGTACATGAATCTCTCCGGTGGCCCGGTCACCTCGCTGCGCGACTTCTACAAGGTGCCGACCGCCAATATCGTCGCGATCCACGACGAGCTGGACATCGACTACGGCATGCTGCGGCTGAAGCTCGGTGGCGGTGACAACGGGCACAACGGTCTGAAGTCGATGACCAAGTCGATGGGCGCGGACTATCACCGGGTGCGGTTCGGGATCGGCCGTCCGCCGGGCCGGATGCAGGTGGCGGACTTTGTGCTCAAGGACTTCTCGTCCACGGAGCGCAAGGAGCTCGGGTATCTCGTGGACCGCACGGCGGATGCGGTGGAGTGTCTGGTGACCGAGGGCCTGGAGCGGGCTCAAAGTACGTACAACTCCTGATAAAACCAGGCGGCAAGTTGACCGAGCGCGCTTGCATGGCCAAGGATCGCCGCCCATGCACCTCACTTCCAGGGGACACTCCCGAAGCGCCGGGACTCGCATGCTCCTTTACGGCCGGCGGGCCGCCATGTCCTGTGTCGCCGCGCTGCTGCTTGCCGCCGGCGTCTGGTCGTCCTGGGGCACGGCCCAGCACGTACTGCTGGCCAAGGGCCGTGAACACGGCACCCTGAAGATCGCCAGCTGCGGCGAGGAGACCTGCACGGGCCCGTACGAGCCCGAGGACACGGCCGCTCCCCGCTCCCATGTGACCATCGACAAATCGGTCGCCGTGCGCAAGGGCGCGAAGCTCGCGGTCGTGGTGAAGCCCGGCACGGACGAGGCGGTACGGACGGGTACGGCGGGCGCCCTGTACGCCTGGCTGCCGCTCGGCGGCGCGCTGGTCCTGGCCGGCCTGGTGATCGGCGGCGGACTCCGGCTGACGCGCCTGGCCTGGGCCACGGCGGCGGCGGGCGGGGCGCTGCTGATGGGTGCGTTCTTCGCGCTCTGAAGGCCCCGACCGCCGTACCGGAACGTCACATTCACCTGATCGTTATCCGGGACTATTGGGACAAGTGGCAGTGCTTGGGACGGATGCGTCACGAGGTATCTTGACCGGCTCGCGGGTTCACAGGACGCTGAGCCGCCCCCCACGGCATCCGTCCTCTCTCACGTTGGACTGCCCATGCGCACTCTCACGTCCTCCGGCGCACTGGTGGCGGCAGCGGCGCTCTCGCTGCTGACTGCTCCTTCCGCGCTAGCCACCCCTCCCGGCGACAACGGCACCGTGAAAATCCACGACGCCACGACCGGTGACGAACTCCGCAAGAACGAGCCGCACGTCTGCTCCTTCTATCTCGACGCCTTCGGGTTCGACGCCGGTCAGCAGGTCGACTGGCACATCGAGGCCTGGGCCCCGACCGCCGATGTCAAGGGCGAGACGGTCCAGTCCGGTTCGCTGACACTCGACGGCGACGGCCACGGCAGGTCCACGGATCTGGGCCTGCCCGACGGCCACTACAAGCTGTTCTGGAACTTCGACGGCGAGCACGGCCGGGCCAAGCACAAGGTCTTCTGGACCGACTGCGCGGGCGAGGACTCGAAGCCGGACGACAAGCCGAGCGCCACGGCGAGCGACAAGCCGGGCGAGCAGCCGAGCCGGCAGCCGAGCGAGCAGCCGTCCACGCCGGCCGCGACCGCGGCAGGCGAGTCGAGGCCGAGCACGGCCCCGAGCGCCGACGGCACCTCCGGCGACCTCGCCGAGACCGGCAACGGCGCGCCCGTCGGCATGCTCGCGGCGCTCGCGGCCGCGCTGGTCACGGGCGGCGGCTATCTGCTGGCCCGTCGCCGCTCTGCCCAGCGGCACTGAGAAAGCCCTGAGGAGCACGGAGAAAGGTGTCCCCGCCGGAACTCCGGCGGGGACACCCCGCATCCCGGACCGGCGACTTGTCCGGCAGCCGGTGCGGGGCGCAACCCCCGGGCGTGACGGCTGCCCCGCGCCGGATGGCGCGGGGCAGCCGTCAGGCATCGGACCTCGGGCGTCAGCCCGTGTTGCGCAGGCCCGCCGCCACACCGTTCACCGTCAGGAGCAGCGCCCTGGCCAGCAGCGGGTCCGGCTCCTCGCCGAGCTCCGCCGACGCGCGCTGGCGGGCCAGCAGCGAGACCTGGAGGTAGGAGATCGGGTCCAGGTACGCGTCCCGGATGCCGAACGTCTGCTGCAGCGCGGGGTTGGAGTCGAGCAGCCGCTCGCCGCCCGTGATCCGCAGGACCTCCCGTACCGTCAGCGCGTGCTCCGCCTCGATCGTGGCAAAGACATGCTTCAGGTGCTCGGGCACGAGCGTGTCGACGTAGTGGCGGGCGATCCGCAGATCGGTCTTCGCCAGTGTCATCTCGACATTGGCGAGGAAGTTGCGGAAGAAGTGCCACTGCTCGTGCATCTCGTCCAGGACCGTGTCCAGGCCCGCCTCGCGCAGTGCCTTCAGCCCCGACCCGACGCCGAACCAGCCCGGCACGATCTGCCGCGACTGCGTCCAGCCGAAGACCCACGGGATGGCGCGGAGGCCGTCGAGACCCGCGCCCGAGTCCGGCCGGCGGGACGGGCGCGAGCCCAGGTGGAGGTCGGCCAGCTGGTCCACCGGGGTGGCCGCGAAGAAGTACGCGGGCAGGTCGGGGTCCTCGACCAGACGCCGGTACGCCGCGTGCGCGGCATCCGACACCGTGTCCATCGCCGCGTCCCAGCGCGCCAGCGCCTCGTCGGACTGGCGCGGCGCCGTGTGCAGCGCCGAGGCCTGCAGCGTGGCCGCGACCGTCAGCTCCAGGTTCTCCCTGGCCAGCGACGGGATCAGATACTTGTCGGAGATGACTTCGCCCTGCTCGGTCACCTTGATCTCGCCCTCGAGCGTGCCCCACGGCTGGGCGAGGATCGCGTCGTGGGAGGGGCCGCCGCCGCGGCCGACCGTGCCACCGCGGCCATGGAAGAGCCGCAGCCGCACACCGTACCGGTGCGCCACATCGCGCAGCCGCCGCTGCGCCCGGTGGATCTCCCACTGCGACGTCGTGATGCCGCCGAACTTGGACGAGTCGGAGTACCCGAGCATGACCTCCTGGACGTCGCCCCTGAGCGAGACGAGCCGGCGGTACGAGGGGTCGGCGAGCATGGCGTCGAGGATGACGTCCGCGGCCTTCAGCTCGTCCGTCGTCTCGAGCAGCGGCACGATGCCGATCCTGGCCCAGCCCGCGTGCAGATCGATCAGACCGGCTTCGCGCGCCAGCACCGCCGCCGCGAAGACGTCGTCCGCGCCCTGGCACATCGAGATGATGTACGACTCGATGACCTCCGGCCCGAAGCGCTCGAAGGCCTCCCTGACGGTGTGGAAGACCCCCAGGGTCTTCTCGCCGGCGGCATCCAGCGGCGCGGGCGTCGGGGCCAGCGGTCGCCGCGAGCGCAGTTCCTTCGCCAGCAGCTTCTGCCGGTAGTCGCGCGGCATGTCGGCGTACCGCCAGGACTCCTCGCCGAGCCGGTCGAAGAGCTGCCCGAGCGCGTGGTGGTGTGCGTCGGCGTGCTCGCGTACGTCCATCGTCGCGAGCTGCAGCCCGAAGGCCGCGAGGGTGCGGATCGTACGGTCCAGCACGCCGTCGGCGAAGAGGCCGCCGCGGTGTGCGCGCAGCGACGTCTGGATCAGGGTGAGGTCGTGCAGCAGCTCGGCGGTGCCGAGGTAGTCGCGGCCCGCCTCGTGGGGCGTGCCCTTGGCGAGCCGCTCGCGGGTGTTGACGAGCTTCTGCCGGATGCAGGTGGCCTTGAGGCGGTACGGCTCCTCGGCGTTGAGCCGCTTGTAGCGGGGGCTGATCTCGGGCAGCCGCTCCAGATCCGTCTGCAGCGACGTCAGCAGCTCCTCCGTCGCGCCCGCGTAGCGGATGGAGTTGGAGAGCAGCCCGCGCAGATGGTCGATGACCACGATCGCGTCCGTGATGCCGTGCTCGTGCTGGAGGATCAGCACCTCCCAGGTCACCGCGGGGGTGACATTGGGGTTGCCGTCGCGGTCGCCGCCGATCCAGGTGCCGAAGGTCAACGGCCTGGTGCCCGCGGGCAGTTCGACGCCGACCCGCTCCAGCTCGGCGGCCAGGTCCTCCAGCACGTCGCCGACGGCGCCCGAGTGCAGCTCGTCGAGGTAGTAGATGGCGTTGCGCGCCTCGTCGGCCGGCTCGGGCCGCACCACACGCAGCTCGTCGGTCTGCCAGATGAGGTCGATGTTCTCGGCCAGCCGCAGATCGTGCCGGCGCCGGTCGGCAGCGATGACCGGGGTCTCGAGCAGCTCGGCGATACGGCGCAGCTTGTTCAGTACGGAACGCCGCGCCGCCTCGGTCGGGTGCGCGGTGAACACGGGCCGGACGTTCAGATTCCTGACGGTCTCGCGCAGGTGTTCGGGGTCGGCGTCCTTGAGCATGTCCGCGGTACGGGACAGCAGCCCCCCCTCGGCGGCCCGCCGCTCGCGCATCTCATGGCCGCGGTGCACCTGCTCGGTGACATTGGCCAGATGGAAGTAGATGGAGAAGGCGCGCACCAGCTTGGCCGCGGTGTCAAGGTCGGTGTCGCCGAGCAGCTCGGCTGCGGCCTCACCGTCGCTGCGCGTCAGGGCGCGGACCCGCTCGACGAGCTCGAGGAGCTCGGGGCCCTCCTGCCGGACGAGGGTCTCGCCCAGCAGATCGCCCAGTCGGCGGATGTCGGCACGCAGCTCGGCGCTGGCGGTGGGGGTCTGGTCGGCACTGCTCACAGGTGCGGCTCCTTGCAGTGTTTGAGCACGTCTGGAGGGGTCTGGAGGCTGCGGACCGCGCTGTCCGACGACACCCAGGATAGGTGTCCATTTCCCTGACGTTATCCACAGGTCTCTTGCCGACGGGCCGCGCCCTGCCATACTTACGATGGCGTAGGTTACGCACCCGTAGCCTCACTCTTCCGCCCCCACCTCTCACCCCACAGGGGACCCCCATGGCCACAAGCCCGGATCTGCTGGACGACGCCCCCAAGCCGACGGCAGCCGACGACCTCCCCTTCGCCACGCTGGGCGGGGACAAAAAGCGGTCGCTCGAGCAGATCGCCCTGCTGCTGTTCATCACGGTGCCCTTTGTCGCACTGCTCGCCGCTGTGCCACTGGCCTGGGGCTGGGGTATGAGCTGGCTCGATATCGGCCTGCTGGTGGCGATGTACTACATCGGCTGCCACGGCATCACGATCGGCTTCCACCGTTATTTCACCCACGGCTCCTTCAAGGCGAAGCGTCCTCTCCGGATCGCTCTCGCGGTCATGGGTTCGCTGGCGGTCGAAGGCCCGCTGGTCCGCTGGGTGGCGGACCACCGCAAGCACCACAAGTTCTCCGACGCCGAGGGCGACCCGCACTCGCCGTGGCGCTTCGGAGAGACCGTGCCGGCGCTGATGAAGGGCCTGTGGTGGGCGCACATCGCCTGGATGTTCGACGAGGAGCGCACGCCCCAGCACAAGTACGCGCCTGATCTGATCAAGGACCCCGCGCTCCGTCGCATCTCCCGCGACTTCCTCTACTGGACGATCCTCTCCCTCGCGATCCCGCCCCTGGTCGGCGGCCTGGTCACGATGTCCTGGTGGGGTGCGTTCACGGCCTTCTTCTGGGGTTCCCTGGTCCGTGTCTGCCTGCTCCACCACGTCACCTGGTCGATCAACTCCATCTGCCACGCGGTCGGCAAGCGCCCCTTCAAGTCCCGCGACCGCTCGGGCAACGTGTGGTGGCTGGCGGTGCTGTCCTGCGGAGAGTCCTGGCACAACCTGCACCACGCCGAGCCGACGAGCGCGCGCCACGGCGTGCTGCGCGGCCAGATCGACTCCAGCGCCCGGCTGATCCGCTGGTTCGAGCAGCTGGGCTGGGCGTACGACGTGCGCTGGCCGGATGCGTCACGTATCGACGCCCGGCGCCAGAACGACTCCGCCGAGGCGGCATGATTGAGCACGTGGCGATCGACGGCGGTACCAGCAGTACGGACAAGAACCGGCCCTCGGGGAGTCGGCGCGCCCGCCGCGTCCGCATGACGGGGGCGGAACGCCGGGAACAGCTGTTGGACATCGGCCGTAGCCTCTTCGCCGAGAAGGGCTTCGAGGGCACCTCGGTCGAGGAGATCGCCGCGAAGGCCGGCGTCTCCAAGCCGGTGGTGTACGAGCACTTCGGCGGCAAGGAGGGCCTCTACGCCGTCGTGGTCGACCGCGAGATGCGCCAGCTGCTGGACATGGTGACGAGCGCGCTGACCGCGGGGCACCCGCGCGAGCTGCTGGAACAGGCCGCCTTCGCGCTGCTCGACTACATCGAGACGTACACGGACGGTTTCCGCATCCTGGTGCGCGATTCCCCGGTCGCTCAGTCGACCGGTACGTTCGCGTCGCTGATCAGCGATATCGCGACCCAGGTCGAGGACATTCTGGGTCTGGAATTCAAGGCCCGCGGGTTCGATCCGAAGCTCGCGCCTCTCTATGCGCAGGCGCTCGTCGGCATGGTCGCGCTGACGGGCCAGTGGTGGGTGGACGCCCGCCGCCCGAAGAAGGCGGAGGTCGCGGCGCATCTGGTGAATCTGGCCTGGCACGGTCTGGGCAGCCTGGAGGCGAAGCCGCGGTTGATAGGGCACCGCAAGAACTGAGCCGCGCCGAAAATGAAGCGCGCCGGGACTGAGCCGCGCCGGCTCCGGCTCGGCCCCGGAGCGAGCGCACAGGCGGCGTCAGCCGCGCCGCCCGAGGGCGCGCAGGCCGAGGGCGCGCTGCCCGGGGGCCCTCTCGCGGCACAGGGCCACCGCCGCGACGACCGCGACACACAGCACCAGGGCCCAGACGCGGCGCGACGGATCCCATCCCGCCGACAGCGGCTGGGCGAACGGATCCAGGGTCTCCGGCAGGGGCAGCAGCACGGACACGATCACGCACATCACCACGCCCGGTGCCGCCAGCGCACCGCCGCCGGTGCCCGCTCCGGTGCCGTTGCCCGTGCTGAGCCGGAACCCGAGGGCGGCAAGCGCGATCACCATCGTCAGCAGTGCCGCCGCCTCCAGGGTGAGGCCGGGCTGCGGGAGCAGTGGCCGCTCGTCCGGATTCACCGCCATGGCACCCAGGAGCAGCACCGCCGTCCAGCCTGCGGCCGCCCCGAGCAGCGCGACGAAGATCCGCAGCCCGTGCACCACCCAGCGCGGAGTCGGCACCACTTCCGTCGTGCGGGCGGCCGGGTCGTCCAGCAGGAATGCCGCGCCCACCGCGATCAGCACGGCCGCGGAACGGATCAGCAGGACGACGTCGACGAGCCGCATACCGCCGGAGACCAGGGCCGGGACGCCCAGCAGCAGCACCGCGGCCGTCACGGCGATCAGCAGCGGCAGCGTCCGGGCGGAGCGCAGGGCGTACGGCAGGAGCAGCGGCCACAGCCTTCGGGTGCTCATGCGCAGGCCCGCTCGCCGGCCGGAACCTGCGCGGGCGCGCGTACTCCAAGGAGCTCGGCGGCACGGTCGGTGGTGGTCCCGGCCGCGGTCAGTTCGCGCCACGACGCCTTCACCCGCTCACCGAGCCGGTCGGACGGCTCGGCCAGCAGCTTCAGCGCGAACTCCCGTTCCCTGGCGTCGAAGTCGAGTCCGCTTGCCGATTCGAGGACCAGCAGGCTCAGTCCTCCTGTCGTGCGGCCGACAAGATCCTTGAGGGCGGCCCTGGAATCGCCGGTGGCCTGCCCGGCGAGCCACAGGGTCAGTACGGCGCGGGCGCCGCAGACGGTGGTCCCGCGCTCCCCCCGCGGCAGCGTGCCCGTCACCACGCGGTAGGCGAACAGCGCCGAGAACTCGGCCACCGCGTCGCTCTCCGCGTCCTGTCCCGCATTGCCCGCGCTCCACCAGGTGCCGACGGGAACGGCGCCCGGCGTCCCTTCCCTGCGGTCGTCGGTGTCCCAGGCGGCGTACGGCAGCGGCATGTTGGCATGCGCCTCGATGCCGTCCCGGAAGATCCGCTGGCGTACGGAGTAGCGGGCGTCGGCCACGGCGTGCGGTGTACGGGCGAGAACGCCGCGCACCACGCCGTCCCACTCGGTCACCCGCCCCTTGAACTCGGGGAAGGCGCAGTAGGTGACGCTCCCCCTGGTCGCGCACTGCTGGCCGGCGGCCGGGTGCTCGGTGACGTCGGCCCTGGCCCGTACGACGCTGTCCGGCAGTGGCCGCATCTGCACTGCGCCCGCGACCACGGCCACGACCGCGGCGACGGCGGCCACAGCCCAGAGCGGCCGCGTGCCGCGGCGCGGCGGCTGTGGCGCCGCGCCCGGCCGGCCCCGCAGCAGGGCGCACGCGGCGAGCAGCGCGGTCAGGCCGGTCAGCCACAGCAGGTGCAGTCCGGCCGGCCTGCCGACCAGCGCCGACGGCAGCGGCTGGGCGAACTCGTCCTCGATGGCGACGACGGCCAGCCAGCGCCAGCCGGCAGTGTTCTGGACGGCGGCGATGAAGGTGAACACCGCGAGCAGGGCCAGTGCGAGCGAAGCCGCGGAGGGAGTCGGGAACAGGCGCGCGAGCAGCACCCCGAGGACCCCGGCGAGGAGTACCACGGCGGGGCCGGTCGCCACCTCGAGCCACTGGACGGTGCCGACGGCTCCCGGCTTGGCGGCGAGGTGGCCGATCCTGGCGAGGCTGAGGCCCGCGCAGAGCAGGGCCGCGGGGAGCACCGCCAGCAGATGGGCGAGGCCGCGGCCGCGGGCGCCGACGACCAGCACCTCGTACACGGGCTCCACGCCGTGGCGGACGGCCCGCAGCACACCGAAGTCGGCGGCGAGCAGCGTGCCGGCGGCGAGCAGCAGGGTCGGCAGCTGGATGTAGCGGGAGCTGTCCTGCAGGACCGGGTAGCGGTTCGCCGCGTCCCCGGTCGCCAGGGCGTAGCCCCACAGCGCGAGATAGCCGGCCAGGGCGCCGAGCATCGCCGGGTGGCGCAGCAGGCACAGCGTTTCCACGCGGGCCAGCGCGAGGACCGCACCGCTCGTCCCGTTCCGCCCGGCCGGGGCCGCCGCCCGGTCCGCGTGGCCCCGGCGGGCATCGCCGACGACGGTCATGCCGCGTGCTCCTTCTGGGCGGTGGCGTCGAGGAGCAGCAGGTAGCCGTCCTCCAGCGTGGGTTCGAGGAGGGGAGCGCCGGAGGGAGCGGTGCCGATGTTCCGCACGGTTCCGACTCCGGTGCGCCATCCCGCGAGGGCCCGCGGGTCCCGTTCGGCGCTGCTCCATACGCGGCCGGCGGCGACGGCCGCGAGCGCCGGCGGCTCGCCGTCGAACTTCACGGTGCCGTGGTCCAGTACGACGACGCGGCGGCAGAGCGCGGCGACGTCCTCGGTCTGGTGGGTGGACAGCAGTACGGTGCGGCCGTCGCCGAGGTCGGCGATCAGCTCCCGGAACCGCAGCCGCTGTTCGGGGTCGAGGCCGACGGTCGGCTCGTCCAGGATGAGGAATTCGGGGTCGCCGACGAGGGCCGCGGCCAGCGCGACCCGCTGGCGCATACCGCCGGAGAGCTGCTTGATCTTCTTGCCGCGCCGGCCCGGCAGCCCGACCGCGTCGAGCACGCGCAGGACTTCGCGGTGCCTGGCGGCGCGGTCGGTCAGCTCTTTGAGGATGGCGACGTAGTCGACGAACTCGAAGGCGGTGAAGGCCGGGTGGAAGCCGGGGTCCTGCGGCAGATAGCCGAGGCGGCGCCGGATCCCGAGCCGCCCCTCGGGCGTCCGCGGGTCCTTGCCGAGCACCGAGATGTCGCCGCCGTCGGGCAGCGCCGCGGTGGCGAGCGTCCGCAACAGGGTCGTCTTGCCGGCGCCGTTCGGGCCCAAGAGCCCGGTCACGCCGGCTCCCAGGGTGAAGGACACCCCGGCCAGTGCCCTGAAGCTCCGGTAGTTCACTTCGAGTTCGCGGACGGTGACCGCGGCTGGGGTCATCGGGATGTCCTTCCGGTTCACGCGCGTGCGTGCTGGGTGTCCCGGTCGTACCGGGTGCGGGTCAGGGTGATGGAGACGGTGGCGGCGGCGAGCACTCCGGCCGCGGACAGTTGTCCGGTGGCGCTGAGCAGCGCGTCCTGTACGGGCCCGAAGGCCGCCAGCAGGCAGAGTGTCCAGGCCCCGCCGACGACGCCGGCCGCCGCGGTGGGGTCGATGCGCGCCGACAGCGCCAGCGTGATCGAGGTCAGCGCGAGGGAGGGCAGCAGCCAGCCGAGCGTCTCCAGGGCGGGCCCGGGCAGCGCCACCGCAGCGGCGGCGGTGGGGACCATGGCCGTGGTGACCACGGCGACCGTGCGCAGCATCAGCAGCCGCAGGCCGTACACAGGGGTGACGAGGGTGATCTCGTACATCGGGTCGCTGCGGGGGCCGAAGGAGAGGGCGACTCCGATCACCGGCAGCGCGGGCGCCACCACGAAGAACGGCAGCGAGGCGGAGGCCGCGTGCCCCAGCCTGGCCACGACCAGGGCGAGCAGCAGCGTGACCACGGCTGCCGTGAGCCAGGAACGGCGCAGTGCGGGTGTCGCGGTGATCAGCCGTGCCGTGTGGCCGGGTACCCGCAGCCGGTGCAGCGCACGCTCCGCGGGCCCCGGCCGGGGCACGTCCTTGGCGATGGACAACCGTGCCCAGCCGGCCTCGGTGCGCGAGGTGTCGGCGTACGCGGCGAGCCGTGCCCGGCAGTGCGCGCACCGTGCCAGATGCCCTTCGGAGCCGGCGAGAGCGGGCGGGCCGAGCTCCCCGGCGGTGTAGTCACGCAGCAGGGCGTCCGGAAGGTGCACGCCGCTGTGCGGCAGGGGACGTGCTGCGCTCCCCCGGCTGCCGGTGTCCCACGGGGAAGTCATCGCCTGCTCCTCTCCTGCGCCCCTCATGTCCTTTTCCGATCCGCTCATGCCAGCTCCTTCCGGAGCCGCTGGCGTGCCCTCATCGCACGGGTTTTGACGGTGCCTGCCGGAATCCGCAGCACTTTCGCGGCCTCGGCGGTGGTGAGGCCGTCGACCACGGTGGCCTGCAGCACCGCCTTGAGTTCCGCCGGCAACTTCTCGAGGGCGTACGCGAGTTCGCCGTGCGGGATGCCGTGCAGCACCTCGTCCTCGGCGGACGGCTGTTCCTGGTGCCGGAACCGGCCGAGTGCCCGGGTCAGCCGCTGCCGTGCGCCGTGTCCCCGCTGGATGTCGACGAGCCGACGGGATCCGATGCGCCACAGCCAGCCGGCCGCGTCCGCGCCCGGCTCCTCGCGGTAGCGCGCGGTGCCCCGCCATACGGCGAGGAAGGTCTCCTGTACGACGTCGTCGACAACGCCGGGATCAGGACACCGGTACTGGAGCCGGGCGACCAACCACGGCTCGTAACGCCGGTAGAGCAGCTCGAAGGCACGGCTGTCGCCGTCCTCCACTGCACGCAGCAGTTCCCCGTCACTGGGTTGCTGCCCCTCCACGTACGCCACATCCCCTCATCGGACGGGCGGGGCGGATCGGTTCACGGAAGTCGGAGATTGTTTCCGGCCCCTGCCCCCCACCAGCATTCAGCCAACCACTGCTCTGTACAGGCCATTTACCCGCCGTTCCACAGGCCGCTTTTTCGACCATTGGCCATGGAACTGCGCAAAGGCCATTCGGAACTCTTTCTTCCCCCCTCGCAACAGACGTACCTTCGCCATCGCTCGGGCCCGACCAACCCGAGAGCGGGTCCGACCAACCCGAAGAAGAGGGGAAATTCCGCATGCCCAAGAGCCTCAAGTCACTGGCGCGCCCTGCCGCCGTTCTCATGGCCACCGGAGCCATCGCCGGCGTGATGGGCGTGGCCCCGGCGGCCGCAGCGCCCGCCCAGGCCACCGCCGTACCGTCGTGCATCACCATCAAGAACACGTCGAGCTGGGCCACCACGACGACGCGGGTGACCAACAACTGCAGCCGTGGGACGTACCGCTACTACTTCAAGTGGGACCGGCACACCGACGGCCCCTGTGAGACCTACGCGCCGGGCCACTGGCACTCCGAGACCGTGGCCATCACCGCGCGCTTCGCGGGCCTCGGCGGCTGCTGATCCGGCCGGCTGTCCAGCGATTGGTCCGGCTGCCTCCGTCCGGCGGCTGATGCAGTCGTTCTGAGCGGCTGACGTCGCACCGCACCAAGGCGAGGGGCCTTCCCTGAAGCCCTACTCCAGGGAAAACCCCTCGCCGTCCGTGGTGCGCGTCGGTCCGCGCATACCCGCCGCTACACCGGCTCCAGGAACTCCAGCCGGTTGCCCACCGGGTCCTCGGAGTAGAAACGGCGGTGGCCGGGGAGGCCATCGTCCCAGACCACCTTCGCGCCGCGCTCCTCCAGCCGAGCCGCGTACGCCCCGATGCCGGTGACCCGCAGTCCGGGGTGGGCCTTCCCGGCCGCCCGGAAGTCCGCCTCGATGCCGAGATGGAGCTGGACGGGACCCTGCTGGAACCAGCAGCCGCCGCGGGCCGCCAGTACCGGTGGCTTGGGAATTTCCGTCATACCCAGGACATCGGCGTAGTACGCACGCAGAGCGTCCTCCGAGCCGGGCGGCGCGGCCAGTTGGACATGGTCGACGGCGGTGAGCATCAGTACCTCTTCCGTGCGACGGCGAAGATCCGGCGGAACGGGAACACCGTGCCGTGCGGACCCGGGGGATAGGCCTTGCGGAGCAGGTCGCGGTACTGACCCAGGAACTCGGCGGCGGCTGCGGCATCGTCGCCGAACTCGGTGAGGACCGGACGCAGCGCCGTACCCTTCACCCAGTCCAGCACCGGATCCTCCCCGGCGAGGAGTTGGAGATATGTGGTCTCCCAGGCGTCCGTCTCGCAGCCGAGATCCACCAGACGGCCGAGGTAGTCGGCGGGATCCAGGACATGGACGAAGCGCCGCCCGCGGTCGCCGAGCCGGGCGCGCCACTGCGGGGTGGCGCAGAGCTCGCCGAGGAGGGCGTGGCTGGGGGAGGTGAAGTTGCCGGGGACCTGTAAGGCGAAGGTGCCGCCGGGAGCGAGGCCCTCGATCCAGACCGGGAAGGACTCGGGATGGTTCGGCACCCACTGCAGTGCCGCGTTGGAGACGATCAGGTCGTACGGTTCGTCGGGCGTCCAGTGCGCGGCATCGGCGGGCCGGAAGTCCAGCCGGCCGCCGCCGGATGTGGCGCCCGCGTGCTCCTTCTCCGCGATCGCGAGCATCTCGGGAGAGAGGTCGAAACCGGTGATGTGGGCGGTGGGCCAGCGGTCGGCGATGAGCGCGGTGACATTGCCGGGGCCGCAGCCGATGTCGGCTATCCGGGCGGGCCGGTCGCCATTGGGCAGCCGGGGTATTCGGGCGAGAAGATCCACGAATGGGCGCGTTCTGTGCCCGGCGTAGCGCAGGTACTGATGCGGATCCCAGGTTGGTGCGGAATGCATGTTCGAGCCCCCTTGCAGGA
Source organism: Streptomyces sp. NBC_01750 (assembly GCF_035918095.1). Classification (NCBI taxonomy): domain Bacteria; kingdom Bacillati; phylum Actinomycetota; class Actinomycetes; order Kitasatosporales; family Streptomycetaceae; genus Streptomyces; species Streptomyces sp. NBC_01750. The sequence goes on from NZ_CP109137.1 coordinate 3,748,649, forward strand.
ACGGTGTGCCGAAGCGGAACGAGGTTCCGGCCCGACCATGCCCAAGCCTGCGCCCGAATATATCTTGATGTCAAGAGACTTCACGTCGACAGACCCTCTACACTGATCGACATGGAGGACGAGGTCGATCGACTGGTCGCAGCATGGCGCCGTGAGCGCCCCGACCTCGACGTGGAACCGCTCGAGGTGCTCAGCCGTGTCTCCCGGCTCGCCCGCCATCTCGACCGGGCCCGTCGGCTCGCCTTCTCCGAGCACAATCTGGAGCCGTGGGAGTTCGATGTACTCACCTCGCTGCGGCGCGCGGGGGCTCCGTATCAGCTCTCGCCGGGACAGCTGCTGACCCAGACCCTGGTCACCTCAGGCACCATGACCAACCGCATCGACCGGCTCGCGAAGAAGGACCTGGTCGAGCGGCTGCCCGACCCCAGCGACCGGCGCGGTGTGCTGGTGCGCCTCACACCCGAGGGGCGGGACCGCGCCGACCAGGCACTGGCCGGGCTCCTCGCACAGGAGCGCGCGATCCTGTCCGAACTGTCACGCGCCCAGCGGGCTGAACTGGCCGCGCTGCTACGCCAGTTGACCGCCCCGTTCGACAACGTCCCCGGCTAGGTCGACCGGACCGACGCCGGCGCGGCGCGCGAGAGCGACCGCGGCGAGCGTGGAGTGCACGCCCAGCTTCCCCAGAACGTTCTGCATATGCGTACGGACGGTGTGCGGGGACAGGAAAAGGCGCTCGGCCACTGCTTTGCGCCCCAGCCCCGCGACCATGCAGCGCAGTACCTCACGCTCGCGCGGCGTGAGGGACTCGACGAGCCGCTCACTGTCGGTGCGGTGCTTGCGGGCCGCGGTCAGCTCTCGCAGTACGCCGGTGAGCAGGGCCGGGGGCAAGTGGGTCTCGTCCCTCAACACCCCCCGAATCACCGCGAGCAGCCGCTGCAGCGAGCAGTCCTTGGCGACCCAGCCGGAGGCTCCGGCCTGGAGTGCGAGCGCGGCGCGGCGCGGGTCGTCCTTCTCGGCGAGCACGACCGTACGGACGGCGGGCTGGCCGGAGCGGACGCCGGCGACCAGGGATATACCGTCGACGAGACCCTCCTCGCCGTTGTCGGACACGGCACGGGCGACGGCACGGCCGCCCGGCACCGCGAGGGCGCCGAGGTCGGCGTCGACCAGCATCACATCGAATCTGCGGCCGTCGGCGGCCGCCCGCTCCAGGCACCGCAGCGCGGCGGGGCCGCTGCCGGCCGCGGCGACATCGGGCTCGGCCGCGAGAGCGGCGGCGAGTGACTCGGCGAAGATGCGGTGGTCGTCCACCACCAGGACCCGGATACGAACCACAGACACCCCCAGTGTCGGAAGACGGACCGGTGCGGGTACGCCGCCCGGGAATTGGGGTAATCCAGCGGTCGCGCGGCCGCCGCCGCGCAGTGACTGCTACCCCGCCCCGGGCGTCGTACCCGACTGTCTCGCCCCCTGATCAGCACCGGCCCCCACCGGTACTGAGCATCAGCGTACGGATGGGTGGCCGGAGCGGAAGGTTATTTGCAGAACTGACTGGCCAGGGTGTTTAGGGTGTGCCACATGTTTCGTATTGAGACAGAAGTCGACAAAGATCGGCGGATGCTGCTCGGTGAGCGGCTGGACAGCAGCAACACGGGACGGTCACCGGCGATGCGGGCGCTGCGGGGTACACCGCACGACGACGAAGTGCCGCTGGAGGTCTGGGCGCTGGAACCGGGCACGGCCGAGCCGGCGGGCGGACTGACGGCACTCACCTGGGGACGCTGGCTCCAGGTGGATCTGCTCTGGGTCGCGGACACCCACCGCGGCACGGGCCTCGGCACGCGGCTGCTGGACGAGGCGGAACGGACGGCGAAGGAGGACCGGGGGTGCCTGTACGCACGCCTGGAGACCTGGGACTTCCAGGCGCCGGAGTTCTACCGAAAACGCGGGTACGCGGTGGTGGGCAGGGTGGAGGACTATCCCCCGGGGGCAACGGAGTTCATCCTCACAAAGCGGCTGGCGTAGCGGGCCGGCGGCTCACGACAGGCGCGTGGCGCCCCGGGAAGGCGTCGCCGTGAAGATCCTCGGTTCCGCGAGGCCCGCGGACGCGAACGCCTCCAGGACCGACTTCGTGACCGTCGGCGTCGTCGGCACATCCGACAGGACGATCACCGAGCCGCCGAAGCCGCCGCCCGTCATCCTCGCGCCCAGCGCGCCCGCCGCCAGCGCTGTGCCGACCACCAGGTCCAGTTCCGGGCAGGAGACCCGGAAGTCGTCCCGCAGCGAGGCATGCCCCTCCGTCAGCACCGGGCCCATGGCGCGCACCTCGCCCGCCCGCAGGAGGCCGATCACCCGCTCGACCCGGTGGTCCTCGGTCACGACATGCCGCACCAGAGCGCGCACCCGCGGATCGTCCAGCCGGTCCAGCGCCCGGGCCAGACCCTCGTACGGAATGTCCCGCAGCGCGGCAACGCCGAGCGCCGCCGCCGCCGCCTCGCAGCCGGCGCGGCGTCTGCCGTACTCGCCGTCGCTGTGGGCGTGCTTGACGCGCGTGTCGACGACCAGGAGTTCCAGTCCCAGCGCCGCCGGATCGAAGGGGATCTGGCGCTGGGACAGGTCCCGGGTGTCCAGGTGCAGCGCGTGTCCGGCCGTGCAGCACGCCGAGGCCGTCTGGTCCATGATCCCGGTGGGCGCGCCGACGTAGACATTCTCGGCGCGCCGGCACAGCCGGGCCATCCGCCACCGCTCCAGGCCCAGTTCGTACAGATCGTTCAGCGCGAGAGCCGTGACGACCTCGAGCGCCGCGGAGGAGGAGAGGCCGGCGCCCGTGGGTACGGTGGACTCGTAGTGCAGGTCCGCGCCGCCGGCCGCGTGGCCCGCCTCGCGCAGCGCCCAGACGACGCCCGCCGGGTAGTCGGTCCAGCCGCCCGGGCCCCGGCCCGGTGCGAGGTCGCCTACGCGCAGTTCGACCGGTCCGCCCCCGACATCCGCCGAGTGCAGTCGCAGTACGCCGTCGTCGCGGCGCGCCGCAGTGACGACCGTGGTGTGCGGCAGCGCGAAGGGCAGCACGAAACCGTCGTTGTAGTCGGTGTGTTCACCGATCAGGTTCACCCGGCCGGGGGCCGCCCACACACCGTCCCTCATGACGCGTTCTCCCTCCCACGGGCGAAGGCCCAGGCGTCCGAGACGATGCCCGCCAGGTCCGCGCGGCTCGGCTGCCAGCCCAGGCGTCTGTGCGCGGTGGCCGCCGAGGCGACGAGCACCGCCGGGTCGCCGCCGCGGCGCGGGGCCACGACCTCCGGGACCGGATGGCCGGTGACCCGGCGTACGGTTTCGATGACCTCGCGGACCGAGAAGCCGTTGCCGTTGCCGAGGTTGCAGATCAGGTGTTCGCCGGCGGTCGCCGCGTCCAGCGCGAGCAGATGCGCCTCGGCGAGGTCGGCGACATGGATGTAGTCGCGGACACAGGTGCCGTCCGGGGTCGGGTAGTCGTCACCGAACACCGAGATGGACTCGCGTTTGCCGAGGGCGACCTGCAGCACCAGCGGGATGAGATGCGACTCGGGGTCGTGGCGTTCGCCGCACATGATGTTCCCCGACGGGCCGTACGCGCCCGCCACGTTGAAGTACCGAAGGGACACGGCCGCGAGGCCGTGCGCCCCGGCCTCGCCCGTGATCATGTGGTCGACGGCGAGCTTGGATGCGCCGTACGGACTGGTGGGAGCCATCGGGTCGGTCTCGGTGATCAGTGTGGAGACCGGCTCGCCGTACGTCGCCGCGGTGGACGAGAAGACCAGCTTGCGGACACCCGCGTACCGCATGGCGGCAAGCAGCGCCGTGGTCCCGCCGACGTTGTTCGTCCAGTACTTCTCGGGGTTGACCACCGACTCGCCGACCTGCGAGAAGGCCGCGAAGTGCAGCACCGCGTCGTACGAGGAATCCAGCCACTTGGCCGCGTCCTGGATCCGGCCCTCGATGAACTCGGCGTCCGCCGGAACCCCTTCCAGGAACCCGGTCGAGAGGTCGTCGAGCACGGTCACCCGGTGGCCGGCTTCCAGCAGATGCTGCGCCACCACGCTGCCGACGTATCCCGCACCGCCGGTGACAAGGTACTTCTTCTGCGGCATGCTGCTCACTCGCTCGCTACCTCTCGCAGTCTCTCAGCCGCGGTTTCCGGCGGCACGTCATTGATGAACACGCTCATACCGGACTCGGAACCCGCGAGGAACTTGAGCTTGCCGGAAGCCCGGCGGACGGTGAAAAGCTCGAGATGGAGTCCGAAGTCACTCCGGCCGGCATCTGCGAAGGGCGCCTGGTGCCATGCCGCGATGTACGGCGTCGGCGGTTCGCCCGCACCGAAGATCCGGTCGAAGCGCCTCAACAGTTCCAGATAGATCTGTGGGAACTCTGTGCGCGCCGCGTCGTCCAGCGCCCGCAGGTCCGGCACGCGCCGCAGCGGGTACAGATGCACCTCGTACGGCCAGTGCGCCGCATACGGCACGAACGCGACCCAGTGCCGGCCCTCCAGCACCACCCGTACGCGCTGCTCACGCTCGCGCGCGACAAGGTCGTCGAAAAGATTGCGGCCGGTCTCCGCCCGGTGTCCGGCGGCCGAGCGCAGCATCAGCGCGGTGCGCGGGGTGACGAAGGGGTACGCGTAGATCTGGCCGTGCGGGTGCCCCAGCGTCACCCCGATCTCGGCGCCTCGGTTCTCGAAGCAGAAGACCTGCTCCACCTGTGGAAGTCCGGCGAGCTCGGCGGTGCGGTCGGTCCAGGCCTCCAGCACCAGCGAGGCCTGTTCCTCTCCGAGGTCGGCGAACGACGCGTCGTGGTCGGAGGTGAAGCAGACGACCTCGCAGCGGCCGGAGTCGCCGGCCAGGGACGGAAAGCGGTTCTCGAAGACGGCGACGTCGTAGTCGGCGGCCGGGATCTCGCTGAGGCGGCCGTCCCTGGACGGGCAGAGCGGGCATGCGTCGGCCGGCGGGTGGTAGGTGCGGCCCTGACGGTGCGAGGCGATGGCGACCGAGTCGCCGAGCAGCGGGTCGCGGCGGACCTCGGAGATGGTGGAGATCGGGTCGAGCGGCCGCAGGTCGACGGCGTCGCGTACGGCGTCATCGCGGGAGTCGTAGTAGAGCAGCTCACGACCGTCGGCGAGCCGGGTCGACGTCTTCTTCACTCTGGAGCTCCCTCAGCCTCCCAGCAAACAGAACCGCACATAACAAATCACAAGCCAACAGTCGTCGTCAATGGGCATGCAGCATGCGCTTACTTAGGACATTTCAACCCTGGGTGAAACAGGCGAACCGTGGGTGAGAACCGGGGCCGGCCGTACCGGTCTTCGGTACGGGGACGGCGGCGACCAGGGCCAACAGCCATCAGGAAGGCGCTGGACATCTCCGGAAGGGCGGCGCGGGCCGCGCCTCGGCGATCGTCGCCCCTATTCGTCCTGCGCGCTATTCGTCTTGCGCGCTCCTGATCGCCCTCGGCACGCTCTACGCCGCGCCCAAGTCCGAGGGCCACAGACCCCGCGACCACAGACCCCGCGACCACAGACTCCGAGGCCACGGACCCGAGGACGCAGACCCGAGGACGCAGATCCCCCGAGGACGCGTAACGCCTACTCCGCCGCCGGTCCCGGCGACGAGACGGTCGTCGCCCGGTCCAGCAGTCCGGTGCGCGCCGCCAACGCCGCCGCCTCCAGCCGGGAGCCCACTCCCAGTTTCATCAGCACCCGCTGCACATGCGTACGAGCCGTGCTCGGGGCTATCCCCATCCCGGCCGCGATCAGCCGGGTGTCCTCGCCCTCAGCGACCCTGACCAGTACCTCGACCTCGCGCGGAGTGAGCAGGTGCAGCAGTCGCTGGCCCTCGTCATCCGGCTGCGCGGCCGGGTTGAGCAGCTCGGCGAACGCGCCCTGCAGCAGCTGCGGAGCCACCACCGCCTCGCCCGCCCGCGCCTTGACCATCGCCCGCTCGACGCCCTCGATCCGCTCATCGTGACGTACGTAGCCGGAGGCGCCGGCCGCGAAGGCCGCGGCGATCCCCCGTGGGCTCGGCACCGGGCCGAGGACCACCACAGCCACCTGAGGGCGCTCCCGCTTGATCTTCACGATCGGGTCGAAGGCGCCCGGTTCCGCGGGTGTCGCCGTGCCCATCAGGCACACCTCGGGCGCTCGGGCCACCACCAGCTCGGCCGCCCCGGCCGCGGGAGCGGCCGCCGCGAGCACCCGGTGCCCACGCAGCTTCAAGGCCGAGGCGAGTGCCTCGGCGAGCAGTCGGTGATCATCGACCACTACGAGCCGCACGCCCATCGAGCAACCCCCATCCCCGCGAGCTGGCCCCCCGGCCCTCCTGACCCGGCAAGCTACACGCTTGTTCGACGTGGCGCGCCCCTAACTCGGCAGAAGCCCCCCAGAATGCCGAATTCTTCGCCAAACAGGGCCACAACAGCGCTTGTCATGACCGTGGCCCGGTACATCGGAGAACCGATGTACCGGGCCACTGGCCGGAATTGTGCCGCGTGCGGCATGCGCCCTGTCGGAGATCAGTCCGCCGTGCTGAAGGCGACAGCCAGGTACTTCTTCCCGAACGAGGACGAGGACGACGACGGCTTGCTCATCAGGACCGCGCCCACGTACAGGCGGCCGTTCGCATAGCGGTACTCGGCGAAGTCCGTGGAGAAGCTGGTCTCCGCCTCCCGTACCGCCTTGTCGGCCGGATTGTCCATCAGCACCGTCTGCTTGAAGGTGCTGCCGTCGATGCTGACGATCTGGCCGCCCTTGTCGTAGGGAGGCCACTTGTACGCGATGATGTTGCCGCCGTCCATCCGGATCGGGAACATCGTGTAGCGGTCGCCCGCGTCCGCACGGTCGCTGGTGGGCTTTCCGGTGGCGAGGTCGTAGGACACGATCTCGTTGGTGTCGCCGTACTCGCCCGTGCCCTCGTGGTCCGCGGTCGGCAGGTAGAGCCTGCCGTTTCCGACGACGGCCTTCTGGCAGGTCTCGACCTCGGTGGAGCCGCACCTGGCCTGGAACTTGTCACCCGTCGCCGAGATCTTGGCGCGCAGCGCACCCTTGTCGTCGAGCGAGAAGAAGTCCGAGATGCCGCCCGAACCGGTGTCGCCGACGTCTGCGGCGACGACCAGTGGCTTGGTGGAGATGACGCTCGCGTAGCCGACGCCGGGCGGCATCTTGTACGAGAACAGCGGGGTGCCGTTGGCCGGGTTCAGGCCCTGGATGATGACCTGCGGGTTGTCGTACGAACCGCATTTGCGGGCGGCGACGAGCGCCGGGCCCCCGCCGTACCCCATGTCGTAGCAGCCCTCGGCATTGGCCGTGGGCTTCCAGCGGACGGCGCCGCTGTTGAGGTCGAACGCCGCGCCGCCGTCGGTGCCGCCCCCGGCGACCGTGGTACCGCTCTGGGTGACCTCGGTGAAATTGACCTTGCCGTCACCGCTGGAGGCGCCGGTGACGGACTTGCTCCACAGCAGTTTGCCGGTGCCGAGATCGACGACGCCGACCTCGGTGCACGGCTGGTAGTTCTTCGGCGGAGTCCGCTTGGCGGCCTCGAAGACGATCGCGGCCTTGTTGTCCTCGGAGAGGTGCCGGGAAGCCGCGCAGATCTGGCCCGCGAGCGGGAGGGTCCACAGCGGGGTGCCCTTGGCCGCGTCGTAGCCGACAAGGGAGTTGACCCCTGGCTTGACGTAGGCCTTGTCGGTGACCCAGGAACCCTTGACGCTCGTGAGGTCGGTGCGCGCGGGTTCCGGCAGCTGGAAGGCCACTTTGGAGTGGATGTTCGCGGGCGCCTGCTCCTTGCCGGCGCCGTCGGCGGCCTTCCCGCCGCCGGTGGAACCGCCGTTGGGGCCCTGGGAACTGCCGCCCGAGCTGCTCTTGCTGTCGTCCGTCTTGCCGCCGCCGTCGTCCTTGGAGGCGAACCAGATGCCGCCGACGACGATCAGCACCACGGCGAGGGACGCCGCGATGATGATCTGCATCTGCGTGCTCAGCTTCTTGCCGCCACCGCCGCCACTGCCGCCGGGCTGAGGCTGCATGTACTGCGGCTGCATGGGCGTGGTCGGGTAGCCGTAGCCCGGCTGGGCCGGCGGCGCTCCGGCCGGAGGCGCCTGCGGGTAGCCGTAACCGGGCACCTGGCCCGGCGCCTGCGGATAGCCGTAACCGGGCTGGCCCTGCGACGGCTGGGCGGGCGGCTGCGGCTGCGGCTGCGGGTAGCCGTACGAAGGGTTCTGCGCGGGAGGCGGCGTCGGGGCTCCGAAGCCGCCGGGGGGCGGATCCTGCGGAGCACCGAACCCGCCCTGCGGCGGCTGTCCCGGCGGCTGATTCGGTGGCTGGTTCGGTGGGGGTGGTGGCTGCGTCATGGCGTACTTACCTCTGAAGAACGGGAGTTTTGTCTGACGGACTCAGCACGCGGTCACTTGCCGAAGGCCATCATGGTCTTCGTCTCCTTCTCCTCCGCGTCATTGCTGGCGCTGACGCGGCCGCTGGCGAGGAAGAACCGGCCGTCCGCGAAGACCATCTTGGCGGAGTAGAAGGAGTTCTCGATCTCGGCGGTCGAGGCCGGGTGCTGCAGCAGCACCTTCGGCGCGCCACCCGTCGGCGCGATCGTCGCGACCGCACCGCCCTTGTCGTACGACGCTCCCTTGTAGACGAGTACGTTCCCGTCCTGCATGCCCAGCGGCGTCATCGACGTGTCGCCGCCTGCGGGCGAACGCCACTTGGGCTTGCCGGTGTCGAGGCTGAACGCGACGACCTCGTTGGCCCCGCCGGCCCGGGCGGGCTCGGTCGCCATGTAGAACGTGCTCGCGTCGGCGGCGACGCCGGTGCAGCCCTCGAGGTTCTGGCCGAAGACCACGAACCCACCGCCGCAACGCGGCTGGAACTTGTCCTTGCCGCCGTCGATCTGCGAGCGCACCGTGCCGTTGTCCTTCAGCGCCACGATGGACCACTTCTTCGGCTCACGCTGCGTCAGGGAGATGACCAGCGGGCTGGCCGAGTAGACCTTGTCGATCTCCCAGCCGACCGGAGTGTTGTACGTCCACTTGGCCTTACCGGTGGCCGGGTCGACCTCCGACAGCTGCTGCTTGGGCTTGTCGTAGTCCGACGTCGGGCAGCTCGCCGCGGCGATCAGCTTGGGGCCGCCCGCGAAGGCGAACGGCTTGCAGCCGTCCGTGGGTCCCTTGAAGAGCTGCTTGCCGTCGGCCATCGAGAAGCCGTAGGAGTTTCCGGTACCGCCCGCCGCGAGGGTGTTGCCGCTGATCGACAGAGTGAAGTCGGAGAGCGAGCTGAAGGCGCCACTGGCCTTGGGAATCGGCTTCTTCCAGCCCGCCTTGCCGGTCTTGAGGTCGATCATCTGCAGATTGAGGCACTTGGACCTCTCGGTGAGGCCGTCCTTGACCCCCACGACGATCTTGCCGTCGGCCGAGGTCTGCGCGGGCGCGGAGCAGATCTCGGTGCCGAGCGGCAGGCTCCACTTCTTCTTGCCGTCGGTCGCCGAATAGCCGACGACCTCCTTGTACATGCCTTTGACGACGGTGTCGCCGACGACCCACGGGCCGAACACCTCGGCGCCGTTGCGCGGCAGGTCGACATCGTTCTTCGTCAGGAACAGGACCTTCGCCTCGCCGGGCTTGCGCCCGGCGTTGAGGTCGTCGTTGGCCTCGCGGCCGTCGCCGCTGCCGTCGCCCTGGTCGACGGACTCCGAGCCCTGCGGCTTGGGGTCGTCGCTCTTGCTGACGTTCTGCTTGTCGTTCTTCTCGTCGTCACCGCCGCTGAGGGCGAAGTAGGTGCCGCCGCCGATCACCAGCAGCGCGGCGACGGCCGCGCCGACGATGGCGCCGGGCTTGCCCTTGAAGAAGCCGCCGATGCCACCGCCGCCCCCTGGCGGGGTGGGCGCGCCCGGGTACTGCGGCTGGGCCGGGTAGCCGCCGTAGGGACCCGGCTGCTGGCCGTACGGGCCGGGCTGCTGGTACGGGCCGGGCTGCTGGCTGTACGGGCCCGGCTGGCCGGGGGCCTGCTGCGGGTAGCCGTAACCGGGCTGGGCGGGCTGCTGCTGCTGCGGATATCCGTAACCCGGAGCCGGTGCGCCGGCCGGCGGCGCGGGCGGCATCTGCGGCGGCGGCCCCTGCGGGGCGGGCGGCATCTGCGGCGGCTGCGCGGGCGGCTGAGGAGCCCCGAAGCCTCCCTGGGGAGGCTGGTTAGGCGGCTGCGGCGGCTGGTTCGGCGGCTGTGTCATGAGTGTTTACCTCTGGAAATGGGGAGATGGGAGAAGGAGTTGGGATGTCCGAATGACTCAGAACGCGGTCACTTGCCGAAGGCCATCAGTGTTTTCGTCTCCCTCTCCTCGGCATCTTTGAGCGCGCTGACACTGGTAGCGGTGAGGAAGTAGCGGCCGTCCGCATACACCGTCCGCGGTTCGGTGAAGCCGGCCCCGATCTCGGACCGCGACAGCCGCGCCGAGGGCCCGCCCCTGAAGAAGCCGGAGCCACCGCCGGGCGGGGTGGGTGCGCCCGGGTACTGCGGCTCGGTCAAGTAGCCGCTGTACGGCCCCGGCTGCTGACCGCAGGGGCGGGGCGGCCGGTCGTACGGACCCGGCGGACCGGAAGCCCGCTGCGGGTAGCCGCAGCCGGGCTGCGTGGGCGGCATCCGCGGAGGCTGGGCCGGCGGCTGAGGAAACCCGTGCCGCGAGTCCTGGGAAACGCCTGAGCCACCCTGCGGCTGTTGCTGGCCGGGCGGCTGCGTCATGCGGTACTTCCCCCTTGGTGCGGCCTACCGCTCGAGCCGGTCTCCCGCGCAGCTCCGGCGAGCGTTTGCTCCGGAAGGGAGCGATTTGGCCATGGATTCTGCTGTTTCAGGTCAGTCGAGCGGGCTTCTTTCTATCACTCGGCCCCACTCGAACAAGGGGCCGGTCCGCCCCTGTTCCCAAGGGAGGACCGGCCCGTGATGCGGTTGTTACGCGCTCTGCACGGCTTCTCTACGCCTCCTCGGCGAGTTCGAGCCAGCGCATCTCCAACTCATCGCGCTCGACGATCAGTTCACGCAGCTCCGCATCCAGTTTCGCCACCTTCCCGAAGTCCGTGGCGTTATCGGCGATTTGGGCGTGCAGGTTGGTCTCCCGGTCGGAGATCTTGTTCAGCTGCCGCTCGAGCTTCTGCAGTTCCTTCTTCGCCGCGCGGGCGTCGCCCGACGACTTGGCCGCCGGCTTCTCCCCCGCGGCCGAAGCGGGCGCCGGCGTCGGCACGGCGGCCTCGATCATCCGCTGCCTGCGCTCCAGATACTCGTCGATACCGCGCGGCAGCATCCGCAGCGTGGCGTCGCCGAGCAGCGCGAACGTCCGGTCCGTCGTCCGCTCGATGAAGAAGCGGTCGTGCGAGATGACGACCATCGAGCCCGGCCAGCCGTCGAGCAGGTCCTCGAGCTGGGTCAGCGTCTCGATGTCGAGGTCGTTGGTGGGCTCGTCGAGGAAGAGGACGTTCGGCTCGTCCATCAGCAGCCGCAGAATCTGCAGCCTGCGCCGCTCACCGCCGGAGAGGTCACCCACCGGCGTCCACTGCTTGTCCTTGGTGAAGCCGAACTGCTCGCACAGCTGGCCCGCGGTCATCTCGCGGCCCTTGCCGAGGTCGACCCGGTCGCGTACCTGCTGCACGGCCTCTAGTACCCGCAGGGCCGGGTCGAGTTCGCCGACCTCCTGGGATAGGTAGGCCAGCTTCACGGTCTTGCCGACGATGACGCGGCCGCCGACGGGCTGCTTGTCGCCGTCGCTGCGGGCCGCGTCCGCCAAGGCGCGCAGCAGCGAGGTCTTGCCGGCGCCGTTCACTCCGACGAGGCCGATACGGTCGCCGGGGCCGAGCTGCCAGGTGAGGTGCTTCAGCAGCACCTTCGGGCCTGCCTGGACGGTCACGTCCTCCAGGTCGAAGACGGTCTTGCCGAGGCGGGCGTTGGCGAACTTCCTCAGCTCAGAGGTGTCGCGCGGCGGCGGCACATCGGCGATCAGCTCGTTCGCGGCCTCGATGCGGTAACGCGGCTTGGAGGTACGGGCCGGAGCGCCGCGCCGCAGCCAGGCGAGCTCCTTGCGCATCAGGTTCTGCCGCTTGACTTCTTCCGTCGCCGCGATGCGCTCGCGCTCGGCGCGCGCGAAGACGTAGTCGCTGTAGCCGCCCTCGTACTCGTGCACCGCGCCGCGCTGGACGTCCCACATCCGCGTGCAGACCTGGTCGAGGAACCAGCGGTCGTGGGTGACGCAGACGAGCGCCGAGCGGCGCGCCTGCAGATGCTTCGCCAGCCAGGCGATGCCCTCCACGTCGAGGTGGTTGGTGGGCTCGTCGAGGACGATCAGGTCCTGCTCGGCGATGAGCAGCTTGGCGAGCGCGATCCGGCGGCGCTCACCGCCGGAGAGCGGCCCGATGACGGTGTCGAGGCCCTGTTCGAAGCCCGGCAGGTGCAGGTCGCCGAAGAGCCCGGTGAGTACGTCACGGATCTTGGCGTTGCCCGCCCACTCGTGGTCGGCGAGGTCGCCGATGACCTCGTGCCGGACGGTTGCCTCGGGGTCGAGGGAGTCGTGCTGGGTGAGCACCCCGAGCCGCAGCCCGCCGCTCTGGGTGACCCGTCCCGTGTCGGGCTCCTCCAGCTTGGCGAGCATCCGGATGAGGGTGGTCTTGCCGTCGCCGTTGCGGCCGACGACGCCGATGCGGTCTCCCTCGGACACGCCGAGGGAGACCTTGTCCAGCAGGGCACGTGTTCCGTACACCTTGCTGACTGCCTCGACATTGACGAGGTTGACGGCCATTTCACTCCTGGGACGGGGGACGGATCGACGTCCAGCGTAGTCGCCGTCCCGGGCCTGTTCCGGACAGCCGGGGATCACCGGGATCCGACTTGCCCGTGGACGGTCCGCAGACGGGCCGCGGCCGCTTTTCGGCCAACGTTTCAGCGCCTGCCTGCCGCGAGCAACCAGGACACCCCTGCTCAGCTCTCACAGGCCACACAGGTCGTACCGGACCACACCTGGGGGAGCGGGCACGTCGGGGGCGTGCCCGGCCGGTCGGCCGTGGGCTCTGACCAGTCCGATGCCATCGTGGCACTCGCAGACGAGGAACCGATGACCAGACATCCCATATCCTCTGGTACCCGCCTACGCCGTACAGCGGCCGTCGCCGCGGCACTCACCGCGGTCGCTGCCGGGACCGGGGCCGCTCCGCTCGCCAAAGCGGCGCCGACGACCACCGCACCCAAGCTCAAGCTGATCGCCGCCTCCAGCTCCGTGACACTCGACCGCTGGGAGGGCGAGCCCGGGGTTTCTCTGGACCTCGGGACGTACGTCACGGTCGACGGGGGGCCGCTGGAGTTCAAGGTGACGCGCCCGTCCTACAAGAAGCCCGTGACCGCCGCGCAGATCATCCACGAGGGGAAGAAGACGCGGACCAAGCCCCTTCCGGCGGGTCTGGTGAAGGACTTCTCCGGCCTGCCGGGCTTCCTCAAGGTGACGATCAGCAAGGCGTCCGGCGCGAAGGTGCTGGACACCACGCAGGCGTTCTGCCCGAACAGCGCGGCCGGACGGATCCGGCCGGACGCGCCGGCCACCTCGAAGTATCCCGAGGAATGCCCCAGGAACCCCTTCACGCTCGGCTCCGTGTGGGGCGTCGAGAACGGCTGGGCGGCCAACACGAGCCGGGGCGGCGCATCACAGCCGGCCGATCTGCCTCCCGGCGACTACATCGCCAAGGTCTCCGTGGCGAAGACCTACCGTGACCTGTTCGGCATGGCGGACGAGCAGAAGACGATCAAGGTGAAGGTACGGCAGATCGCCGAGGGCGGGGGCGGGCCGGCGGCCTCACGCTCGGCCCACTCGGCGATGGCCGGGCACTCGGGGCACGGCGCCGCGGCGTCGGCCCACGCGGGCCACCACGGCGTCGACGGACGCGGTGCGGACTCCCCCGCGCCGCCCGCGCTGTCGCACGCTCTGGAGGACCTCGGCAGGGCGACGCACCTGGGAGACGGTCCCGGGCACACCGACGGCTCCCGGAACGCGCCCGCGCTGAAGGCCAACGCCCACCGCCCGACCGGCCGGGCGAGCGTGCCCAACGTGCCGAAGCCGGACCTGCGTTCGCTCCCGGCATGGGATATCGCCATCTCCGACGGCGAGGACGGGGACGCCCCCGGCAAGGACTATCTGGCCTTCAGCGCCAACGTCTGGAACGCGGGCCCCGCCCCACTGGTCGTCGACGGTTTCCGCAGCCCCGGCAAGAACCTGATGGACGCCTACCAGTACTTCTACGACGCCAACGGCAAGCAGATCGGGTACACGCCCACGGGCAGCATGGAATGGGACCCGCGCGTGGGTCACGAACACTGGCACTTCAAGGACTTCGCCAGCTACCGCCTGCTGAGCGCCAACCAGGCCGAGATCGTGCGCAGCGGCAAGGAGGCCTTCTGTCTGGCCAACACCGACGCCGTCGACTACACGGTGAAGAACGCCAACTGGCACCCGAACAACACTGATCTGTCGACCGCCTGCGGCGAGCAGAACTCGGTGTCCGTGCGCGAGGTCCTCGACGTCGGCTCCGGCGACACGTACACCCAGTACCGTCCCGGACAGTCCTTCGACGTCACCGACCTGCCGAACGGCACCTACTTCATCCAGGTGATCGCCAACCCCGAACACCGCCTCCAGGAGACGAACCTGAAGAACAACGTCGCCCTGCGGAAGGTCGTTCTGGGCGGTAAGCCCGGCGCCCGCACGGTGACGGTACCTCCGCACGATCTGATCAACGCTCCCTGATCCTGGGCCCGTCGCAGCCCGGCCCACGGCCGGGCTGCGACCGGGCACATCCCTTGCGCGCGTGACCTGCGGCGGTCGCCCGGGAAGCGGCTCCTAGGAAGCGGTCCGGCGGCCTCTGCCCGCCGTCTCGACCAGCAGCCAGCCGATGAGCGCCATGGCGACGGCGACGGGCGCGGTGACGCGTACGGCGACCAGCATCGCGGACTTGCCCTGCAGCATGCCGCCGAAGCCCACCATCGACAGACCGAGCACGCCGAACAGGCAGAGCGTGATCCCAAGGGCGGCGGCGGGCCCCGATCCGCCCTTCCCCGCGGCCCCGGAGGCCGCGCTCACCGGCCGCTCGAAGGTGCGGAAGGCGGCGACGAGCAGCGCGGTCACCACGGCGGCCACGGCGATACGGAACGGGACCTGCGCCCACCAGGCGGCGGAGGCGGGGACGGGCAGCGGTATGCCGAGGGCGATCATCGCGCCGTACACGCCGAGCATCGCGGTGAGATGCCACAGGAACGCGGTCATCGCGATGCCGTTGGCGGCGACGACGGCCCGCCAGACCCGGGCCCGCTGCACGAAGCGCGTACCGGGCGTACGGAGCAGCTCCACCGCGCCGACCAGCCACAGGCCGTGGAAGAGGAGCGCGAGGGTGGGCGGGGCCATGTTGGAGACCTTCTCGCCGGGCATCCCGACCATGCTCAGGGGGTACGGGCCGAACGCGACCAGGCCCGCGGCGCCGGCGAGTCCCGCGGCCGCGAGCGCGGAGGGCATCCGGATCCGGCCGTCGGCGCGTAGGAAGCCGAGCTGGTGGACGGCGAGCCAGACGAAGGCGAAGTTCAGGAACTCGACGAACGGCACCCCGCCGAGGAAGCGCAGTCCGTCGACGAGCGCGGCACCGGCGACGAGCGCGGCAAAGGCGCCCCAGCCGTAACGCTCGTGCAGCCTCAGCAGCGGCGGCGTGAAGGCGACCATCGCCAGGTAGATCCCGATGAACCAGAGCGGCTGGGCGACCAGCCGCAGCGCTGTGCCGGTCAGCCCGGTCGAGTCACCGCCGTCGCCGAGAAGCTGGACGAGCAGCGCGGCCGTGCCCCAGACCAGGATGAAGACCATGGTGGGCCGCAGCAGCCGCTGCAGCCGGGCCCGCAGGAATGCGGCGTAGACGGAGCCGTCGGTCTTCCGGGTGAGGGAGCGGTACGAGAGGGCGTGCGAGAAGCCGCCGACGAAGAAGAACACCGGCATGATCTGCAGGCCCCAGGTGAGCGGCTGCAGCTCGGGCACGACGGCGAGGAGATTCCCGACGCCGTCCCCGGCGACGACGGCCATCAGCCAGTGCCCGAGCACGACGGTCCCCAGCGAGGCGACCCTCAGCAGGTCGATGTACCGGTCCCGGGTCCCGGGCGTGGCAGCGGCGAGCTCACGAACGCTTGATCCCATGCGAGTACGGTGCCGCGGGGGTGCGGGGGCATGTGAGGGCGCTCGTACTCAACCCGGATCTGAGTATCCCGCCCACCCGCGCTCGAGCATGGGATGCGGGACGCCTCCGGGCCGGAACCGCCTTACACCAGCACCGCACCTGTCGCCGGGGACGGCGCCACCCTCGCCGTGCGGCACGTGCCCGAGGACAGCAGCGCCTGCGCCACTCCCCGCGCCGCGTCCTCGTCCTTCGTCAGGAACGCCGTCGTCGGGCCCGAGCCCGAGACCAGGGACGCGAGTGCGCCCGCCGCCGTGCCCGCCGCGAGGGTGGCAGACAGCGAAGGCCGCAGCGAGAGCGCCGCAGGCTGCAGGTCATTGACGAGCGCGCCCGCCAGCGCCGAGGCGTCGCCCGTACGCAGGGCCTCGAGCAGCGCGGGGGAGGCGACCGGCGCGGGGACGGCGATGCCTTCGTTGAGGCGGTCGAACTCGCCGTACACCGCGGGGGTCGACAGTCCGCCGTCCGCCACCGCGAACACCCAGTGGAAGTCCCCGCCGACCGCCAGCTCGGTCAGCTGCTCGCCGCGACCGGTGCCCAGCGCCGCGCCGCCCACCAGGCTGAACGGCACATCGCTGCCCAACTCGGCGCAGATCGCGAGAAGTTCGGAGCGCGACGAGCCAACACCCCACAGCGCGTCGCACGCCAGCAGCGCACCCGCGCCGTCCGCGCTGCCGCCGGCCATACCGCCCGCGACAGGGATGTCCTTGGCGATGTGGATGTGGACGTCCGGGGACAGGCCGTGGCGGGCCGCGAGCAGTTCGGCCGCGCGCGCCGCCAAGTTCGTACGGTCCAGGGGAACTTGATGCGCGTCCGGGCCCGAGCACGTGATCGTCAGCGACTCGGCCGGGGTCACCGTGACCTCGTCGTACAGGCCGACCGCCAGGAAGACATTCGCGAGGTCGTGGAAGCCGTCGGGCCGCGCCCCGCCCACCGCCAGCTGGACATTCACCTTCGCAGGGACCCGTACCGTGACGCTCACGCCTTGGCCTCCGCGATCCGTGCGAACTCCTCCACCGTCAGCGCTTCCCCGCGCGCCTGCGGGGAGATGCCGGCCTCGACCAGCGCCGCCTCCGCCGCCGCCGGCGATCCGGCCCAGCCCGCCAGCGCCGCCCGCAGTGTCTTGCGGCGCTGCGCGAACGCCGCGTCGACCACCGCGAAGACCTCCGCCTTCGAGGCCGTGGTCTTCACCGGCTCGGTGCGGCGGACCAGGGACACGAGCCCCGAGTCCACATTCGGGGCCGGCCAGAAGACGTTCCGGCCGATCGAGCCGGCCCGCTTCACCTGCGCGTACCAGTTCGCCTTCACCGAAGGCACTCCGTACACCTTGTTGCCCGGCTTGGCCGCGAGCCGGTCCGCGACCTCCGCCTGGACCATCACCAGCGTCCGCTCGATCGTCGGGAAGCGGTCCAGCATATGGAGGAGGACAGGAACAGCGACGTTGTACGGCAGGTTCGCGACCAGCGCGGTCGGCGCCGGACCCGGCAGCTCCCGCACCTGCATCGCGTCGGAGTGGACCAGCGAGAAGCGTTCGGCGCGCGCCGGCATCCGGGCCGCGATCGTCGACGGCAGCGCGCCCGCCAGCACATCGTCGATCTCGACGGCAACAACCCGGTCCGCCGACTCCAGCAGCGCCAGGGTCAGCGACCCGAGCCCGGGGCCGACCTCGACGACGACGTCGCCTTCCCGCACCCCGGCGGTCCGTACGATCCGGCGGACCGTATTGGCGTCGATGACGAAGTTCTGACCGCGCTGCTTGGTGGGGCGTACGCCCAGCGCTGCGGCCAGTTCACGGATGTCGGCGGGGCCGAGGAGTGCGTCGGGCTCAGTGGTGCTCACCGATACAGCCTACGGCCGCAGTGCGGCCACGGACTCGCCCCCCTTTGCACGAAGAGCTTCTTCGCCCGGTACGTCTGTTCCGTCGCGGGCGCGTCCTGCGGCCGCCCGCTGCCGCCCAGCGCATGCCAGGTCCTGGTGTCGAACTGGTACAGCCCGCCGTAGGTGCCCGAGGGATCGACCGCCCCCGGCCGACCGCCCGACTCGCAGCGCGCGAGAGCGTCCCAGTTCAGCCCGTCCGCGCCCTGCACGGAGTCCGGCAGCCGCTTGGTGCCCACCTTCACCTGCTGGGTGACGGGCTCCCGCACCACCTCCTCGGCGATCTTCTTCGGCTTCTGCCGCACCCCGTTGACCGTCCGCAGGAAGTATGTGACCCGTCGCGCGCCCGGCCGGCCCGGCCGCGCGACGACGTCGGTGCCCGCCAAGAGCGAGGAGTCCCCGGTCCGCTCGGTCTCGAAGTCGATCGGCTCCTCGCGGATCTCCTCGGCGGTGGTGATCCGCATAACGGTGATCGTCTGGCCGTCGCGCGGAAAGCCGGTGAGCGGTACGGAGGTGGTGTCCTGCCCGCGCAGCTCGATGCCGGCCTCGTCCAGCGCCTCGCGCACACTCGCCGCGTTCGTACGGATGGCGCGCTCGCGCCCGTCGGCCATGAAGGTCACCGTCCGCTCGGTCCGTACGTCCAGCGCGAGGCCCGTGCGGGAGATCGGCGAGGAGCGGGAGGCGGACAGATAGGCGCCATCGGCCCGCACTCCGAGCTGGCGCAGCGCGCCGTCGACGGTACGGGCGGTGGTCCACACCCGGCGGCGCTGACCGTCGAGGGTGAGCATCACGGGCCGGCCGTAGCGGACGATGATCTCGTCGCCGCTGGCGAGGGCCGCGCCGGGGGCCGGGGCGATGATGTCGTGCCCGGTGACATGGAGGCCCTCGTCCTCGAGGAGCTCCTGCACATCGTCGGCGAAGGTGTGCATGGTGCGCGGTACGCCGTCGATGCTGAGCCGTACCGCCTTGTCGTTGGCGACGAAGGCCGAGGTGCCACCCGCCAGAAAGGCGACGACGAGGGCCTGCGGGATGAGCCGGCGCAGGGTGTCGGGCTTCTGCACGGTCCTGCGGCGGCGGGCGGCGCGACGGGCCTCGGCACGGCCACCCGCCCCGGCGGGGACGTCCACGGCCGGCACGGCGGCGGGACCCGGGCTCTGGCGCGGCAGCGACGGCCCGGGTGCTTCGTACGGGCTCGGCCCGGGTGCTTCGTGCGACGACGGGGGCGATACGTACCGCGTGAGCTCAGGCGCTTCGTAAGGTGCCGGCCCGGACGCTTCGTACCGCGTGAGCTCAGGCGCTTCGTAAGGTGCCGGCCCGGGCCCTTCGTGCGGCTCCGCCGTGCTGGCGGCGGCACGACGACAGTCGCGCCCGCCTCGGTCACTGCCCTGCGAATTGTTCACGACGCTCCGTAGGTCCGGTCCGGTCCGCCAGATGGCGTTGCGGGCCGGGACACTAGCGGAGCTACGGTCACTATCCAAAGCGGCTCGACTACGCAGTGTCGCGGGACTGTCCTGCGCCGAACCCGCCGCCGGAGCCGGCGGCGGGTTCGCGTTATCCCTCAGTAATCAAATGCGCGAGCCGTATTGGCCGAAATCGCCGCGGCCAGCGTGTCCTCGTCGAGGCCCTTCACCGCCGCCATCGCCCGCAGCGTGACCGGAATGAGATATGGCGCATTGGGCCGTCCGCGGTACGGCGCCGGCGTGAGAAACGGCGCATCCGTTTCGACGAGTACGAGCTCCGCCGGGGCAACGGCGAGCGCGTCGCGCAGCGGCTGCGCGTTCTTGAAGGTCACGTTCCCGGCAAAGGACATGAAATAGCCTGCTGCCGCGCACACTTCGGCCATTTCCGCGTCACCCGAATAGCAGTGGAAGACGGTGCGCTCCGGGGCGCCCTCCTCGGCGAGGATCCGCAGGACGTCGGCGTGCGCCTCCCGGTCGTGGATGACCAGCGCCTTGCCGTGCCGTTTGGCGATCTCGATATGGGCCCGGAAGGAGCGCTCCTGAGCGGCCACGCCCCCGGGGCCCGTACGGAAGAAGTCCAGCCCGGTCTCGCCGACCGCGCGCACCTGCGGGAGGGCGGCCAGCCGGTCGATCTCGGCGAGCGCGTCGTCCAGCGCGCTGTCGCCGCCGGCGTCGCGCGCACCGTGCCGCGACCCGCCTCCCCCAGTGCCCTGGTCGCCGTGCACGATGCGCGGAGCCTCGTTGGGGTGCAGGGCGACCGCGGCGTGCACGCTGTCGTGCGCGGCTGCCGTCTCCGCGGCCCAGCGGGAACCCTTGATGTCGCAGCCCACCTGGACCACCGCGGTCACGCCGACGGCCGCGGCCCTCGCCAGCGCCTCCTCGACCGTGCCTTCCTGCATGTCCAGGTGGGTGTGCGAATCGGCGACCGGCACGCCGAGCGGTTCGGGCAGCGGTGGTGCGGACTTCGAACTCATGGCGCGATCCTACGAGGCTCGCGCCCCCCGTCTCACTCCTGGTGGAACAGCCTCACTTGCGGTGGTGGAAGGGGTGCAGGAGGTCGGAGAGGTGCCAGTGGTGAGGTTCGGCCGTCCGGGTCTTTTCGGCGCCCGCCACTTCGGGCATCGCCGCTTCACTCTCCAACGGCGGGCGCTCCACCGACTCGCGCTCCCGCGGCGCGGCAGCGGCCTGGACGGACTTCTTCGCGGCGGGTGCCGGCGACATCAGGTTGCGCACTGAGGAGACCTGTCCGGACCGCATGATCCGTACGACATGTCCGCCGCAGTTGAGGCAGTTCGGGCTCGAGAGCGGGGACGGCACCCGGGCGCCCGCGGCCGTATAGACAACAAACTCCTGGCCGGTGGCGTCGACGTGGTGCTCTATCTCGTAGGACTGCTCCCAGCCGTGCCCGCAATGCATGCAGGCGAAGGCGTACGCCTCGTGGACCTTGGCGGTGCCTGTGATCTCACTCATGCCAGCTCCTCTCCACTGACTCAGTGGACGCCCATCCGGGCGGGAGCGCATCAGTCCCTGTCGATTAATGGTCTGGTCTTTGGTCTTCCCATGCAGAAAGGCTCAAGGCACGGTCTGCGCTTTGCTTTTTACGATAGTCCTTTACCCTCCACAGGGACCGGCCGATCCGCATTCTTTGCCGCCACCACGGCATCGAAGACCTCGCGCTTGGGAAGCCCCGCCTCGGCGGCGACCGCCGCAATGGCCTCCTTGCGCCGTTCGCCTGCCTCCTCCCGCACCCGCACCCTGCGCACCAGCTCGGCCGGGTCGAGATCCCCGGGCCCCGACTCGGGAGCGCCCTCGACGACAACAGTGATCTCGCCACGTACGCCGTCGGCCGCCCAGTCCGCCAGCTCACCGAGACCTCCGCGCTTGATCTCCTCGTACGTCTTCGTCAGCTCGCGGCAGACGGCGGCCCGGCGCTCGGCGCCGAACACCTCGGCCATCGCGGCGAGGGTGTCGTCGAGCCGGTGCGGGGCCTCGAAGTAGACGAGAGTGCGCCGCTCGTTCTCGACCTCGCGCAGCCGGCCGAGCCGCTCGCCCGCCTTGCGCGGCAGGAAACCCTCGAAGCAGAAGCGGTCCACGGGCAGCCCGGACAGGGCCAGCGCGGTCAGTACGGCGGACGGGCCGGGCACCGCCGTGACCTTGATGTCCTGCTCAACGGCGGCGGCGACCAGCCGGTAACCGGGGTCGGAGACGGACGGCATGCCGGCGTCGGTGACCAGCAGCACCCGGGAGCCGCCGGTCAGCGCCTCGACCAGCTCCGGCGTACGGGCGGACTCATTGCCCTCGAAGTACGACACGACACGCCCCCGCGTGTGCACCCCGAGCGCCTGCGTGAGCCGGCGCAGCCGCCGGGTGTCCTCCGCGGCCACGATGTCGGCGCGCTCCAGCTCGGCGGCGAGCCGGGGCGGCGCGTCGGCGACATCACCGATGGGGGTCCCTGCGAGTACGAGCACGCCTGTCGGGGGTCCGGGGGCCGTTCCCCGGGAGAGCACAGTTGTCACGTACGCCATCCTCGCAGGACCGGACGTACGACTCGCACAGCCGCGTTCCCTACGATGGCGCGGTGACCAGTACCGCGCCACAGACCCAGCAGGGCAAGGACGCCGATCAGCAGCCACCCGGCTGGCAGCAGCGGCTGCGCAGATTCGGCTACGTGCCCCGGCCCGTGATCGGGCTGCGCGAACGCCTGGCGCCGCCCTACACGCGCCCCTCCGAGCGGCTGTGGCCGGTCTTCGGCATCCCGCCGTCGGTCGCGAACCCGCTGCTGCGCTGGGCTGCCTGGGGCGGCCCGCTGCTGGTGGCGCTGGTCGCGGGCGTGCTGCGGTTCTGGAACCTCGGCCAGCCGGATGCGGTGATATTCGACGAGACGTACTACGCCAAGGACGCCTGGGCCCTGATCAATCAGGGGTACGAGGGCAGCTGGCCGAAGGACATCGACAGACAGATCCTCGAGACCCCGTCGAGCGTCTCTGTCCCGACCGACCCCGGCTATGTGGTGCATCCGCCGGTCGGCAAGTGGGTCATCGGCATCGGCGAGCATTTCTTCGGGTTCTCGCCCTTCGGCTGGCGCTTCATGGTCTTCCTGCTCGGCACACTGTCGGTGCTGATGCTCTGCCGGATCGGGCGGCGGCTGTTCCGCTCGACGTTCCTGGGCTGTCTGGCGGGTGCGCTGCTCACCGTGGACGGACTGCACTTCGTGATGAGCCGCACGGCGCTGCTCGACCAGGTGTTGATGTTCTTCGTGCTGGCCGCCTTCGGCTGCCTGCTCATCGACCGGGACTGGGCGCGCCGACGGCTCGCGGCGGCGCTGCCGACGGACGAGGAGGGCGTGCTGCGCCCTGATGCGACGGTCGCGGAGACGCTGCGCCTCGGCTGGCGTCCCTGGCGGCTGGCGGCGGGCCTGATGCTGGGCCTGGCAGCCGGCACCAAGTGGAACGGCCTGTATGTGATGGTCGCGTTCTGCCTGATGACCGTCCTGTGGGACGTGGGCGCCCGCCGGACGGCGGGTGCGGTGCAGCCGTACCGGACGGTGCTGAAGAAGGACGTGGTGCCGGCCTTCGTCTCGACGGTGCCGGTCGCGATCGTGACGTACATCGCGTCCTGGACCGGCTGGATCGTCACGGACAAGGGCTACTTCAGGAACTGGGCCGAGAAGGACGGCAAGGGCGGCAGCTGGACCTGGCTGCCGGACTGGCTGCGCAGCCTGTGGCACTACGAGAACGAGGTCTACGAGTTCCACGTCAACCTGACCTCCGGCCACACGTACCAGTCGAACCCGTGGAGCTGGATCGTGCTGGGCCGCCCGGTCTCGTACTTCTACGAGGACCCGAACGCGGGCACCAAAGGCTGCCCGTCGGACACTGCGGACAAGTGCGCCCGCGAGGTACTGGCACTCGGCACACCGCTGCTGTGGTGGGCGGCCTGCTTCGCGGTCTGCTACATCCTGTGGCGCTGGCTGTTCCGCCGGGACTGGCGCGCGGGCGCCATCGCCTGCGGCATCGCGGCGGGCTGGGTGCCGTGGTTCTTCTACCAGGAACGCACGATCTTCCTGTTCTACGCGGTCGTGTTCGTGCCGTTCCTGTGTCTGGCGGTCGCGATGATGATCGGCGCGATCCTGGGCCCGCCGGGCTCGGACGAACGCAGGCGGGCGATCGGCGCCATCGGCGCGGGGGTGCTGGTGCTGCTGATCATCTGGAACTTCATCTACTTCTATCCGCTGTACACGGGGAGGCCGATCCCGGTGGAGGAGTGGCGGAACAGGATGTGGCTGGACACCTGGGTGTAGCAGGAACGACGGCGGGTGCGGCACCGGTTGGTGCGGCACCCGCCGTCGTGGTCGGTGGGACAGGATCTTCCCGACCCCGAACGCCGGTTGAGCGTCGGGCCAGGTTCCCCGCCGCGGTCCCGCCCGGCCAGGACGCCCAGGTCAACGGTGAGTTCTGGCGGACGGGCGCTGTTGCAGAGTGGTGACAGTGCGGGGTTGTCCGGTCGATCTTGATGGGTGAGGATGAGCACATCGCCGCACAGCCGGAACCGAACAGGGCCGGACGGAAGGCGAGTTCTCGCGCCACGCACCACCGGGTAAGCCTCTCCGCGCTGCCCGATCAGTTCCACCCGCACTGCCTCGTTCCCTTTGCGCTGTCCCGTACCACCTCTCATCTGCTTCACCTTGCCGCGGCACTTCGCCGCGCTGCTCCTGCGTTCGGCCGGCGCCCGCCCATCCAGCGGAAGCCCGGCCCCTAGTCGATTCCTTGGGGGGAGTCCACCATGTCCGCTCGCTTCGCCTCCGCCGCCGCTCTCACCGTCGCCGCCGCCGTCGGCACCACCCTCGTCCCGCTCACCGCGTATGCCGCGCCGGTGGCCTCGGGCAAGCCCCTCACGATTGAGCTGGGCACCCCGGCGCCGGCCGGACCGCTGGCCCGGGGCGGGGCCACCGAGACGTTCACGTTCACCGTGAAGAACTCCTCGGACAAGGCGGTCGACTTCCTGCCGTGGATGGTCGCCGACTCGGACGGTGCGAGCCCCGTGGCGTCCTCCCACATCGTCTTCGACGTGGAGCCGGTGAACGCCCCGGCGACGGACGACTACGTCATGCAGCAGGACGGCTCTGCGCAGGGCCTCTTCTACCCGGCCGGAAAGCAGAAGGGCGACTCGTTCTCGGTGCCCGCCAAGGGCGAGCTGAGCTGGAAGGTGTCCGTCGGCCTCGGCAAGAAGTACCCCTCCAACAACGGCAACCTGAAGCTGAACGCGGCCGACCTGCTCGACCACGCCCAGCGCGAGAAGGACGACGTCCTCGTCTTCGAGACCAGCCCGAAGGTCGAGTCCGGTCCGGCCAGTCTGCGCCTTCTGTCCGACCCGAAGACGCCCATCAAGCCCGGCACGTACGGCCAGGTCTCCCTGATCCACCAGCTCAAGGGCACGGCGACGTTCGACTCCGACCTGGAGACGACGCTGGAGGTCGAGCAGGGCCCCGACGACACGCGGTCCGTCCCCCAGCTCGTGGTCGAGGAGCTCGCGGCCGACGGCAGCTACGTCAGGGCCACCCGGATCGACGGCCAGAACAAGTGGCAGCTGTCGGACATCGGCAAGAACTTCATCGTGCACCGCACCACCCTTCGCGTGAGCGTGGTCGACTTCAAGGGCATCCAGAAGCCGCTCAAGCTGAAGCTGCACGCGTCGAGCTCGCTGACCGAGGGCAACAGGACGCCGTTCCTGGGCGCGGACGGCGCGATCACCATCGCCCCCGAGCGCGGCACCACGACGCCGGGCGGAACGCCGTCGGCGACCCCGTCCGCCACGCCGTCGCCCACGGCATCGGCGTCCGCGTCCCCGACTCCGTCCGCCTCGGCCACGGCCACGGCCACGGCGACAACCGGCGCGAACACCCCCGTCACCACCACCGGTGCGCTCGCCTCCACGGGCTCCTCCGACACCACCCGGTACGCGGCCCTGGCCGCCGCCCTGATCGGCGCCGGCGGCGTGCTCACCGCGCTGCGTCTGCGCCGCCGCTGAGGCAGTGCTGCCACACGGCCCAGTCACGGCCCTTCTCGCCCTGCCCGGCGCGTGGCGGGCGATGCGCCCCGCGCCGGCCAGGACCGATCGGCTCGGTGACCGCTGCCGTTCCCTCACGCATCCGGCGCTCGCCGCGCTGGACCCGCGGCGAACCGAGCTCATGGACCGCAGTTTCGCCGACCGGGAGGCCCGGCAGGAACGAGGACGCAACCTGGTTCGTCTCCTGGCCGGCCTCCTTCGGAAGATCCGGACGACACGCCCTGGCCGCGGCTGACATCCACAGGTTGCGAGGATGTCGATGGCGCCGCCCGATGGACCTGACCCGCCGGGCTTGGCTCCTTCGGCGGTGGCGGATCGAAATCCTTCGCAACCGGTTGAGACTCACCTCGCCCGGCCCGATCGTCGCGGTCCGATAACAGCCACAGCCCCCGTAACTCCTGTCCCGTAGAGTGCACGCGATGCGTCTCCTTGAACACGCTTTTCAATAGGCAGGTCACGGAGGTGCGCTCATGGGGGAGGGACCGCAGCAATGCGCAGTGGAGCGAAAGTCGCCGTCGTCGGCGGCGTGTTTCTGGTGGTCGCCGGTGGCGTGGGCTACGGCGGCTACAACCTGTACAGCGGGCTGACCGGCGGTGGCGGCGGTGGCGGGGCCGACACCAAGTCGGCATCGGCGCCCAAGAAGACCGGGCCGCCCAGTACGGACGAGATCAGCGAGACCGCCAAGGACTTCCTGGCGGCGTGGGCCGGGGGCAAGGCTCCGGAAGCAGCTCAGCTGACCAACAACGCCGCCGAAGCCGAGCCGCTCATCGCCGGCTACCGCGATCAGGCCCGTGTCTCCGCCGCCGTGATCACTCCGGGTACGGCAGTCGGCGCGACGGTGCCGTTCACCGTCAAGGCGACGGTGACGTACGAAGGGCAGAGCAAGCCCTGGTCGTACGCCTCCGCGCTGACCGTGGTGCGGGGGCAGACCACCGGCAGGCCGCTCGTCGACTGGGCGCCGACGGTGGTTCACCCGAAGCTGACGAAGGGCACCAGCCTCAAGACGGGCGAGGCCTCGGAACCGCCGATCAAGGCCGTCGACCGCGGTGGCCGGGAGCTGACGAAGGAGAAGTACCCGTCGCTCGGACCCGTCCTGGACAGCCTGCGCAAGAAGTACGGCGAGGACGCGGGCGGCACCGCGGGCGTGGAGCTGGTCATCTCGTCCGCGAACGCCTCCACGCCCGACCAGACCCTGCTGACCCTGACCAAGGGCAAGGAGGGCAAGCTGACCACCACCTTGGACGCGGATGTGCAGGCGGCCGCCGAGCGGGCGGTGAAGAAGTACTCGCAGGCTTCGGTCGTCGCGGTGAAGCCGAGTACGGGTGAGATCCGGGCGATCGCCAACAACCCGGCGAGCGGCTTCAACGCGGCGGTGCAGGGCGCGCAGGCTCCTGGCTCCACGATGAAGATCGTGTCCGCGACGATGTTGATGGACAACGGGATCGTCCAGGGCCCGGGCGCCAAGGTCGAGTGCCCGCCGACCGTTTCGTGGGAGGGAGTGACGTTCGAGAATCTCAAGAAGTTCGAGATCAAGAACGGCACTCTCAAGGACAGCTTCCGCCGCTCCTGCAACACCGCCTTCATCAAGGCCGTCAAGCCGCTCACCGAGAAGAACATCGCCGGTACGGCGCTGGGCAGCACCGCCCGTAAGTACTTCGGCATCGGCCTCGACTGGCAGACGGGCATCGTCACCGTCGACGGCAATGTGCCCGAGTCGGCGGGCGCGGAGACCGCGGCCTCGTACATCGGACAGGGCAAGGTCACGATGAACGCGCTCAACATGGCGTCCATCACCGCCACCGCGAAGAGCGGCGTCTTCCACCAGCCGGTGATCGTCCCGCAGTCCCTCGACCACCGTGAACTGGCCACCGCGCAGCCGCTGCCCGGCTCCATCGCGAGGGCGCTGCGCGAGATGATGAGCGCCACCGCGCAGTACGGCACGGGCCAGGCCGCGATGGCCGGGGTCCGCGGCGAGAAGGGCGCCAAGACCGGCTCGGCGGAGGTCGACGGACAGGGCAAGTCCAACAGCTGGTTCACCGGATACGCCGACGATCTGGCGGCGGCCGCGGTCGTGCAGTCCGGCGGGCACGGCGGCGACGCGGCAGGCCCGGTGGTCGCCTCGGTGCTGCAGGCCCGCTGACCCGCCGGCCGACAAGGCAGGCCCACTGACCCGCCGGTCGGCGAGGAAACAGGCCCGCCGACCCGCCGGCCGACCGGAAAAGCAGCTCGCATGGCCCGTACAACTACCGCTAGCGTGCGGGCCATGAGCAGTCACCACACCGACGCGCGCCCCCGTTTCGCCGAGGCTCTGCGCGAGCTCGCCGATCTCGTCCGGGAGACCACCGGCTACGCGATCGGCGGCGTACCGCCCTTCGGCCATGCCACCAGGACGCCAGTGCCGGCCAGCCGCGGACTGCTCGACCACGCCGTGGTGCGGGCGGCGGCGGGGACCCAGCACACGGTCTTCCCGCTCGACCCCAAGACGCTGATCGCGCACGCGGGCGGCACGCTGGTGGATGTACGCGAGCGCACGGCGTGACGGTTCTCGTCGCCACGGCGGTCCTGATAGCCGCGGTCACACACGCCGGCTGGAACGCAATCGCCCATACCATCACCGATCAGTTGGTCGCCTTCACACTGATCGCCGGCGGCGGCACGGTGATCGGGGCCGTGCTGGCCTGTTTCTCGCCGCTGCCCGAGGCCGGCGCCTGGCCGTACCTGATCGCCTCCGCGCTGCTCCACATCGGCTACCAGACGCTGCTGATGCGGTCGTTCAGCCTGGGCGACTTCGGCCAGATGTATCCGATCGCCCGGGGTACCGCGCCACTGGTGGTGACCGTGCTCGCTGCGCTGTTCATCGGCGAGAGCCTGAACGGCTGGCAGCTGGCCGGGGTGGTGCTTGCCTCGGCGGGACTCGTCGGCGTGGCTCTGTGGGGCATCCGGGGCTCGGGTACCCGCCCGCACTGGCCCGCGTTGCTCGCCGCGCTGGCGACCGGTCTTTCGATCGCCGCCTACACGGTCGTGGACGGTGTGGGCGTACGTGCGTCGGGCACGCCGCTCGGCTATATCGCCTGGCTGATGATCCTGGAGGGGTCGCTGATCCCGGCGTACACGCTCTATGTCCACCGGGGCGGTCTGCTCGCCAAGCTGCGCCCGTACGCGGCGCGCGGACTGCTCGGCGCGGTGCTGTCCATCGCCGCCTACTCGTTGGTGCTGTGGGCGCAGACCCGAGCGCCGCTCGCTCCGATAGCGGCGCTGCGCGAGTCGTCAGTCATACCTGGCTCGTACCGTATTTGTCATGAGCCGATCTAAGAGCAAGGTGAGCGTCACTCCCGGCGATGACGCGGCGATCTACTGCCGGATCTCGCACGTGAAGGACGACGATCAGACCGGTGTAGACCGACAGGAGCGCATCTGTCGGGAGGTCGCCGAGCGCCTGCAATTACGCATCGCGCCGGAACACGTCTACGTGGACAACAACCGTTCAGCCTGGCAGCGCAACCGCAAGCGTCCGGGTTGGGACGAGATGCTCAAAATGATGAGCGAGGGTGCCATCCGGCACGTGATCGTTTATCACCCGGACCGGCTGATGCGGCAGCCGAAGGACCTTGAAGAGCTCTTGTCCATAGCCGAGGACAAACGCGTCCTGTTGCACGGCGAGGCCAACCGTCGTGACTTGTCCGACCCGGACGACCGTTTCATCCTGCGCATCGAAGTCGCACATGCCTGCCGTTCATCCGATGACACATCGCGTCGGCTCAAGGACGCGTTCAAGGAAATGGCCGAGGCGGGCACTCCGCACATCGGGAATCGCCCGTACGGATACACCAGGAGCGGGCACGCGATCATCGAGGAGGAAGCCGAGATCGTGCGGGAGGTCTACCGCCGTTACCTGGACGGGGAGTCACCCAGTGCGATCGCTCAGGACCTCCACGCCCGCAAGGTCCCGACGTCCAAAGGGAAGCGCTGGCAGCCGGAGAACGTGCGACACCTGCTGTCCTCCAACTACGTCGCCAGCATTCGTGTTCATCAGGGCGAGGAGATCGGGCCGGGCACTTGGCCCGCCATCATCGATCGGGGACAGTGGGACGAAGTACAGCAGTACCGGAAGCACCGCGCCGCGCGCATCGACAAGGAACGTAAACGGCCCGATCGTTACTACCTGCTCCGTGGAGTGGCCACCTGCACTTGCGGGATGCGCATGGCCGGCACGAACGGCGGCAGGTACGCGTACTACCGGTGCACCCGAGCGGCGCTGAACGGCGAGCAGAGGTGTGGTCGTTCCGTATCAGCCGGGCCGCTGGAGAGGTTCATGCGAGATGTCGCGGTCAAGGGGCTAACGGAGATCGATGTATCCGGCCGCCCGCTCGTCAGCACGGTGCGCCCGGAAGCCGACGTGGAGGCCGAAGAGAAGGACGAGAAGAAGCTCAAAGAGTTGAATCAGCTCTGGCTTGACGATGATCTCTCTACGAGCGAGTACCAGTCGATGCGTGGCGTCATCGTCAAGAGGATGAAGGAACGCCAGCGCAGGACCGTTCAGCGGCCGGTGGCTGTGCTCGAAGGCATCGCGGGCCCGGATGCCGAGGCCAACTGGACGGAGCTGGAGAGGCGGGAGAACTACGCCCGCATGAACGCGATTTACCGGTTCCTCTTCTCCGCCGTCATCGTGCACCCTCCCAAGACGCGAGGCCGAGGGTTCGATACAGACCGCGTCGAGGTCAAGCCGAACCCACTCCCCTAACGATCAACCGAACCGGGGCCGAGGAGCCGCGCCAGACGGGCAGCGCTCTTCGGCCCTATGCGTTTAGGGATCTTCGCCGCTTCTCGTTCAACAGCACGTCTCCACTTCTCGGGGTTCTGTCGCGCCATCAGTCCACCGCCCATCGGCTGATCTCTTCGTGGGCGATCTCCCGGTTACGGCTGAGGTCTTCGGCGACTCCTGCCGCGATGAGTGCCGCTCCGGGAGTGTGACCGGAGGCGATGTAACGCCAGTTCGCGTCAGTGACCGCCTCGGGCTCGTCGGGCAGATCGGCCCCGGCGGCGGTGCGTTCGTGTTCGGCGCGTTCGGCGCGCAGGGTGGTGTAGGTGGTGGAATAGGCGCGGGATTTGGTGAGGATGTGGCCGCGGTAGCCGAGGGTGTGTGCCCACTCCCGGAGCCGTAGGGGTGCGAATTCGGGCAGGCCGCCGAGTCGCCAGCAGGCGCGCATGAGAGATCGCAGGTGTGGGGAGACCACGGCGGTCTCGATGTCGTCGGCGGAGGTCAGCCGGTAGTCGGTGCCGGCGGCAGTGTCGGCCGCGCCCTTGGTGACGTACTTGGCCACGTACGCGGCGACCGCGTCGTCTGAGAGTCCGTCGGCGTCGTCGAAGGCACGCAGTGGCCTGGCGTCGAGTTGGGTGCCCCACCGCAGGATGTGTTGTCCGGTGGCCGGGCTGTAGGGGCTGTGGACCGTGACGGCGCGTGCAGCAGAGCAGACGGCAGTGGTGAGCGTGTCGGCGGTTGCCCAGGGCGGGGGCGGGTCGTGGGGACCGGCCGGGCCGTCGAGGCGCACGACGGCGTGGACGTGGATGGCTGCGCGCTTCTGGTACTCGGCGACTTTGGCGAAGGAGAGCCGGGCGTGGTCGGGGAAGCGGGTCTGTGCGATCCCGGCGGCTGAGGCGAGGGTGCGGCGGACGGTACGGGTGAAGCGGGCCCAGAGCTCCCCGGTGTGGGCGTGCCACAGGACGTGGCCCGGGTAGTCGTAGCAGTCGGGGCACAGCGGCTGGCCGACGAGGGGGTCAGTGTCGGTGTGCCGGGCGGAGCAGCCGACAGGCTGCCCGTGTTCGCACTGCCCGGCGCGGCGGGGGCGGCAGCGCTCTGTGCCGGTGGTGATGTGGTGTACCGGGCCGAATCCGGGGGCGGTGAGGGTGACGAAGAGCCGGGGATGTTCCCGTACGTGGGCGGGGACGGTCTTGCCGCCGACGAGTCCGGCGCGCACCAGGTGGAAGGTGTCTCCGGCGTGGAGGCGGGAGCAGGGCGGGCAGACGGTGGCGCGTCGGTTGCGGCAGCGGACGAGGAGCCGTTCGCCCGGTTCGGTGGTGGTGTCGTAGTGGTGCAGGATTTCGCCGCTGTGGGTGTCGCGGACGGTGGTGGCGCCGGTGAGGTGGATGGGGTGGGCGCAGCCGCCGGTGGCGGTGATTTGTTCCAGCCAGCGGGCGAACTGCGGGTCTTGGGCGAGGCGGATGGTGTCTTGGTCGACTTCGGGGAGCTGACGCAGACGCGCCGCGCGGTCGAGCACGGCGCGTCTGTCAGCCGAGGTGATGTCGGCGGTGATGGTGGGGACCTTCCCGGTTGGGCCGCCGCAGCGGCACGGACGGTGGATGGGTGGGCTGTGTCCATGGCGATCACTCCTCGTTGGATGGCCAGTTGGCCGGTTGGGTCAGCGGATGGTTCCGGTCCCGCGGCAGCAGCGGCAGCGCCGCCGGTGTCCGGTGCGGGTCTTGCGGTAGCGCTCGCCCTTGCAGACGGGGCAGCGCACGCGGCGCATCGGCATACGGCTCCCTGTCAGGTGTGGGTGAACCCGGAGAAGAGCCAGGTCACGAGGCCATCCACGGTGAAGATGACGGGGGTCTGGCCGAGGTAGAGGCCGAACAGGCCGATCATCACGGCTTCCCACGTCTTCACATCGCGGGAGCGCACCAGGAGGACGGTGATGATCCCGAAGACCAGGGCGAAGGGAATCGAGGCTTCCTCACTCATGGATCTCACTCCCTACCGAGGCCTTCAGGGCCTGGTCCAGGCCGGGCAGTTCGGGCGTCATGCCTGCGTAGGCGGTGGCGGTCTTACGCGCCTCTTCGGTGGTGGTGAGGTGGGACCGGGCCCGGTCCCAGCCGCCTTCCGTCCCGGTGCACACGGCCACGCCCTTCTCTTGCGAGGTGATGGACTGGGCGACGGCAACGGCGTCCTTGTTGAGATCGCCCAGGGTCATTTCCGCTGTTGCGGGGTCGTTGACGCGGTGGCAGATCCGCCCGGCCAGCTGAGCGCGCAGCGCGGTCACCCCGGGCCCGAGGTCGGAACCGACGCGTTGCCCGGCGACCACGAGATGCACACCGAGGGCCGCGCCGAGCTGCCCGAGGCGCAGGAGGTAGGTGGAGCACTGCTCCGCCTCCGCCTTGCCCTCCCTGGTGCCGTCGGTCAGGTAGAGCTCGGCGAGCTCGTCGACGATGACCACGACGGGCACCGGTCGCCGCGTGTGCGGCAGTTCCCAGGTGGAGCGGGCCCCAGCCTGGCGGCAGATGCGCATCCGGCCCTGGATCTCGACCACAAGCGCGCCGAGTACCGCCACCGCCTCCCGCCGGCTGGTGGTCAGCGCAGTCAGCCGATCGCCGAACAGGCCCAGTTCCATGCCGCCCTTGCAGTCGATGCCGACCAGCGCGACCGGCTGCGGGGCGAGCTGGCACACCAGCCGGGCAAGCAGAGTGGACTTGCCCGACTGGGTCGCCCCGGTGATCAGCCAATGGGGAATCTGCCGCAGGTCCACCACCCAAGCCCCGCCCGACTCCAGCACGCCGACCACCGCACACAGCAGCTCAACCGGAGCCGATGCGAGACCGGGCCGCTCCAGCGGATCCCGGGCGGTCGCCGTGATCAACACGATTCCCCGCTCCGGGGAGGTCACCCGCACCCCGTGCACACGCCAGGCGTGCATCAGAGCGTCGGCCGCTGCGATGAACGGGCCCGGGGTCTGCCCCGGATGAAGCCGCACCACCAGAGAGAGGCCGGTAGGGGTGGCGCGGGGGAAGGAGATGCGCGGGGCGATGGGGCGCACCGGCTCGCCCCGTACTTCCAGGTCGCCCACGATCCGGCGGGCGGGTTTGTGGGTGACGGTGAGGCCGTTGAACTGCGCGACCCTGCGCCAGGTGACCAGCACCCGCACCGCAGTGACCGGGTAGCCGGTCAGGTACCAGAACCACACCGGGTGCCGCTCCCGCAGCGCGGACCCGGCGACCAGTAACCAGGCGAGTGCGGCGAGAGTGAACGCGAGCAGGATCGGTCCCATCACGCGCCACCCGCCTTACCGGCAGGGGCAGTTCCAGGCCCGCCACCACCCGGTACGGGCGTGATCGCGGCGGCACGGAAGCTGATCCCATGTCGGTCGCCCATCGCCCAGGCAAATGCCTCGAGGCCCGTGACCCTGACCTCGGTGCCTTCCGTGACGCCCTTCGGCTCCCCGGTCACCGAAATCTCGATCACCGAGACCCGGCGCCCCTCTTGGCGGACCATGACGGCCACGGTGTAGATCGTGTTGCCGTCCCGGTCCTTCTTCACCTCCTTCGTCTCGAAGTTGCTGACCTTCGCTTCCGGCTCGACAGCGCACCGCAGTACGCCGAGCCGGGATGTGTCCACAGGTATGGACTGCATGGGTAGTTGGCCTCCTTGGCCATCCAGACGCCAGGAAATAGCCTGACGTCACTCGTACTGACGAGTGACAACGATGCATGGGTTGACGCGAGAAGGCAAGCACTTATGCTGACGAGTGACGTAACACGACGGGCGTCAGCCGCCCGCATCCCAGTGCGCGCCCATGAGCGGAGGCCACAGACATGGCAGGCATCGAGCGCCCCGGACCCCTGTACCAGCAGGTTGCCGCCGCGATCCGGCAAGGCATCGCCGACGGCGAATTCCCCCCAGGCACCCCGCTCCCCTCAGAGGCCCAGCTCATCGAGCGCTACGAAGTCAGCCGGCCCACCGTGCGCAACGCCATCGCGGCGCTACGGTCCGAAGGGCTCATCGAAGTGCGGCACGGGAAAGGCAGCTTCGTGAAGGGCGCACCGACGCCGCCGCTCACGATCGAGCGCACCGTCACGCGCAGCGGAAAGACGTTTACATCGGAACTCACCAAGTGGACCCAGGCGCACGAGCCGACCGTGTACCGGACCGAAACCACTGCCACGACCGGCCCGCTGCTCGAACTCGCCGAGGGCGGAGCGCTGTTCGGCGTCGACCGCGTCCTGATCGACCCGGCTACTGGGACCCGCGCACTGCACCGCGTGCTGATCCCGTTCGCCACCGCCGAGAACACGCCGCCCCTCGCCGACGCCCCCGACACCGCGTTGGAGGAGATCTACACCGCTCTCACCGCGGCCGGGCACAAACTCAGCTGGACCGAGACCGTACGAGCCCGCATGCCCCAGGCCGACGAGCGCAGCGTCCTCGAACTTCCCGACGCCACACCGGTCATCCACACGATACGCGTCACCCACGGCACCGACCACCGGCCCCTCATCCTCGAAGAGCTCCGCGCCAACGGCAGCCAGGCCCAACTCACGTACCGCATCACCGCCGACAGCCCCCGCACACTCCGCGCCGTCCGCAACTGACAGCCCGGCGACAGGCCGTGTCGGTCCAAACCTTCTTCACTTACTCAAGGCGCCGCGCAAGCGCGGCGCGCGCCGCAGCCCCCGGCTGCGGGCTTGCCTTTGTCTTCGCCCGGCTGCCCCCAGCCGGGCGGCGGCGCACCGAGCGCGAACGCCAACCGTCAGAGAAGGGCCGGCGGGGCCTGGGGCGGTCGGCTCCACGGCTTTAGGCAGCCACCATGGGGCGAGCCTCGAAGATCGGGGCCCACGTCGGGCTATTGCGGGCAGGTCCAGAGACTGCCCGAGTCGCGGAAAGCTTACGGGCCCCGATCTCTCGCCCCATGGCAGCTCCCGCCCAAAGCCGCTACACCGACCTCGGCTCGCTCCCGTGCCGCGTGACTCCCTCACCACCTAGGCAGCAATCCTCAGTAGTCCATGGCATCTTCTGCACCCTCTAGCCGGATGAGCCGCTGGCTTCCAAGGTCGATAACGTTTGCTTCTGCTTCCCCCAGCATCGTAGAAAGGGCAGCAACCGATGCAGCAGAAGTGGCAATTACCTGGTCGCCAGCTTCGGAGCAACGTGCAAGTCGGCGCAGGGCCGCGCGAAAGTGATCCTCGTCTAGTTCATGCTGGCGCGGCTCATCAAGCATCAGAAAACCGGGATGCGGCGTTCCCAGTTCATGCCCCAATTCGCGAATGCCATTCAGGTATGCGATCTTCGTGCGAACTACGTCACTAGCGCTTGCATCAGTGTCTAGGTTCAAACCCTCGCGTTCGGGTCGGAGGGTTTCTTCGTCAATTGTCACCATGTTGGCGCTGTAGCTGCTAAATCCAAAGTCCGCAAGCTGCTCCCGGACTACTCGTTGCAAAAGATCGCGACGGCGATTGTCTTCTTGAGGCGTGACCTGCGGAAGTTCAAACAGGTCGACCCTCGTTTCAAAGATTGAATTCGCGATTCCCTGCATCTCATCAAGCAGATCGTGGATTGCTTCTCGCGTTCTGGTGAACTCTGTCAAGCGAACCTCAGCAGTAACTCTCTTGGCGATCTCACCTGAGCTGAGTGAATCTTCCGGCCCGATTAAGTCGCGGCGAAGGGCCTTGATCTCGGTCCTGCAAGCGTCGACGGCCCTCTGGATGGCTCTATAGGAGGCGCGACTTTCTGTAGCAGCTTCCTGTGCCTGCTCTCTCATCTCTTCAAAGGTTCGAAGCTGGGATGAAAGCAACGAAATCGTGGCATCCACGTCAAGCACGGGCCCAACATTCCTTGCCTCCACATTGGCTAGCGGCTGATGACAAGTTGGGCAGTCCGAGTCCGTGAGATCTAGGATCTCGCTTGAGGCTCCCAGGCGCAGGAGTGTCTTGATGTCCTGATTCTTCAACTTTTCATCCTGCAGCGCCGTGATTCGACTCTGCAGAGTCATAAGTTGCTTCTCGTTCAGGGTGAGGTTCTGCTCCACGATCCTCGCCATGGTGGTGAGACGCGATAGCTCTTGTTCTCGCTCTCGCAAGAGTTCGCTAAGCAGGTCCTGTCCAACCTCACCAACTTGAGACTCTGGCGCCGGAGCAGCAGCCGCTTGGAGGGTACTCCGAACCTCTTCTTCGCTTCGCCACTCTTCGTCTACCAAGACTTGCAGCCTGGCTTCACTCGTTGACGTTGGCGAAGTTGGGCGGCTCCCGCCTCGAATTCGAGCGCCAGCAGGCAATTCGGGGAGCCCAATTACTCGTCCGCCGATCGCTGTCGAAGTTGCTTCCACGGCCGCGAGCTTTCTGCCCCACTCACTGCGCAGCTTCTTGATCTGATCTTCCAGTCGATACCGCCGGGCGGCAGTTTCGGGGCCCGAGAATGCCAAGAGAAACTCGGCAGCGCGCCTAGTAGGTTCGCGTAGTTGGTACTGAGTAACTGCCCGGGGGCCGGCTGACCCCCAAGAGCGTTGATCTGCATAGAGGAATGGGAAGATAATCTCAGGGTAGAGCGGGCTCTCCCCTCCCGTGTATCGCGGGATCATGGGGAGCTGCCAATCCAAGTAGTCCGCGAGGAAACGATGGAATCCCCGTGGATTCTTGGCCGAACCCGACTCTCTGACGAAGAATTCTTCCTGCCTTCCTGCGCGTTCACCATCCGTGATGGCGGGTCCTCGCCATACTCGTACGAGGTTGGGTTGGACGCGACTGTTCTTCACGGCCCTTTGCACCGTGACGATGCCGTTGCTGTTCTCCAGCTCGGCGGCGCACCAACTGGCGCTCACAGCAACCGAGCGCTCGGGGACGCCGAGCGAGAGTTGAGTGGTGAGCGCGCTCCCCAGGGAAGTCCCAGCATTTGGGCCGAACATCGCTTCAAGACCGAGCGCATATAGGATGGCCTGTAGCGTTTGAGTCTTTCCCCGGCTATTACTCGCCCGTACTACGTTCAGGCCAGTCTTGAACCGGACTGTCGCACCAGCTGGTCCTGCGGCGCTCTGCACACGGATCTTGACGGCTCGAATCTTGGTCTTCAAGGACGACTCCCCCTATATCCGTTAATTTCAAACACTGCGAGTGAGGTGGCGGGCAACGGAGGCGTCACTCAGCCGTCGGAATTGACGAAGAAAGGTCTTCTCTGCCGCCATCAATTCATCATCAGACTCTATCTGCCGCGCGAAAAGAATCCCCTGGGGAGCGAGGGTGACTCGATGGTTATTCGGCCCAGAAATCTTGACCATGCCTCGAATTAGGCCAACGTTAAGAGCGACTTGAAGGTGGGGATCCGACCTCTTCGTGATTGTGTTTGCAAGCCGATTTCCTGCCCACCAAGACAGCAGCATCTGGCCTCGTCGGCGGTTTTGTAGCGACCATGTAAAGAGGTGTAGGTTCTCGATAGAAGCGCTCTGCTTGTTGAACACATTGAGGACGAGAGCGATCTGCGCCAGCTTGTACGTAACCCGCGCGTCGGCCGGTATGGGATGAGGCTGACTACGAAACGCGACTCGCGCCTCTTCGACTTCTTCAGTCTCCAGTGGTTCATCTTCGCCAGTCACTTTGACTCCCTCATGATGCTCTCTCATCGTAAAAGTCGAGAGGACATCTCATCAGCCAGTCTGCGACTTGGCCATGAGCCAGCGTTCGAGACTCACTCGACGAGGAATCCGGGGCGCAGAAACGCACGCGCCTTTCTGTTTCCTCAAGAACCTTTTTGAGCTGAGATGCCGCTTGCCCCTCGTCAAGAATGAATTCCATCACGAGTCGATGTTCGAGGTCATCTAGCTGTGATTCCAAGAGGGAATGGATCTCGGTGTAGTGGTCCTTAATGTAAGCGCGGAATTCCTGACTGTTGAGATAGGCCGTGAGGAGGCGCTGCACGTAGTCGTTTCGACGCGATTCATTCTGAAGGATTGTGACTTTAGCGAGCTTCTCATGCATCGTGGCGACCTGTGAGCTGTCGACAGCGCCGTAGTTCGGCTCAGCTAGTGGTGGCAGGTGCATCCTTGCAAGGTAGGCGTTCACCACCTTCTTGTAGCTATACTCGTAATCCTCCATGGTCTGACAGATAACATGGATATCGGGATCGGCGTATTCTAGGGCAGCAATGCGCACTCTATCCGTCTGAGCGGAGCAATGAGCGGCAAGATCTTTGCTGTCGATCTCAGGGCAAAGGATAATCCAGCGGTTGATCGTTACGTGCTTGCCGAACAGCTTCTTCAGTTTGGCTCTATTGTTGATAAATTTGCCGACATCTTCAGTGGTTTTGTCGCGCTGCTTCTGGTAGCGCTTCAGCGTTGGCAGTGGCTCTTCTGGGCTGTAGCACTGAAAGGCATGGCCAGTAAGGGTGTATGCCTCGAGGCCGTGATCGCCTCCCTTGTCAGGGACCACCACCAGGTCGGCACCGTGATGCATCCGAAGCACCTGAGTGCACAGGTCCTGCCATTCGGCGCCACTCAGGCCGATCAAGCCACTCATGCTCTGATCCACAAGCACGAAGCTAACTGCATGATGGGCGACTTGTCCCCGCTGTCAGCCAGATCAGTGGATCACTGTCCGGCTTTGTCCAGGTGCGGAACGTTACCCCTGACCTCCGTGGGGCGAGGGCTGCCCTCAGCGAGAGGCGGCTGCGATCCGAGGTTGGTCATGCCCCCAGAGGTCGTCAGCCTCACTGTGGCCCCTGCTGACCTGGTAGGACCGCTTCGAGGTCGGCACCAGGCTTACAAAGCGGGTGTCAGAAGTCTTGAGCCTGTCGGCGCTCGCTTGTCACCGACGGGAGCTCTACCTGCCAATGGCCTCGACTGCGTCGATGTGTGACACCACGCGCCGGAGGGCGACTGCAAGTTTGATCTCCTGGTGCGTCCGGCTCGTGATCGTCGATGTAGCTGCTCGCCAGCGCTCTACGCCAGGAGGCTCCGCGGCCTCAAAGAGTCGTCCCGCGAGGCGGTCAGCGAGATCGAACGCCCGGGAATCGAGCTCGCTGAGACGCTTCATGGCGTTGGCCAGTTCAGCATGCACCCGTGGCGACAGCCAGCGCAGTCCAAGGTCCTCGGCCTGCGGCCTGATGTCGTTGTCCAGCCGCGCCCAACACTGGATCAGCTGAGTTACCCACTGGTGCTTGCGGGCCGCGTCGCAGGCATATGTGCGTCTCCGCATCGCATCCAGCGCGTCCAGGTGCTCCCGCAGGATCCTCGCATCGGCCGTCCGCACTGCGGGGTCGTCGGGGACGTCTTGCTGAAGGAAGCGGCGTAGCTGCTCGTGAGCCATTCGTAGGTCTGGGAGGGCTTCCTCCACCTCAATCGTGTCGTCGCTGACGAAGCCCTCCATGAAGGTGTTTAGGAAGCGATCGACAGCCGCAGTGACTCGGCGGCGGCATTCCCGGCGGGCTCCCGCCTCGGCCTGGGCGTCAGCGAGATGCGAAAGCACGGCGAGCGCGAAGGGAACGCCAATTAGCAGACCTGTGAGGCTCGATAGCAGGTTGGTCAGGAATGCTCGGTTGTCCCACCAGCCGTTCGCATCCCCGATGATGCCCAGCGCCGCCATACTCAGCCCAAGCGGCACGGCAGTGCAGACCACCAGCCTGATCAGCCTTGGTGTCTCTCGCCACCACCACCTGATTCCCCCACGCACCACATTGCCTCCCCAGAATGTCCGTATGGCCATCGGCCAGCTTGCGGACTACAGCCCGTTCGTGGCCCACACCACCCGGGCCATTCTGTTGCCTCCCAGCCTCGTGAAGACCTGCTCGCTCTTGCTGCGAGCCAGGGGTGCTCGGTCATCTGGCCGGAGGGCAAGGGCTACAGCAGCACCACCCCGAGCATCTTCCCGTAGCGCCATGCGCCACCTCGCCGGTCGGCGGCCTATTCGTGGACGGGCGAGGAAGCACTTGCCATCCTCAACGCGTTGACCTGGTGAAACGCGCGAGCCTCACGAGGCCTCCGGAGCCGTTGCAGTACAGCTGTGAAGTACAGCAACCACCGCGACAGCATCCGATCAGCATCGGCCCCGATCACCCAGGCTGACGAGTCGAATCGAGCCGGGCGACTCCGCTCGGAACAGCACGAGGCAATGGCCGGTTCTCCCGTGGCGGCTCGTGTGCTGGGGTGGAGTCTTGTGCGCTCCGTAGTCCGCCGCAGGCTCGCGCGATCTATGCGGCGGCAGGCGGCTCCTCCTTGCCGTCCGCTGGAGGCGGCAGTTCGGGCTTCTTGAAACGTTGCCAAGCATCGCGCGCTCGTCCGGCGGAATCGATCACGTCTGGGAGCTGATCGAGCAGCCCCTTCAAGGCGAAGAGGCAGATCGAAGCCACGCCAGCGATGGCGAGAATGAAGAGGATGGCTGCGCCGTCCACCGATCCTTACCTTCCCTGTCATGGGTCGGACCGGGTGCGCAGGCAGCCTCGATCCGAACCCTCCGGTTCGGGTCGAGACACCTACGCTGACGTGTGCGCAAATGTTCTCGGGTGGGCTGCTATTCGTTCTCAGCCCGTCGTGCGGCAAGTAGTACTTAGCTCCGTCCGATCAGCCTGAGGTCCGACTCACGCCAGTAGCCCACGGCGGCTGCGAAAACGCCATGTCCAGTCAGGTTGAGCTGATCGGTAGTCCTGGTTCCGGCATATTTGCCAGTCGCCCAGGTGCGAAGGGCGTGATCGCCCCTCAAGCCACCATGCTAGCGCACGCCGGTGCGGTCGTCCTCAAGACCGAAGTAGGCCCCCACCCACTTGAGTTGGGGACCACTCTCGACACGTTGACCTGCTGAAGCGCGTGAAACGCGTGGGCCTCCGGAGCAGCGTGCGCAGGTTCGAATCCTGCCGCGCTGAAGCCGGACAGGCGATTCGCGAAAGTCACCGGAGCGGCTCATGTTCCCCCTGTTCAGCCTGCATGGGAAGGGAGGATGGAGAGAGGTGAGCGCGCGGCAGGGTGGAGTTCACCGGCAGCACGGTCGACTTGCGCCACGCGCGAGCGCACCAGATAGGGCAGCGTTCACCGGTCAACCACGGTCACAAGGCGAGGCTGGAACACGCACCGATTCGTGTCGTTTCCACAGGTCAACAGGTCTTTCCGCCAGAAGCGGCCGGTGATTCCCAAGCTCATGTTGTTGCTGCCTGGCGCCAAGGTATGTTGCGCACCATGCCCGATGCCCCGCCCACCTGTCCCGAGTGCGATCAGCCGTTGAAGGCTGGCGGCTTCGTCCTCTCCGGCCGGGAGGACGATGGCGCGCGAGCCTGCCGGATGCTGTGGCGGTGCTCCGGCCGGCACGTCTGGTGGAAGTGGGCGGACCGTCCGGACGACCCTCTGGAGCATTGCCCCCACCCCCAACTGTTCCGGTCCTGACATCTACGGCTGATATCAACGATGGCGCACAGCCGCGTCCCTGAGCGGCCCGGCACGGCAGCCGGAGCCCCAGGCACACGTGAGGCAGAGGGCCAGTGATCGAACTCCTAAAGCGGGTGTCGCAGTTCGGATTCTCCTCCCAGGCCGCAGCTTCGCCTTGTCCATTGCTATGCCACTCCGGCGCCATGGTTTGGTCGGCCTTCTCGCACTCAGTCAGAGCGGTGCCATGGCCAGCTCGCCGATCACCCGCAAGCCGACCTGCGCAGCCAGCCAAGGCGCACGTTCGGCCTCGACCTGTTTGACGTGGACGAACACGGTGTGAACGTCAGCGGGCTCATCCAGGTACAGGTCATGGGCATGGGCAGCCAGCGTGACGTACGCGCCCCTGGGCCCGCCCCGGCCGAGACTGACTTCTGGCGCTGCCGGCCATCCGTTGAAGTCCCAGCGGACCATCGCTGAAGCGCCTCCCGCGGCAGCCAGGAACACTTCCGCCATGTCGATCGGCCGAGACCAGTCGGACAAGAACACCGGTAGATAACTAGCGGCGGTTCCACCCTCGCGTGAAGAACCTGGCCTGTCGGGTCCATACGCCCACCAGTCAGCCTCCGGTACAACTTCGGCCAGCCTCTCCAACTCCATGGGCGTCCGAGCCACAGCCCCCAAGTCCACCTCGACGCTACTGGTGTCAGCCAGCTCCAGAAGCTGCCAGACCACTCGGAGCGCCTCAGCCAAGTCCCCGGTCCTCAGGATCGGCTGTGCGTACGAATTCGACATGCGCGCAGTGTGCCAGTACGTACCGCTCCCCCAGCCCTCGATGGCTTCCGAGGAACGCGGCGCGACAACGTGACGCACCAAGCACGAGAAGAGCTGGTCCGCTCCGGGTGTCATCGGCCCCGTGCCCTGGCGTGCCCGACGAGGCCGAGAACCACGGTCAATGGCGGGTGCTGGACCACACTGCCAGGCTTGGATCCAGCCCCCGTTGGGCCTGGTCAGGATCTAAGTCGGACGCAGAGGCGCGGTGATTCCCAAGCTCAGAGCACGTCGTGGAGTCAGCGCGATACGGTGCCATAGGTCTCGGAGCAGGGGGAAAGCATGGCTGATCGGTCCTGGTAGATGATGCGCGGTGAGACACACCTCGGCACTCTCACTCTCGACTACATCGACCAGCCATGGTTTTACTGCCACTTCGATGCCACGCCTGAGTGGGAAGCGGTGAGGCCCACCCTGGATGCCTGGACCGAGGCCACACTCGCCCGGAACGACCCCGACGAACTACGGATCGCCAGGGCCTGGCAAGCCGTCGACGCTCTCAAACTCACACTCGTTCCCATCCACGGCGGCGAGCGCGTCGACGAATTCCTGATCCACGTCGAGGATGACGAGGCACGCTTCCGCTACTGATGAGAGACGCCGGCCCACGGCCGCGAGGGACCTCCGCCCGGACGAGTTGCGGGCCCTCGGCCGGAATGAGCGGTGATTCCCAAGCTCATGTCGTTGCGTCCATGGCGCCAGGGTATGTTTCGCCCCATCCCCGAAGACCCGCCCATGTGCCCCGAGTGCGATCAGCCCTTGAAGACCGGCGGATTCGTCCTCTCCGGCCGGGAGGACGATGACGCGCGAGCCTGCCGCATGCTGTGGCGGTGCTCCGGCCAGCACGTCTGGTGGAAGTGGGCGGACCTTCCGGGTGACCGGTTGGAGGTCTGCCCGCACCCAGAGCTGTTCCGGTCCTGACATGCACGGCTGAGATCAACACCGACGCACAGCCGACCCCTGGGCGCCCCACCACGGCAGTCGGGGCCCAGGCGTACGTGAGGCTGAGGGTCAGCGATCGAACTTACAAAGCAGGTGTCGTCGACGGCACGCGTGCCAGATCGAGTGGGCGATCACGGTCGCTCTGAGCCCGTAGTTGCTCAAGCGCGTATCTGGTGGTTACCCGTGATGAGTCCCGAGATCACGCCGCATAGCGGTCCTCATCCCGAGCCACTTTTCCCAAAGGTCTAGCAGGTCAGCGCGAACGTCATCGAAGGTGCCCCCAGCATCGGCCGCTCCTATCTCGAGGCGCCTGATCCGGCGGAACGTCCG
Source organism: Streptomyces sp. NBC_01750 (assembly GCF_035918095.1). NCBI lineage: Bacteria > Bacillati > Actinomycetota > Actinomycetes > Kitasatosporales > Streptomycetaceae > Streptomyces > Streptomyces sp. NBC_01750. The sequence goes on from NZ_CP109137.1 coordinate 3,792,498, forward strand.
AGACAACCCGGAGAAGATGACCTCCATCTCGTCCAAAACCTCACCGGAGGCGACCATTTGTGCTTCGGCAACAGCTTCGACGTAGGAGCGTCGAGCCGCGTCGAGCTCTACGCGGTCCTGTTCCTGCAGACGATCCTCATGCAGAGCATGAAGGTAGTTCATCTGAACGATGCGGTACCAGCGGGCAGTTGCATTAACCGTCACGTAGCAGGTGCGCTTGTCTTTCAGCAAGGCACGGCGCTCGTCGTCCTCTCTCGCAAGCCTGGCGTGCGCGTCCTGTTGGTCAGCAAGCTCACGTTGCATCTGTGCGGTTAACCGCACACTTACGAGAGGCGCCAGCAGGGTCCCCAGGATGCCGGCCACTGCCACAAGTAACGGACTGATCAGACTCCCCATTCGTCCCCCACTTCGTCCGGAGAGTACGCCGGTCGTGACCAGGCATACAGCGCACCGCCGAGGGCGCAGGCCCAAGCAAGACAGACCATTCCTCGGCTCGATACCCGAGCTCAGTCATCGACATGCAGGGCATGTCCGCTCGGCCAGCTCCGCTCTGTCGAATACGTGTCGAAGCCGCCTTGCGTGAGCGACAGGGAGTGCGAAGTGCCAGTTCACAGCGGCTGCATGTCTGGGCGACTCCGCGCCTTCTAAGCGCTTGGCCGCAGGTTCGAGTCCTGCCGGGGGCGCACATTCGGCGCGACAGTTCGGCCCTCCTACCGGGCGGCCCTTTGTGCTGGTCAGGGGCGCCTTAACGGGGCGGGCGTAGAGGATGTGGAAACGCGGGAGCGCACCAGCGCCGGTCGGGGATTGGTCCGGCGCTGTCCGGCTGTCACCGTGTTTCTGCGGGTGGCTGCGGAGATTACGCGGTGACGTTTCCGGCCCGGGTCAGCCTGTCAGCCCTCCTCTGCCTGTGCGCTGAGCCTGTTCGGCACCGTGTCGCGACGCATCCGGCCGGTCGGTTTCCGGGACGCTGAAGGTAAAGACCATCCCCGCATGATGGCGCGTGCCGAACACGTCATCTTCGTTTTCCGTATGACGAGGGACCAAGGCACACCCGAACCCGCCCACCTGGCCGTCGCAAAGGATGCGGCGTTCCCGATCACTCACAAATCCGCTCACCCCCCACTCGAGGTCCTGCCCAGAGAAGGCGTGACGTCGATGTACCAACTGGGAGCAACGAACATGGAAAAGCCAGAAGTGCTGACCGACCTGGACGTCGCCAGCACCGACAAATACGTCATGAAGAAGCTGCCAGAGGTAACCCTGGCCTTCTGGATCATGAAGATCGCCGCGACCACTCTCGGCGAGACAGCCGGCGACCTCTTCGCCCAGACCCTCAAGCTGGGCTACTTCCTGACCACGATCGCACTTTTCCTGATCTTCGTTGTCACCCTGGTCGTCCAGCTCAACTCCAAGCGGTACAACCCCTTCTTCTACTGGACCGTCATCCTGGCCACCAGCATGGCTGGCACCACGATGTCCGACTTCATGAACCGTGACGCCAGTGCCAAGTTCCTCTCCAACGGAGCCACCTCGCTGGGCTGGGGCCCGCAGGGCCTGGGACTGGGTTACCCGGTGGGCGCCGCGATCCTGATCTCGATCCTGATCGCGATCTTCGCCGTATGGAAGTTCACCGGGATGACGTTCGTCATCCGGGATATCACAACGTTTCGCGGCGAGGCCCTGTTCTGGGCGGCGATTCTCGTGTCGAACACGCTCGGCACGTCCATGGGTGACTTCCTGTCCGACAGTTCCGGGCTCGGCTACCTAGGGGGCGCTCTCCTCGTCTCCGGACTGCTCGTGGTACTCCTCGCTCTCATGCGCGTACCGGTCGTTCCGAACGTCCTGCTGTTCTGGGTCGCTTTCGTGCTCACCCGCCCGCTCGGGGCTACCGCGGGCGACTTCCTCACCAAGCCCATCGCCAAGGGCGGTCTCGACCTCGGCACGATGGGCTCATCTGCCGTGCTCCTCGCGGTCCTCATCGGCCTCATGGGCTACGCCCACACGCAGGAGCGCAAAACCGCCGCCCCGGGCGGCAAGGTCGTGGCCCGCAATTCCTGACCACCAGCACAGTTGGAGAGCGTGCGTCCGAGTCTGGTGCCGCCATGCCTCCGGCAGGCAGGCGCGGCCCCCGAGTCGATCACGCGCCGATGATCTCTGTGGCCTTTCGAGATCCTCGGTTTGCTTTGCGGTCACGGCGAGTGCTGCCTCAGCTGGCCTTGCCCAGCCGAGCGACCGCCCGCACCAGTGCTGCCACGTCGTGAGCGGCTGCCGCCGACATCACCAGGCGCACCGCACCGGTCCCGCCCCCAATCACCCTGGCCCGCCATTCGAGTCCCGTGGTGTCGAATCCAGCCGCCGCCAACGCCGCCGCCAGCTCTCTCCCGGCGTCGGTCGCGTCCCGCCAGCCCGCCACGTAGTCCACCCCGCGAACCCAAACCACGTCGTCAGGGTCGAACGACTCGCTCTCGAAACCCGCATCCTCTGGGTCGTGCATCTGTCTCAAGTCCCTTTCTCGCGAACTGGCTTGACTCTGACCATCAGGGACTCGTCGAGCATGGGCACGACGACGACCCCGGTACCATCGGCACCAGGGTCCTGATCACGGGATTCCTTGCCGGACCACCCCGGTTGCTTCCAGGCGAGGGGTGGTCCGGTCTTCGTATGCGGTTGTGATGCGCGACCCTGACCCGAATCGGTCGCCGTGGGTGGTTCAAATGGCACGCAACCGGTCTATGAGAGCCGGAAGTTAGAAGCTGTGCGAGCAGGGATCACTGATCACCGCCAATGGCACGTACACAGCGATCCAGAAGACGACTATTCCGAAGGCGCATAATCGCTGCCTCATCAGTCCGCACCGCCACTCTCAACCTGCGTCGCCCGGAAGAATGAGGTCGTTAGTGCGCGGAATCCCGTGTGCCCGGAACGGCCCGCGTGTTGCAAGCACCACAACTCTGGCGCCTCTTTGTCATCGGCGGCTTCTGAGGATTCGCCGCACGTCGTGCATTCGGTCTCATAGATCGGCCCGCTCCCCGAGGTGTCAAGCTGCAAGACCCAGTTCACGAACCGCCACCCTGTCCGCTCAGCCATTGCGGCCGCCTTCCTTTCTGCTACCTCGCACAGCCCGGCCGCGGTGTTCCACCGTCAGTACGTCGGCCGCATTCACCCGGAGCGAAGGGCCCGACTTGAAGATCAGCACCACCAATGGGCCGCCTGAGGCGTACCGGCCAGAGCGCACCGCCTTGACCTCGCGCCAATGCCCGTGCGCGCTCACCCAGTCCCCGCGCTGCACCCTCAGCGCCATCACCTGAGCCATCACGCCTCACTCGGCCACTGGTCAGTGCCCAGGGCGTGCACATCCTCTGGGAGCGCGTCCCACTCCCGACCGCCTTCCTTCGGGCGCATCTGAACGTATGGGCCAACGTGCCCCATCACTCGGCCGATCTCGTGCCGCCGGACGTCCAGCGCGAGGACGCCCGATTTCAGCGTCGTGTCCTCAGGCATGGCGATCTCCGTTTCACTATCCGTGATCAGTGCCTAGGAGTAGCGTTGCCGATGTGGATGGCCGGACCCGAGAGAAACCTGTCCGCTGCCGTCCGCAATGCTGTGGACACTGCGGACATGAGGACGCCCAATGGCCGAAGACGCATTTGGGGAAGCGTTACGACGGCTGCGCGGCAGCCGTTCAATTCGCGACGTGGCCCAACTCGCGAATTGCAGCAAGACGATGGTTGGCGACCTCGAGAACGGCAAGCGTCGCCCCACGCCGCCACTCGCCGCAGCCCTGGACAAGGCGTTGGGAGCGCGAGGGGAGCTCGTCGCGCTTGCTGCTGTTCGGCCAGAGATGAGAGCCCTGGAGCAGGCCGCCGCCCTTCAGCGCGGTCTCTCTGACGCTCTTGCAGCCGGGGCTATGACGGATGCCGGGCTGGACGACTGGGAATACACGGTCGCCCGCTACGGCCGGGCAACCCGCTACCGTCCCGAAGGCGACCTACTGCCCGAGTTGATTAGCGACATAGCCGATCTGCAACGTGTGCTGACACATCGTCACCCGCCGCCAGTCCGGCGCAGGCTCACGTTGGCTCTGGCCCAGATGTCCGGGCTCATGGCGCTCACGCTGCTGAAGCTTGGGGACCCATCGAGTCGTGACTGGTGGCGCACGGGACGGGCTGCCGCGTCAGCAGCTGAAGACCGGGCGACTCTGTCATGGATCTACGCCCAGGAGGCGTACCAGCTTTACTACAGCCACGACATAGAGGGCGCCGTTGAACTGGCCTGCCGCGCTCAGCAATTGGCGGGCGGCCTGCCCTGCGTTGGCCCGGCTCTCGCTGCACCACTTGAAGCCCGCGCACACGCCGTGCTGGGGCGCAAGAACGAAGCGGCCGGCGCACTGACCAGTGCAGCGACAGCCCTGGAACGGCTCGACCCGGGCGACCGCATCGGGTCAGCGTTCGGATACTCCGAATCCCAGCTTCGGTTTCATTCAGGAAACGCGTGGACGCACCTGAAGGAGATCGGGCGAGCCAGGGACGAACAGGCCCGCGCCCTGGAGCTGTATCCCGCTGGAGACCACACAGACCGAGCCTTGATCTTCCTGGATCAAGCGTTGTGCCTTGCATTCGAAGGCGATCTTGCAGGAGCCGCCACACTTGCGACCGACACGATCGTGAACCTCCCGTCGGCGCATCGCTCAGCCCTGATCATCTACCGAGCCCAAGAGCTGACGGCTACTGTGCCGAAGGCACGACAGTCGGTGCAGGAAATGCGGGTACTGCGCGAGGTGTTGGCGCTGCCCCCGGGGAGAGGGACGGATGACGATGGTGACGATCGACCGGGCGACGCCTGAGGACCTAGCAGTGATCTCCGAGATCCTCGGGGAGATCGAGGCTTACTACGGTGGCGAAGCCGTCCCGGGCAGCGTCGACCAGATCACGGCCGCCCTCTTCAGCGATCACCCCGTAGCGACGGTGCTACTCGCTCGCGAAGCGTCGGAGGTGCTTGGCCTCGCCAGTTTCTCGTTCCTCTGGCCCGCCGCCGGAGCAGACACGTCCCTGTACCTGAAAGAGCTGTACGTACGCGAGACCGCACGACGCCGTGGCATCGCGGGACTCTTCATGGCCGCACTGACGGATGCGGCCAGCGCCGCCGGATGTTCCCGCATCGAGTGGACCGCCGACGGTGACAACCCGCCCGCGCTGGCCTTCTACGAGGCCTACGGGGCGGAACCGCGCGGCGGCAAGGTGTTCTACCGCATGGAGAAGTAGTCCGCGTCAGCCCGCCCAGCCTCGCCGTGAGCCGCCGGCTCTGACCTGCCCGCGCTATCGACCCCTGCCCTGACCAGGCAACTAATTACTGCTTCAGCAACGCTTGACGTCGATCATCGTCGGCGCGGCTATCGGGGCACTCTTCTTCAAGGAACGGTTCGGTGCGCCGAGGATCGCGGCGGCGGGGCTGATGGTGGTGGGCATCGGCCTGATGCTGCGGGCGGGCTGAGCAGGTGGGCCCGCTCGCCCGGAGACGCTTCCGCGTCGTGTGGCCCGACGGTGCCGCCCGTACGGCCTGACCAGGGCATATGAGCCCCGGGCGAACCGCGCGGGGCGCTGTGGCGTCCATGCGGGGCATGGGGATGACCGCGCATCGAATACGTCAGCTGCTCCGCTTCGGCCTGTTGCAGGCCCGCTGCTGCGCCTTCGCCGTCGCGCTCGTCGGCGGCATCGCCGTCTCGGGCCTGCTGCCCGAACTGCCCATCGCGCGCTACGACCTGGTGCTGATCTACGGGATCCTGCTCGCGGTAGCCGCCAGGAAGCTCGGCTGGGACAGCGCACGCGACACGGCTGTGATCGTCGGCTGCCATCTCATCGGGCTGCTCTTCGAACTGGTCAAAGTGCGGATGGGATCCTGGAGTTATCCGGAGGAGGCGATGACCAAGGTCGCGGGTGTGCCGCTGTACGGCGGTTTTCTCTACGCGGCCGTGGGCAGTTACGTTTGCCGCGCCTGGCACTTGTTCGAGCTCCGCCTGGACGGCTACCGGCCCCGGATCATGGCGGCGCTCGCCGGTGCCGTCTATCTGAACTTCTTCAGCCATCACTGGCTGCCCGACCTCCGCTGGGCGCTGGCCGCGACGCTGCTGTGCGCGACCGCCGGGACCTGGGTGCACTACCGGGTGGGGATCCAGGAGCACCGCATGCCGCTCGCCCTGTCGTTCGTTCTCATCGGGTTCTTCCTCTGGGTCGCCGAGAACATCGCGACATACGCGGGCGCCTGGAGTTACCCCGACCAGCTGACCGGCTGGCAGCCGGTGTCCCCGGCGAAGTTCGGGGCATGGGCGCTGCTGATCACCGTCACCTTCGTGCTGGCAGCCGGGCAGCGGCGCGCGGCACCCCGGTTGTCATAGGCGGCGCGGCACCCCGGTTGTCATCGGCGGGCAGTACGGTCCGGTCATGGCAGCCAGAATCGATTTGACGCTCGACTGCACGGACGCGCAGCTGCTCTCGGAGTTCTGGAAGCTGGCGCTGGGGTATGTGGACGAGCCCCCGCCCGCTCCGTTCACGACGCGCGAGGAGTGGCTCGCGCAGTTCGACCTGCCGGAGGACGACTCCGAGGACGGCGCGGCGTGGCTCTGCGACCCCGACGGCAGCGGCCCCCGGCTCTCCATCCTCACTGTCCCCGAACCGAAGACGGCGAAGAACCGGCTCCATATCGACATCCGGGTGCCGGGCCACGGCAGTCCCGAGGAGCGGTGGGCGAGGATCCGGGCGGAGTCCGAGCGGCTGGTGAAGGCGGGCGGGAGTGTCCGGGAGGAGTTCGACGGGCACCACATCGTGATGGCCGATCCGGAGGGCAATGAGTTCTGCGTCGCGGCCTCTTCCGTCTGACCGACGCCGCTCAGTCGCCCTCGACGACCTGGACGAAACCGGTGTTCACCGCGAGCAGTCCGCCGTCCAGGAGGGCGTACGGACCGTGCCCGGGTTGACCTGGTTGACGCGGACGCCGCGCGGAGCAGCGTCGCCCGCCAGGGTGCGGGGCAGTGAGGCGAGGCCCGCCTCCTTCGGCGGCGAGCCGGCGAGCGGTCGCCTCACCGATACCGCGCGCCGCGCCCGTGATCAGTACGCCGTACCCCTCGAAACGTGTCATGGCGCTGTTCATAGCGCCGAACGTACCGCCCTGATCAACGCCTGGGCCCGCGGATCGGCGGTAACTCCCTTGCGCATGCCGTTGGTTGCGTAACCGAGCGCGATGCCCGACTCCGGGTCGGCGAAGCCGAGCGAGCCGCCGCGGCCCGGGTGGCCGAAGGAGCCGGGGCCGAGCAGCGGGCAGGCCGGGCCGTGCAGCATGAAGCCGAGGCCGAAACGGGTGGGCACGACCAGAACACGGTCAGGGCCCGTGGACTCCTCGGTACGGGCCAGGGTCACGGTGGCCGGGGCGAAGAGCCGTGGTCCGCCGTCGACCACACCGATCGTCGCCGCGTAGAAGCGGGCGAGCGCGCGGGCGGTGGAAATGCCGTTGGAGGCGGGGAGTTCGGCGGCCCGGTACGCCGGGTCGTTCTCGTCCGGGAGCGGGTCGATCGCTCCGAAGGCGCGGCGGGTGAGCGACTCGGGGTCGCCGTAGGCCTCGGAAACCGCGCGCTTGGGGCGCAGTTTGAGGCCGCCGCCGTCCGCCGTGGCCGGCTCCTCGACGGGGCCGGTCCGGCCCACCCGGTGGGCCTCCTCCTGCGGCAGTCCGATCCAGAAGTCCAGGCCCAGCGGGCGCGCGATCTCCTCGGCGACCCAGCGGCCGATCGTCCTGCCGGTGACCCGGCGCACCAGTTCGCCGAGCAGCCAGCTGTAGGTCTGCGCGTGGTAGCCGTGGTCCGTGCCGGGCTCCCAGGCCGGGCGCTGTGCGGCGAGCGCGGCCGGCCCGCTCACGCCGTCCGCGGCCTCGGCCGGGGTGAGCGGGCGGTCGAGGACCGGCAGCCCGGCGCGGTGCGAGAGGAGCTGGCGTACGACCACCCGCTCCTTGCCGGCCGCCTTGAACTCCGGCCAGTACGTGCCGACCGGGGCGTCGAGGTCGATCTGGCCGCGCTGGTGGAGCAGGAGCAGCACGGCCGCCGCGACGCCCTTGGTGGCGGAGCGGACGACCTGTGCGGTGTCCACGGCCCACGGCGCACGGCCGTCCACGTCGCGGCTGCCCGCCCACAGATCGACGACCTTGCGCCCGTCCCGGTAGACGGCGACGGCCGCGCCGCGCTCGCCGCGCTGCTCGAAGTTGCGTATGAAGGCGTCGTGGACCGGCTCGAAGCCTTCTGCCACCGTGCCCCGGACGTCCACCGCGCCTGCTCTCCCGCTCATCCCCCCATGGTGCAGGGTGGTCCGGACCACCCGACCCGCGGGTCGGCTCAGCGCGGATCGGGCAGGGTCAGCTCAGCATGATCGAGACGTCGATGTTGTCGCGGGTCGCGTTGGAGTACGGGCAGACCTGGTGCGCCGCCGTCACCAGGCGCGCGGCGAGGTCCTGGTCCACCAGCGGCAGCGAGACATGGAGTGCGACCGCGAGCCCGTACCCCTGCGCCTTGTTGGGCCCGATCCCCACCTTCGCGGCGACCGTGGAGCCGGTCAGGTCCACGCCCGCCCGGCGGCCGACCAGGACGAGGGCGTTGTGGAAGCAGGAGCTGTAGCCGGCCGCGAAGAGCTGCTCCGGATTGGTGCCCCGGCCGTCGCCGCCCATCGCGCGCGGCATCGCGACGCGCAGCTCGATCTGTCCGTCATGGCTGGTCACATAGCCGTCGCGGCCGCCGTGCGCGGTGGCCTCCGCCACGTACATGATCTTTGTCGGCCGGGTGTCGGCGTGCTCGCTCACTGTGCGTCCCCGAGTTGATGGCAAGGCAGTAAGTACATTGCGCACAATGTATCGAAGGATCCCGGCCTTTATTACTCGGGGGTAGCCGAATCCGTGGTCATCGTGACCCGCCGCGTCAGCTGCCGCAGTTCACCGCGCAGCCGGGCGATCTCCGGCGCCTCGAGGCCGGTGCTCAGCAGCAGCCGGGCCGGCACCCGCTCGGCCCATGAACGCAGCGCCTCGCCCTGGTCGGTGAGCACCAGCCGTACCGAACGCTCGTCGGCGGCCGAGCGTTCGCGCCGCACCAGACCCGCCGCCTCCAGCCGCTTGAGCAGCGGCGAGAGAGTGCCGTAGTCGAGCCGCAGCGCGGCGCCGAGCTCCTTGACCGGGATCTCCCCCCGCTCCCACAGCACCAGCATCGTCAGGTACTGCGGGTAGGTCAGGCCCAGTTCGTCGAGGAGCGGGCGGTAGACGGCCGTCACGGCGCGCTGCGCCGCGTAGAGCGCGAAGCACAACTGGTCGTCGAGCAGCAGCGAGGCCGCCGTACCGTCGGTGTTCTCGTTCACGAGCCCATTGTCACGGACTTCGGGTCGAACCCGAACGGGAGCTCCAGGCGGTGGGCCCGCATCAGTTCCTCGTCGCCCAGCAGGTCCTGGGTACGCCCGTCCGCCGCGATCACACCTTCGCTGAGGATCACCGAGCGCGGACAGAGCTCCAGCGCGTACGGGAGGTCGTGCGTGACCATCAGTACGGTGACGTCCAACGACCGCAGGATGTCGGCGAGTTCGCGCCGCGAGGCCGGGTCGAGGTTGGACGAGGGCTCGTCGAGGACCAGGATCTCCGGCTCCATGGCCAGCACCGTGGCGACCGCGACGCGGCGGCGCTGGCCGAAGGAGAGATGATGCGGCGGCCGGTCGGCGAACCGGGCCATGCCGACCTGCGTGAGGGCCGAGACGACCCGGGCCTCGAGCTCCGCGCCGCGCATGCCCGCCGCAGCCGGCCCGAAGGCCACGTCCTCCCGGACCGTCGGCATGAACAGCTGGTCGTCCGGGTCCTGGAAGACGATGCCGACCCGGCGGCGGATCTCGGCGAGGTTCGCCTTGGCGACCGGCAGGCCCGCGACCGACACCGAGCCCACGCCGCCCGCCAGAATGCCGTTGAGATGCAGCACGAGCGTGGTCTTTCCCGCGCCGTTGGGGCCGAGCAGGGCGACCCGCTCGCCGCGTCCGACCGTGAGGTCGACGCCGAACAGGGCCTGGTGGCCGTCGGGGTAGGCGTAGGCGAGGCCGGAGACTTCCAAGGACAAGGACGCGGTCATAGGGTCCAGCCAAGCAGACAGACCGCGAGGGCGGTCAGCGGGAGTGCGGCGACGGAGGTCCACTGCGCACGGGTCGCGGTCACCTCGTCGATCACCGGCATGGTCCCGGTGTATCCCCGGCTCATCATCGCCAGGTGGACCCGCTCGCCCCGCTCGTAGGAGCGGATGAAGAGCGCGCCGGCGGACTTGCCGAGGACGCCCCAGTGGCGCACACCGCGCGCCTCGAACCCGCGCGACCTGCGCGCGATCGACATACGGCGCATCTCGTCGGTGATGACATCGCCGTAACGGATCATGAAGGACGCGATCTGTACCAGCATCGGCGGCAGCTTGAGCCGCTGCAGACCGAGCAGCAGGGAGCGCAGCTCGGTCGTCGAGGCGAGGATCACGGAGGCGGCGACGCCGAGCGTGGCCTTGGCGAGGACGTTCCAGGCGCCCCACAGGCCGGGGACGCTCAGCGGGATGCCGAGTACGGACACCCGCTCGCCCGGGACCACGAAAGGCATGAGGACCGCGAAGGCCACGAACGGGATCTCGATGAGCAGCCGGCGCAGCAGAAATCCGGCGGGGATGCGCGCCAGGGCCGCGACCGCGGCGAGCAGCGCCGCGTACAGCCCGAAGGCCCAGACCGCCTCGCGCGGTGTGGAGACCACCACCAGCACGAAGCAGAAGACGGCGGCGAGTTTGCAGTGCGGAGGAAGGTCGTGGACCGGCGAGTGCCCGTGCCGGTAGAGCTTGTGGGCGTGGCCGGCGCCCACGTCAGACCGATTCCGGTACGCGGGTGGGCGTGGCGTCCGTCGTGCGGCGGCGGCGCAGGGACCAGAAGATGCCGGTGCCCGCGACGACCGTGACGCCGACGCCGATCACACCCGCGAGGCCGCCGGAGATCCGGGCGTCGGAGATGTCCTTGACGCCGTAGTCGGCGAGCGGGGAGTCCTTGGCGGCGTGCTCCTCGACGTGTCTGTCGATGCCCTTGTCGGCGGCGACCTTCTCCAGTCCGTCGGGGCTCGCGGAGGCATAGAAGGAGACAAAGCCCGCGAGGACGAGGGCGGTGACCAGACCGGTCGCCCAGACCGCGCGCGGCGACCGGGCGGCGACCGGGACGGGGGCGGGCTCGGCGTCGACCAGCTCGCCGCCGACGCGCAGCTTCAGCGGAGCGGCCAGCCCCCGGGCTCCGTACACCAGATCCGGTCGCACGGCGATGACGGCGCCGACCGTCAGCATGGTGATCACGGCCTCGCCGATGCCGATCAGGACATGGACGCCGACCATCGCGGTCAGCACCTTCGAGACGGGGACGTCGGTGGTCCCGCCGATCGCATAGATCACGGTGAAGACGCAGGCCGCGGCCGGTACGGATATCAGCGCGGCGGCGAAGGAGGCGACAGTGACCGAACGGCGTTTCCGCGGCAGCACCTTCACCAGGCCGCGGAAGAGCCCGTAGGCGACGACGACCGTGACCACGCCCATGACGGTGATGTTCACGCCGAGCGCGGTGAGGCCGCCGTCCGCGAAGAGGATGCCCTGCATCAGCAGGACGACGGATACGCAGAGCACACCCGTGAACGGGCCGACCAGGATGGCCGCGAGCGCGCCGCCGAGCAGATGTCCGCTGGTGCCGGCCGCGACGGGGAAGTTCAGCATCTGTACGGCGAAGATGAAGGCGGCGACCAGACCCGCCAGCGGCGCGGTGCGCTCCCCCCCATGGCCTTCGGCATGGGAGATACCCCCGAGCTCACGGCGGGCGCCGCGCAGGCTGACGGCGACAGCACCGGCGGCGACGACTCCGGCGGCGACCGACACGGGTGCGTTGATAAATCCGTCGGGCACATGCATGGAGGACTCCGCTTCGGACAGATGAATAACTGTTCAATGATAGTGCCCTATTGCGAATCAGTTGCAAGAGCGGGTCTGTCACAAATGGCCTGGCGCCTTCGGCCCTAAATATGGGACATTAGAGGGCATATCGGGCGAGTGTGAGGAGCCGGTCAATGACCCTAGCCGTCGAAGATCATGCAACCGCCCGAATCGTCACCGATGCTCCCCAGTTCCGATCCGTCCGCGTCGCCCTGCGCTACGACCCGGTGGAGAACCCGGATGCGGTGTCCTTTGCCTTCCCCAGCGGCCGCGACTGGACCTTCCCCCGCGCGCTGCTGGAGACGGGGCTCCGCTCACCCGCCCGCCTCGGCGATGTCGAGATATGGCCCTGCGGCCGGGTCCAGGCGGTGGTGGAGTTCCATACCCCGGACGGCGTAGCGGTGGTGCAGTTCGACATCAAGTCACTGATCCGCTTCCTGCGGCACACATACGCGGTGGCCGCACCCGCCACCAGAGGATGACGGACACGGCCACCGGATCCGCGGCGGCCCCCGTCCCCACGGTGCCGTCGCGCTGCCGGGGCGCACGCTCCGCTCAAGCGGCGCGCCCCGGGGCTGTTTGAGCCCTCTGAGAGACTCTGATCAGACGCGTACCAACGCGCGCTCCTCGTCCGGGTCCTCGGGACTGCCGGCGAGTTCCTTGTGCAGCTTCTCGCCCTCCACGTCCACATTGGGCAGCACCCGGTCCAGCCAGCGCGGCAGCCACCACGCCTTGTGGCCGAGCAGCGCGAGCACCGCGGGAACGATCGCCATCCGGACCACGAAGGCGTCGAAGAGGACCGCGATCGCGAGACCGAAGCCGATCATCTTCACCATCTGCTCGCTGGAGCCGATGAAGCCCGAGAAGACCGCCATCATGATCACCGCTGCTGCGGTGACCACCCGGGCCCCGTGCTTGAAGCCGGTGACGATCGCCTCGCCGGGACGCTCCCCGTGCACGTACGCCTCACGCATCCGCGTGACCAGGAAGACCTCGTAGTCCATGGCGAGGCCGAAGACGACGCCCACCATGAAGATCGGCATCATCGACATGATCGGGCCGGTCTGCTCGACGCCGAAGAGCGAGCCGAGCCAGCCCCACTGGAAGACGGCGACGACCGCGCCCAGCGCGGCGACGACGGAGAGCAGGAAGCCGAGGGCCGCCTTCAGCGGTACCAGCACCGAGCGGAAAACCAGCATCAGCAGCAGGAAGGCGAGACCGACGACGAGCGCGAGGTAGGGCACCAGCGCGTCGTTCATCTTCTGCGAGAAGTCGATGTTCATCGCGGTGGCGCCGGTGACCAGCACCTCGTCACCACTGCCGGCCCGGATGGAGTGGACGAGATCCTCGGTCTCGACCGAGGACGGCCGGTCCTTCGGTACGACCGTGACCATCGCGGTGTCGCCGGCCTTGTTGAGCGCCGGCGGGGTGACGGCCACGACACCGTCAAGGCCCTTGATCTCCTTGACCGTACGGTCGGCCGCGGCCTTGTCGCCGTCGACGACCACCAGAAGAGGACCGTTGAAACCGGGGCCGAAGCCGTCGGACAGCAGGTCGTACGCCTTGCGCTGGGTGGTGCTGACCGGCTGCGCGCCGTCGTCCGGCAGACCCATCTCCAGCGACGCGGCCGGTACGGCCATCGCACCGAGGCCCACGACACCGACCAGCAGCACGGCGACCGGCCGACGGATCACGAAGCGCGCCCAGCGGGTGCCCATGTTCGGCTTGTCGCCGGCCGGCTGACCCTTGCGCGCCTTGCGGCCCAGCACCCGCTTGCCCGCGAAGCCGAGCAGCGCCGGTATGAGGGTGAGCGCGATGAGGACCGCGATCACGACCGTGCCCGCCGCGGCGAAGCCCATCTTGCTGAGCATCGGGATATTGACGACGGCGAGGCCGACGAGCGCGATGACGACGGTCAGGCCCGCGAAGACGACCGCGGAGCCCGCGGTGCCGACGGCCCTGCCTGCTGCCTCCTCGCGTTCGCGGCCCTCGGCCAGTTCGGCGCGGTAGCGGGAGACGATGAAGAGCGCGTAGTCGATGCCGACCGCGAGGCCGATCATCGTCGCGAGCGTGGATGTCGTGGAGCCGAGGTCGAGGACGTTCGCCAGCGCGGTGATCGTGGAGATTCCGATGCCGACACCGATGATCGCGGTGAGCAGCGGAAGTCCGGCCGCGACCAGCGACCCGAAGGTGATCACGAGCACCACCGCGGCGATGCCGACTCCGACGATCTCGCCGGCCCCGGTCTCCGGGACGGCCTGCAGCGCGTCGCCGCCGATCTCCACGGTCAGCCCGGCGTCACGCGCCTCGGTGCCGGTCTTCTCCAGCGCCTTACGGGTCTCCTTGGTCAGTTCCATCGAGCTGACCTTGTACGAGACCGACACATACGCCGTCCCGCCGTCCTTGGAGACCGCCTTGGCGGCGTACGGGTCGGTGACGGAGGCTATCTGGCCGGAGCCGGACTTCAGCTCCGCGACCACCTTCTTCACCTCGGCCTTGTTGGCCGGCTCGGTCATCTTCCGGCCGTCGGGCGCCTTGAAGACGACGCGGGCCGTCGCGCCGTCCGGGCTGGCCCCGGGGAAGCGCTCTTCCAGCAGGTCGAAGGCCTTCTGCGCCTCCGTGCCCGGTATCGAGAAGGAGGAGGAGGTGGCGGTGGACGCGGAGGCCGCGCCGACCCCGGCGAGTGCCAGCAGCGCCACCCACAGCAGGGCGACGAGGCGGCGGCGCCGGAAGGCGGACCGCCCGAGTTTGTAGAGAAACGTGGCCACGAGGGCGTACTCCCGTTGGTGAGGTGAGCAGGGCATGGGGAGCCGGCCCGACGACGAGAGCGGCGCGCGTCAGGTGGAGCTGGTGGGCGGGGAGGTCTGGGTCAGACGCCGAGGGCGGGGAGAACCACGGCGTCGAGGTAGTCGGTGAGGAAGGTCCGGTCGGGGGTCCGGGCCTCGATCAGCTGCCGGGCGATGAAAGCGCCGACCAGCATGTGCGGGACGAAGCCGAGTGCGCGGTTGTCCGCGCTGACCTCGCCCCTTTCCACGGCCCTCCGCAGCAGCGTGTCGAGTCCGGTGATCTCGGGCTCGATCAGCAGTTCCCGCAGGGCCCGGTGGAGATCGGGGTTTTCGTGGATGGCCTGGGCCAGACCCCGCATCAGCGCGGAGTCCTTCTCCATCTGGCAGTCGTCGGTACGTTCGAGCATCGCGTGGAAGTCACCACGCAGGGTGCCGGTGTCGATATCGGCGACACTCACCGGCTTGTTGTGCCGCAGTGCCCTGGCCACCAGCTCCGGCTTGCTCCGCCACTGGCGGTAGAGCGTGGCCTTGCTGGACCGGGTCCGCGCGGCGACGGCGTCCATCGTCAGGGCGTCGTAGCCGACTTCACGCAACAGGTCGAGCACGGCTTCGTAGAGCTCCGCCTCGCGCTCAGGCGTGAGCCGGGTGCGGGTCACGGCCGGCCTCCTGTCGCATGCGAACGAAACGGTTTCGTACAGCAGGACCTTAACCCAGCCCCTCAGCGAAACGAAACCGTTTCGCTTGTGGTCTCGGTCACGATTCCGAAGAGGGTTCACCAGGCCCCACGAGTTGCCGCGCCCACCAGGCACCGAAAGCATTGGGGGGTGAGTGACGACGTCGCGTATCTCCGTTTCCCGCATCTGTACGACGACTTGCTGTGCTTCGCCGCCGAGGACGATCTCTGGGTCGCGCCCCTGGTGGCGGAGGGCCACCGACCGGGACGGGCCTGGCGGATCACCGTCGACCGGACCAGAGTCGGCCATCCGCGCTTCTCCCCGGACGGCCGCCATATCGCGTACACGAACTGGCGCAGCCTCGACCCCGAGATCCATCTCGCCCCGGTCGACGGAGGACCGGCCAGGCGGCTGACCTACTGGGGCTCCACCGACACCCGGGTCTGCAGCTGGGACCCGGACGGCAACATCCTGGCCGTTTCCTCGCACAGCCAGCCCTTCTCCTACTTCTCCTGGGCCTACAAGGTGGCCACCGACGGCTTCCCCGGCCGGCGGCTGCCCTGGGGGCCGGTCTCCGACATCCAGGTCGCGGACATCGACGGAGAACACCGCTCGCTGCTCCTCACCGGCAAGCCGCCGCACGAACCGGCCGCCTGGAAGCGGTACCGGGGCGGAGCGACGGGCAGGCTGTGGCTGCACGGCAAGCGGCTGCTCGCCGACCTCAACGGCCATCTGGACTGCCCGATGTTCGTCTCGGGGCGGATCGCTTTCCTCTCCGACCACGAAGGCGTCGGCAACCTCTACTCCTGTCTGCCCGACGGAACCGGCCTCCTGCGCCACACCGACCATGACGCCTTCTATGCGCGGCACGCCTCGAGCGACGGTCGCAGAGTCGTCTACCAGTGCGCGGGCGAACTGTGGATCGTCGACGATCTGACGACCCCGGGCGCCGTGCCCCGCAAGCTGGAGGTACGGCTCGGCGGCCCGCGCGCCGGACGCCGCGGCTACCAGGTGCCTGCCGCCAGTCACGTCGACGCGATCTCCGTCGACGAGACGGGACGGGCCAGCGCCGTCAACGTACGCGGCAGCCTGTACTGGCTCACCCACCGCGACGGTCCCGCCCGCACGATCGCGGACACCCCCGGCGTACGGGTACGGATGCCGGAGATGCTCGGCAGCGCGGGCCAGGTCGCCTATGTCACGGACGCGGACGCTGCCGACGCCGTCGAAATCGCGTATCTGCCGCGGGCGAGCGGGGACCGGGAACCGCGGCGGCTGGCCTCCGGCGAGCTGGGCCGCGTCCATGAGCTGGTGTCGGACCCGGAGGGCGAGCGGATCGCGATCGCCTCGCACGACGGGCGGCTGCTGCTGCTCGACGCCACGGAGGAGTCCGCGGACACCGCCCGGGCCGAAGGCTCCGGGGCCGGAGAGGTGACGGAGCTGATCCGCTCCACCAACGGGCCGGTGCGGGACCTGTCGTTCTCGCCGGACGGCGCGTGGCTGACCTGGTCGCATCCGGGCATCGGCCGCTCCCTGCGGCAGATCAAGATGGCCCGGATCGCCGACCGTACGATCGTCGACGTCACCAACGGGCGCTTCGAGGACGAGAATCCGGTCTTCACCAGGGACGGCCGCTATCTGGCCTTCCTGTCCTGGCGGGGCTTCGACCCGGTGTACGACGTGCACACCGGGGACCTGTCCTTCCCCCTGGGCTGCCGCCCCTATCTCGTACCGCTGTCCTCCGCGACGCCTTCGCCGTTCGCGCTGTCGCCGGACGGACGGCCCGCGGCAGGCGGACTCGATCCCCTGGTCGACTCCGGCGGGGTCACCTCCGCCGAGGTCGCCGAGGGAGGTACGGCGGTGACGGTCGAGATCGAGGGCCTGGAGAGCCGGGTGACGCCGTTCCCCGTGACGGCCTCCAAGTACTCCGCGCTCCATGCGGTCAGCGGCGGCGGACTTGTCTGGCTGCGCTGGCCGATCTCCGGCGCGCTCGGCGAGACCTTCGCGAATCCGGCGGACACCTCCGGACGTCCCACCCTCGAGCACTTCGACATCACCAAGGCCCGCAAGACCGAACTGGTCGGCCATCTGGACTGGTTCGCGGTGAGCGGCGACGGCAGCAGACTGGTGGTCGTGGACGACAGTGAGCTGCGGGCCGTCCCGGCCACGGAGCCGGGCGACAGCGACTCGACGGTCTATCTGGATCTGCGCCGGATCCTGCACGAAGTCGACCCGCCGTCCGAATGGCGCCAGGCGTACGACGAGGCGGGCCGCATCATCCGCGCGTACTTCTGGGAACCGGGGATGTGCGGTATCGACTGGGACGCGGTGCTGGAGCAGTACCGTCCGCTGGTCGAACGGGTCGCGTCGCCGGACGAGTTCGCGGATCTGCTGCGCGAGGTGCTGGGCGAGCTGGGTACGTCCCATGCGTACGTCACGCCGGCCCGGCGGAACGAGGGGCCGCCGCACTACCAGCGGCCGATGGGCCTGCTGGGTGTGAATCTGGTCTGCCGGGACGAGAATTGGATCATCGCCCGGATCCTGCCGGGCGAATCGTCGGACTCCAAGGCGCGCTCACCGCTGGCCGGTACGGGTATCCGCGAGGGCGCGATCCTCACGCATGTGGACGGGCGTCCGGTGGATCCGGTGGCCGGCCCGTACCCGATGCTCTCGGCGGCGGGCGGCACGACGGTGGAGCTGACGTTCCGGCCGGCGGACGGCGAGGGGCCGTCCCGGCGGGTGGCGATCGTCCCGCTGGTGGACGAGCGGCCGCTGCGCTACCAGGACTGGGTGGCCAAACGCCGTGAGGTCGTACGGGAGTTGAGCGGCGACAAATGCGGCTACCTGCATATCCCGGACATGGGCGGTTCGGGCTGGGCGCAGTTCAACCGCGATCTGCGCCTCGAAGTGTCCCGGCCGGCGCTCATCGTGGATGTACGGGGCAATGCCGGCGGCCATATCAGCGAGCTGGTGATCGAGAAGCTGACCAGAAAGATCCTGGGCTGGGACCTGACGCGCAACGCCCAGCCCGTGTCGTACGCCTCCAACGCACCGCGCGGTCCGATCGTCGCGCTGGTGGACGAGGCCACGTCATCGGACGGCGACATGATCACGGCGGCGTTCAAACTCCTGGGCCTGGGTCCCGTGGTGGGCAGCCGGACCTGGGGCGGGGTGGTCGGCATGACGGGCCGCCACCGCCTGGTGGACGGCACGGTGATCACGGTCCCGATGAACGCGGCATGGTTCGACGAATACGGCTGGTCGGTCGAGAACCACGGCGTGGAGCCGGACCTGGACGCGCTGCGCACCCCACTGGACTGGGCGGAGGGCCGCCATGCCCAGATGGACGACGCGATCGACCTCTGCCTGGAACTGCTGAAGAAACAAGGCTCGGCGCAGCCTCCGGGGTACGAGAGCGTCCCGAATCTGCGCCGCCCGAAGCTCCCTCCGCGAAACGGGTGAGGAAGCGCCGAGCCTCGCGATGAAGCGTCGGCTTCGGGACAGCTGCCCTGCGGGGACGGAGCCGCACCGGGTACGAACGGCCTGCCGAGACGGAGCCGCACCGGGTACGAATGAGAGGCGCGCCCGTCGTCACGGGTGCGCCTCTCATCCACGCGGTACAGCGCAAGCGCTCGCGTCAGATGTCGTAGTCCTGGTTGAACCTGTCCTCGGCGTCCTGCATGGCCTTGCGGGTCATGTCCTGGTCCCGGCCACGGGGAGTCCGCTCCGGATCTTCCTTCCGCGGCTGCGAACCACGCTCCGACGCTTCGCCCTTCGCACCGCTCGTCTGCCGCTTCGACGGCTTCGCCTGCTTCGACTGCTTCGACTGCTCCTCGAGCTTCGAGGCCTTGTCCTTGGGCTGGTCCTTCATACCCATGAAGATTCACTCCTAGAAGGGTGTGAGGGGGATCGGGGACCCGTACGCCCCCTGGGCCTCGACCAGCGTGGCACGCAAGGACTTACCTCGCATTTCGATCAACGATGCTGTGTACGGGCCTCCTCGTCCGCCGCTCCGCCCGCCCCCACGAGCCCCTTCCCGACGCCCCCCAGCCGAGGCTCGAAACGCCGCATCTCCCGCTGCCCCACCGCCCCGATCAGCGATGGCAGACAGCCCCGCACCGACTGCATCCCCCGCAGCCACCACTGCGCGTACACGTGCGAGGACCGCCTTTCGATCCCGGCCACGATCCGGTCCACCGCCGGGCCGAGCGGATACGTCTTGTTCGAGGGCCACGGCAGCCGCTGCCGCAGCTCCCGCATCACCTCGTCCTGGTCCGCTCCGCGCACCATGTCCGTGTCCGTCCAGGACAGATAGCCGACCCCGACCCGCACACCCTTGTACCCGACCTCCGCGCGCAGGCTGTGCGCGAACGCCTCGACACCCGACTTCGACGCGCAGTACGCCGTCATCATCGGCGCC
This sequence comes from Streptomyces sp. NBC_01750, assembly GCF_035918095.1. Lineage (NCBI taxonomy): Bacteria > Bacillati > Actinomycetota > Actinomycetes > Kitasatosporales > Streptomycetaceae > Streptomyces > Streptomyces sp. NBC_01750. The sequence goes on from NZ_CP109137.1 coordinate 3,812,364, forward strand.
GGCGTGATCGCCGCCAGCGACGCGATCTGCAGGAAGTAGCCGCGGCTCTCCGTCAGCACCGGCAGGAACGCCCGGCCGGTGACCGCGCTGCCGATCAGATTGACCTCGATCACCCGCCGCCAGGCGACCGGGTCCGAGTCGGCGAACGGGCCGCCGGAGGCGACACCGGCGTTCGCGACGACGATGTCGACCTTGCCGAAGCGCGCCTTGACCTCCTCGGCGACCCGGGCCATCGCCTCGTGGTCGGTGACGTCCGCGTACCAGTGGTCGCTCTCGGAGTGCAGCCGGTCCGAGACCTTCTTCAGCTCGTCGGGCTCCAGCCCCACCAGCGCCACCTTCGCGCCGCGCGCGGAGAGCTTGCGGGCCAGCAGCTCGCCCACACCCCGCGCCGCGCCCGTGACGACCGCGACCTGTCCCTCCAGGCTGGTCCTGCTCATGCGACCTCCTCCTTGGCATTCTGCTTCACGGTCGCCTTCGCGGACCCGTTCGCGTTCAGGTACGTCCCGGCCAGCTCACGGATCTTCGCGGTGACGACCTCCGGAGCCTCCACCGGCGTCATATGTCCCATCCCGGCGAGCTCCACGAGCTCGACGCACTCGGGCAGCGCGGCCGCCAGCCGCCGCGCGTGCGCCACCGGCGTGAGCCGGTCGGCCGTGCCGGCCACCACCACGGCCGGCACCCTCAACCCCCGTACACCCGTGTCGAGATCGAGCTCGGCGAGCACGTGCGCCCAGGCCACCCGGGCCGCCCGCGGACAGGCGTGCACGATACGGGCGCACTCCGCGACCCGTTCCGGCGCCGAACCGGGGCCCATCGTCCCGTACTTGAGAATGCGCTTCGAGAGCGGCGTCACCGGGCCGAGCGGGGCGCGCGCCGCGAGGATCAGCCGGGTGAGCCGGGTCCGGGTCCGGCCCGCGCGCAGCGGCAGCACGAGCGAGTCCTCGACCAGCCTCGCGCTGCCCGTGCTGCACAGCAGGACAGCCGCCGCGTGCTCCGTGAAGGCGGCCCGGCCCGACGCTGCCATCAGCGTCATCCCACCCATGGAGTGCCCGGCGAGCACGGCCTTCTCGCCCGGAGCCAGTGCCGATGCGAGTACCGCTTCCAGGTCGTCGGCGAGCAGATCCGTACCGACCGCGGCGTGCGGCGTACGGCCATGACCGCGCTGGTCGTAGACGACCACCCGGTGATCGGCTGCCAAGTCCCGTATCTGCGCGGCCCAGAAGTGCGTCGAGCAGGTCCAGCCGTGGGCGAGCACCACCGTGGGCGCGTCCTCAAGGCCGTGCACCTCGACATGGATCCGGGACCCGTCCGCGGAGACAGCGGTGAGTTCGCGATCGGCGACGGGAGGAGAGTCCGTACGCCGCAGCAGCCGGCTCATCGCACGACCTCCGCGGGCTCCACGGCCTCGACGGCCCGCTCGGCGTCCACGGCTGGCTCGGCGTTCTTCTTGGACACCCGGACGACCTCGTACTCCGCGAGGTCCACCTCACGCGTGGCACGCCGGAACTCACCGGTGGTCCCGGGCCAGAGCGTGGTGTTACGGCCGGCTGCGTCGAGATACCAGCTGTTGCAGCCGCCGGACTTCCACACGGTCCGCTCCATCCGCTCCTGCAGCCACCGGTTCCAGGTGTGCACGGCGGACGGCCGGGCCGCGAGCGCCACGCGCCCGCCCAGAACGTTCAACTGCCGCATGTAGTCGGCCAGATAGTTCAGCTGCGACTCGATCATCAGGATCATGGAGGAGTTCCCGAGCCCGGTGTTCGGGCCGATGATCGTCATCCAGTTGGGGAAGCCTGCCGCGGTGGCGCCGCGCAGCGATTCCATCCCGTCCTTCCACGCCTCGGCGAGAGTGATCCCGTCGGCGCCGACCACCCGCTCGGCGATCGGCATGTCCGTCACACGGAAACCCGTACCGAAGATGATCGCGTCGGCCTCGGTCTCGGTCCCGTCGGCCGCGACCAGCGTCGATCCGCGCACTTCCGCCAGCCCGGAGGCCACCACGTCCACATTCGGCTCGGCGAGGGCCGGGTAGTACTCGCTCGACAGCAGGATCCGCTTGCAGCCGATGCGGTACGAGGGAGTGAGCTTGGCGCGCAGCGCCGGGTCCTTGATCGAGCGGCCCATATTGCGCTTGGCGATCGACTCGATGAGACCGAGCTCGTTCGGGCGCTTGGTGAACGCGCTGACCTGCAGCTCCCTGATCCCCCAGAGCAGCCCGCGGCGGGCGGCGCCAGTGAACGGCAGTTGGCGGTGCAGCCAGCGCTCGGCACCGGTGATCGCGCGGTCCATGCGCGGCATCACCCATGGCGGGGTCCGCTGAAACAGCGTGAGCCGTGCGGCCTCCGGCTGGATCGACGGCACGATCTGGATCGCCGACGCACCGGTCCCGATCATCGCGACGCGCTTGCCGCGCAGGTCGTAGTCATGGTCCCAGCGGGAGGAGTGGAAGACCTTGCCGGGGAAGCCGGCGAGCCCCGGAATCTCCGGAATCTTCGGGTCCGACAGTGGCCCGGTCGCCGAGACCACGACATCGGCGGTCAGCGTCCCCTTCGAGGTCTCGATCTCCCAGCACAGCGTGTCCTTGTCCCAGCGCATCATCATCACTTCGTGACGGAGACGGATGTGGGAACGGAGCCGGAAGGTGTCAGCGACATGTTCCAGATACGCGCGGATGTGCTGCTGCCCGGAGAACGTGCGCGGCCAGTCGGGGTTGGGCGCGAAGGAGAACGAGTAGAGATGCGAGGGCACGTCGCAGGCACAGCCGGGATAGCTGTTGTCCCGCCAGGTCCCGCCGACGGAGTCGGCCCGCTCCAGGACGACGAAGTCGGTGATCCCTTCGCGGCGCAGCCGGATCGCGGCCCCGAGACCGCCGAATCCGGATCCGATCACCGCCACCCGTACGTGCTCGTGCTGGCCCATGCCGCCGCCTCCCGCTGAACGTCACAACCCCGCCAGCGATCACTGGCACAGTTGGGAGAGTAGAGCAGCAACATACCCAGCGGTAGGGGGCGGACCGGGTAAGTTACTACCGGTACAACATAGGCTGGCCGACGTGGCAGAAGGACGAGCAGGGCGCGAGTACCGCATGGAGGAGCTGGCCAAGGAGGCCGGCATCACGGCGCGCACGGTGCGCTTCTACCGCGAGCGCGGACTGATCCCGCCGCCCCGCCGCGAGGGCCGTATCGCCTGGTACGACGAGCATCATCTGGCCCGGCTCCACACGATCGCCGCACTGCTGGAACGCGGCCACACCCTCAACGGCATCGCGGATCTCGCCACCGCCTTCGAGAGCGGCCGCGACGTCGGCGAGGTGCTCGGCCTCGGCGAACCCACCGAGGAGACGCCGGTCAGGCTCAGCCCGGAGGAGCTCGCCGACTACTTCGAGGGCGAGGTCACGCCCGAGAACCTGGCCGCCGCGCTGGACCTCGGCTATCTGGCGACGGACGGCGACGAGATCGTCCACATCAGCCGGCGCCTGCTGGACGTCTCGGCGGCACTCGTACGGGAAGGCGTACCGCTCGCCGTGGTCCTGGACACGGGCCACCGGGTCCGCGCCCACGCGGACGCGCTGGCCGAACTCTTCGTCGAGGTGCTGAACACCCACACCCCACAGGGCGGTGCCGACCGGCTGCGCCCGCTGGCGAAGAGCGTCGTGGACGCGGAACTCTCGATGGCGATGGACCGCCTGCTGCGCAAGGCAACGGACCGGTAGCGGCAGCAGGGCACGGCCCGCCGGACCGGCAGGTCGTACCGCTGCGGCTCATGACCGCCGCAGAGCCCGTGGACCACTGCAGAGCCCGTCGACCACTGCAGAGCCGTCGACCACTGCAGAGCCGTCGACCGCTACAGAGCCCGTGGACGCTACAGCTGATACGCCCCTACAGCTCGTAGACCGCCGTCACCGGCGCATGGTCGCTCCACCGCTCCCCGTGCGTCGCCGCCCGCTCGACCCACGCCTTCACCGCGCGCTTCGCCAGACCCGGCGTCGCCACCTGGTAGTCGATGCGCCAGCCCGTGTCGTTGTCGAAGGCCCGTCCCCGGTACGACCACCAGGAGTACGGCCCCTCCTCGTCCGGGTGCAGCGCGCGCACCACGTCCACGTACTCCGCCTCGTCGAAGACACGGGTCATCCACTCCCGCTCCTCGGGCAGGAACCCGGAGTTCTTCTTGTTGCCCTTCCAGTTCTTGAGGTCGGCCTCCTGGTGCGCGATGTTCCAGTCGCCGCAGACCACGACCTCGCGCCCGTCGGCCGCCGCGCGCGCCTTCAACTCGGCGAGATACGGCAGGAACTCCGCCATGAACCGCGCCTTCTCGTCCTGACGCTCCGTCCCCACCTCGCCCGAGGGCAGGTAGAGGCTGGCGACCGTGACGCCGGGCAGGTCCGCCTCGACGTACCGGCCGCTCGCGTCGAACTCGCCCGACCCGAACCCGATCCGCACCTGGTCCGGCTCACGCCGTGTGTAGAGCGAGACACCCGCACGGCCCTTCGCGACGGCCGGGGCGTGCACCGTGTGCCAGCCCTCGGGCTCGCGCACCTCGTCGGGGAGCTGGTGCGCCTCGGCCCGTACCTCCTGGAGGCAGATCGCGTCGGCGGCGGTACCGGCCAGCCACTCCACGAAGCCCTTCTTGGTCGCGGCGCGGAGTCCATTGACATTCACGGTGGTCACGGTGAGCATCCCGGCAGCCTACCGAGCACCACACCGGCAGCATGTATTCGCATGCACGTACGCTTCTCGGCATGGAATTGCGCACCGTGCCCTTCGACCACCCCGATGCCGTCAAACTCAACGACCAGGTCCAGCTCGAGTACGGCGAGCGCTACGGCGACGAGGGCGAGAGCGAGGGCGATGTCACACCGCTCGACGCCTCGATGTTCACACCGCCCAGCGGTCTCTATCTCCTCGCGTACGACGACCGGGGCCGGCCCGTCGCCACCGGCGGCTGGCGCTCCCGGGACGCGAACAACGAGGGTTACTCCGACGGAGACGCCGAGCTCAAGCGCATGTATGTGATCCGCGAGGCGCGCGGTCTGGGTCTGGCCCGCCGGATCCTGGCCGCCCTGGAGGACGACGCCCGCGCCGCCGGCCGCACCCGCGTGGTTCTGGAGACCGGCACCAAGCAGCCCGAGGCGATCGCCCTCTACACCTCCAGCGGCTACACGATCTGCACGACGAAATTCGGCCACTACCGCGAGTACGAGAACAGCCGCTGCTTCGCGAAGCCTTTGTCGCGCCCCTGACATATCCAAGATTCCCGTGGCACTCTGCCTCACGCACGCCGATCCGCACCGCCTCATCCCCCACCCTGCCCGCGCGACTCCACGCGCGGGCACGGCAGAAGGAGACATGCGTGAGACGCCATCGCACCGCCGCCGGCATCCTGTTGGCCGTCGGCACCCTGCTCACCGGAGCGCTGTCCGCCACCACCGCCGGCGCCGCCCCCACACCGGACACCGCGCCCACCGTCTTCAAGCAGCGGCAGACGCAAGGCTTCTGGACCGCTGAGCGGATGCGCAACGCCACTCCGCTCGACCTGATCCAGGCCGCTCCCGGCTCGGTCAGAGCCCCCCGGTCCGGCGGCAAGGAGACGGTGGTCCCGCCGACCGCCCTCTCCCCCACCGCCTTCCCGCAGGCCGGCGGCGCGTGGACGGGCGGCGGCGCCGTGGTCAAGACATCGGGCCGGGTGTTCTTCACCTTCCAGGGCCGTACGGCTTCGTGCTCCGGCGACTCGGTCACCGGCCAGAACGGCAGCACGGTGATCACCGCGGGTCACTGCGTGAAGTACCAGGGCAGCTGGCACACCAACTGGGTCTTCGTGCCCGCGTACAACAACGGCCAGGCGCCGTACGGTCAGTGGTCCGCCACCAAGACGTTCTCGACGGACCAGTGGGCGGCGAGCGAGGACATCAACTACGACGTCGGCCTGGCCGTCGTCGCCCCGCTGAACGGCAAGAAGCTCGCCGATACGGTCGGGGCGCAGGGACTGAGCTTCAACGGCGGCTACAACAAGCCCATGTACGCCTTCGGCTTCCCCGCGGCCGCACCGTACGACGGCACGAAGCTGATCTACTGCAGCGGCAACAGCTCGAAGGACTTCCTGTTCTCGCAGGACCACAGCCTGGGCTGCAATATGACGGGCGGCTCCAGCGGCGGCCCCTGGTTCACCTCGTTCAGCGAGGCCACCGGCACCGGGCTGCAGGCATCGGTGAACAGCTTCGGCTACGTCTTCCTGCCGAACCGGATGTTCGGCCCGTACTTCGGCAATGAGGCCAAGGCCGTCTACGACAAGGCCCAGACCTCCTGATCCATTCGGGAGCCGGCGGGGCTGCTCGGTCCCCGCCGGTCCCACCGAGTACGCGGGAGGGAAACCCGGACGGCGCTGACCCCGGCGGGGGCCGGGTCAGCGCCGCCCGCTGCCCGCAGGCACACCGTCACCGGCCGCGCCCGCCATCTCGTGCTCGCCCTCGGTGTCCACATGCGGCAGGATCCGGTCCAGCCACCGCGGCGTCCACCATGCGGCCCGCCCCATCAGCGTCATCACCGCCGGCACCAGCAGCAGCCGCACCACGGTCGCGTCGATGAGCACGCTCACGGCCAGGCCCAGGCCCAGCATCTTGACCACGACGTTGTCGCTGACCACGAAGGCGGCGAAGACGCTCACCATGATGAGCGCGGCGCAGGTGATGACGCGTGCGGTGATCTCCAGCGCGTGCGCGACGCTCGCCTTCGGGTCGCCGGTGCGCAGCCAGGCCTCGTGCACGCGGGAGAGCAGGAAGATCTCGTAGTCCATGCTCAGTCCGAAGACGATGGCGAACATCATCATCGGCACATAACTCTCGATGGGTACCTTGCCCGACACCCCCAGCGCCGGGCCGCCCCAGCCCCACTGGAAGACCGCCACCACCACTCCGTACGAGGCAGCGATGGACAGGACGTTGAGCACGGCCGCCTTGACCGCGACCAGCAGCCCGCGGAAGACGATCAGGATGATGAGGAAGGCGAGAGCGACCACCACGGCGATGATCAGGGGCAGTCGGCTGGAGACGATGTCCAGGAAGTCGACCTGGGCCGCGGTCGTCCCGGTGACGTAGCCCTGCGCGGCGGTGCCGTTGACGGCCTCCGGCAGGACGTCGTCGTCCAGCCGGTTGACCAGCTCTGTGGTGACCTCGTCCTGCGGCGCCTGCTGCGAATAGGCGGTGCCGACCAGTACGTCCCCGTCCTTGGTGAGCTTCAGCGGGGTGATGGCGGCAGCCCCCGGAACATTGGTGAGCGCCTTTCGGGCCTGTGTCGCGAGCGCCGCGCGGTCGGCGGACGCGACCGCGGTCTGGTCGATGACAAGGGTCAGCGGCCCGTTGGACCCGGGGCCGAAAGCGTCGGACATGAGGTCGTACGCCCGCCGGTCGGTGAAGGACTTCGGGTCGGCGCCGTCCCCGATGTGGCCGAGCTGGATGGAGAACAGCGGAATGGCGAGCACGGCGATGACGGCCACCCCACCGGTCAGGAACCACCACGGCCGGCGCTCGACGCGCTGCGCGTACCGGTGCCAGGTGCCCTGCGCCTCGGCGCCCGGCTCGGCGTCCGTCTCCGCGATCGGCTTGCGCACCCGGTACTTGTCGATCCGTCGGCCGATCAGCCCCAGCAGCGCGGGCACCAGGGTGAGCGCGCCGGCGACCGCCGAGACCACCGTGACGGCGGCGGCCACACCGAGTTTGGAGATGAAGCTGACCCCGGAGACCGACAGTCCCATCAGAGCGATGATGACGGTACATCCGGAGACGAGCACCGCCCGGCCGCTGGTGGCCACCGCCATACCCGCGGCGACAACGGGATCGGCGCCGTTCATGAGGTTCTGCCGATGCCGGGTGATCAGGAACAGCGCGTAGTCGATGCCCACGCCGAGACCGATCATGGTGGCCAGCGTGGGTGAGACGGTGGCGAAGGTGAACGCGGCGGCGAGCAGCCCAAGGCAGGCGAGCCCGCAGATCACACTGACCAGCGCCGTCAGCAGTGGCACACCGGCGGCGAGCACACTGCCGAAGCCGATCAGCAGAACGAGGATCGCCACGCCGAAGCCGATCAGCTCACTGAGCCGGTCGTTGGCCTTCGGTCTGGCCAGCTCTCCCAGCGGACCGCCGTATTCCACATCCACCCCGGCGGAGCGCAGCGGCTGGACGGCCGAGTCCACACCGTCGAGATACGACTTTTCCAGAGTGGACGGCTGCACATCGAAGCGGACGGTGATGTACGCGGTTGCGCCGTCCGTGGAGAGCGGGCCGGTGTTCTGTCCGGCCGGCTGCTGCGGAGGAGGCGTCGAACCCGGCGGAGGCAGCGGGTTCTGCGCGGACAGCACATGCGGCAGCTTCTGGAGGCTGCCGATCACCGTGGACATCTGCGGGGCGAAGCCGGTGAGTGGCTTGGCCGTGTCGTTCAGGACGATCTGGGCGGCGTATCCGCCGGCAGCGGGATCGTGCTCCTTGAGCACGTCCAGCCCCTCGGTCGACTGGACTCCGGGCAGCGAGAAGTTGTCGGAGTAGTCGCCGCCGTACGCGTGCTGCAGAACCTGCAGGCCCGCGAGGGCGACCAGCCAGGCCAGGATGACCACCCCACAGCGACGGGCGCACCATTCACCGAGCCGCCGCAGCAGGCCTTTGCGGGGGGCGGGCGCGGGTGCGGCTGCGGGGGGTGAGGCGGAGGCGGCGGAAGGCGCGGGGGAGTCCTGCGGAGGCTGAGCCAACGACATGCGTTTCTCCCGACGAGAACCGGCGCACGGATGGCTGCCGAAGTCTGGAGGTGCTCTCTCCGACACCGGCCCGGAGAGAAACACAGCGGACATTCAGCATTAAAAGACCGATCCGCTCACACGGCATGCGCAAACGACGAGATCCCGTCCGGTCAGATGACCGGACGGGATCTCGTCAGTTGTTGTGGGCCGTTCACGAGTGACTCTGAGCTGGGGATACGCGGAAGCTCCGAATCGCCTTCCCAGCCGCTTGGAGATCATTTCCCATATACCTGCGCATGCCACTCATCAGCGCATGGCCTCATGAGCACGGCTGGCCAACTGTTCCTGGTCTCCATCCGAGCTCCCAGCGCTCTACACCTGCTGCTCTTCGGCAGCGGGCACGCACGCGAGGCGGCTCTGCACTTCCCATCACGCGATACAGGCCTAGGGGGCCTATGTCGCAGGAGCCGTGGGCGGAGCTTGGCGAGACGGTCAGCGCAATTCGGGCTCAGTTACAGGCGGCCATCAGCGAGGGTGACAGTCAGTCGCTGAAGTTCCGCACAGGGCCGGTGGAACTGGAGTTCTCCATCGCAGTCCGTAAAAAAGGCGAAGCCCATCTTCCCGGCTGGAAGGGAGGTAGACCACGAGCGGGTGGCCGCCCGCTTCGCGGGCGGCCTGCTGCCAGGCGTCGCGGTCGTCGCGGCGCCACAGCCCGTGGTCCAGGACGACGTCGTTGCCGGCCTCCAGCTTCTAGTAGGCCTCCGGGGCCACATTCGCCAGCTTCCCCAGCAGTCTTCCCACATGGGTGACCGTGAGGTCACCCAGGTACGGCCCGATGAGCTGGATACCGATCGGCAGCCCCTCGGACGGGCGGCCCATCGGGATGGTGGCGGCGGGCAGGTGGACAGGGCTGGCAAGGTTCAGCCAGGTCGTCTGTTCCCAGTAGCCCCGGCGCTGTCCGTCGACGGTGATGTAGCGCTCGGAGACAGGCACGTCCGCCTGATCGGGCACGGCGGCCGTCGGCGCGGCCGGAGTGATGAGGATGTCGACACCGCCGAAGTAGGCAGCCCACTGCTGCTGGAGTCGTCGGCGTTCCTCATGGGCCAGCATCCAGTCTCGGTGCCGCATCGTGCGGGCACGGAGGTAGCAGGCCTCGGGCGACTCATCGCCAGGAGACAGTCCCCCGGACGCCTCGACCTCAGCAGCGTACGCCTGCGGCGTAGCACTGGCAGCAGCCCCGGCGAGCATCAGGGAACGGAACAACCTGTCGGAGGAGTCCATGTCGACGGGGCGCGCTGTGTCATCGATGCGGACGCCGACGTTGCGCAGGCTCCGGTGCACGTGCTCCAGCAGTGCCCGAGTGGTGGCGTCCACCCGGCAGAACGGGTCGTCGGCCCAAATGCCGATCCGGTACCCCTCCAGCTGCTTGTGCCGGGGCGGGGGCAGATCCAGCCGCCATGCGGCGGCCTCATCGGGCGCGGGCCCGGCCAACACACCGAGCGCGAGATCGAGATCGGCCGCGCTGCGCCCGAGGGGGCCGACGGAGAGCATGTCCGAGGTTGTCAGCCAGCCGGGCGGGCGGGGAATATGACCTCGACTGGGCACAATGCCGTGGGTGGGTCGCAGGCTGTAGACCCCGCAATAGTGACCGGGCAGCCGGAGTGAGCCCGCCAGATCGCTGCCGATGTCAAGCGGGCTCAGGAAGGCTGCCACTGCCGCGGCCGAACCGCCGGAGGAACCGCCGGCCGTGCGGTGCGGGTCGTGCGGATTGGGTGTGGTGCCGAACAGCTCATTGCTGGTCTGGATGCCCTGGCACAGCGGCGGTGTATTCGTCTTACCCAGTACAACGGCACCAGCCGCGCGCATCCGGGCCACGGCGTCCGCGTCACGGCCGGGTATGTGCTCGGACAGGTCCGCCGCACCGCATGTGGTACGCAAGCCCTCGGTCTCCAGAGCGTCCTTGAGAGTAATCGGAAGCCCCAACAGCACTGCACCGGCTCGGCCGAGAGCCCGCTGCTCATCGGCTGCCGAGGCCGCGGCCAGCGCATCCTCGGCCGCTAGGGTGATTACCGCGTTGTAATCCGGGTGAGCGGTGATGCGTTCCAGATGCGCGGTGGTCAGTTCTCGGCTGGAGGCTTCTCGCCGGTTCAGGGCGTCCAGCTGTTCGCTGGCGGAGCGACGGATCAAGTCCATGAAGTGGCGGCATCCTCGTAGTCGGACACGGTGTCGAAGTGGGCGGCGATGCGCAGCAACGCGCGGATATCGTCGTCCGGCGTGCGTACGTCTTCGCGAGTGCTGGCGTCGGCGTATTCGGTCGGCGTATGCGGCGATTCGTCCCGGCCGTGGGCGGCCAGTGCCGCGCGGATCTGATCCGCGGTAACGGCGGCAGCCAGCTCGGCACCGGTCAGCCCGGCGGCGGTGTGACGTACCTCGGCTGCATTGCGCTCCGACTCCTCCAGGTGGTGTCGCAGAGCCCACTGGCCGTCCCTGATCTCGACGGCGCGGCGGTACAGGTGCCAGGTGGTGCCCCAGGAGGGCACGCGGTTCGCTGCGGCGGCTGGGGGAGTCAGGACGATGGTAGGCAGGGCCTGGTGCATCACATGCCACAGCGGCGCCATACTCCGGTAGTCGCGGAAGGCGCGCACCCAGGCCCGAGCCCGCGGGAAGATGTGGACGGCCAGCATGGGAATGAAGAATCCTGTGAGCACGAGCGAGTTGCCGCCATCGGCGCAGACCCATGCCAAACGCTCGGCGGCCGCCGACGGAGGGGTGAAGCCGAACACGGCAGCAGCAACGCCGACGAGTCGGACCACGCTGTAGCCGTAGGTCAGCAGGGCGCCGGCCACGACGACGCGTAGCCCGCGAGCGATCCAGGCCTCACCCGTATGGCCAGCAGCTCTCCAACAGCCCACGGCGAGGGCGCCCTGGCCGACGGTGTAGGCGACGATATAGAGGGCCAAGTACGCCTGGTAGGCGCCGATGTGGATGTGCCTGGCGGTGAAGCCCTGTGGAGAACTTGAACCGGAAGCGGGAAGCAGGAGGAACAGCGTGCCCAGGGCAGCGATGACCAATGCCCCGGCCACGAGGCACACCCGGACTCTCCTGCGGGCTTTCTTCGGCGGCAGTACCCAATTGGCGAGGACGGCTGGCTGCAAGGTCACTTGAGCCGTGACGCAGCTGAACGCCGCGAGGATGCCGATCGAAGGGTTGCCGGTGATGTCGCCCAGAAATCTCCAGACCGGCTCCATAGACACCAGGAAGGAGAGTGCGCAGAAGCCGTACACGCCGACGAGCGCGGCCAGTGCTCGGTCCTGGCGCAGGTATCGCGGAGGCCATAGCAGCACAAGGAACCCGGCGACGGCCAGAGTCAGACAGATGGGATGGAGAAGCTGCTGCACGAGTCCTTGTCACCGCCTGCCGCGCAGTAACGTCTCTGCCACGCGGTCGTGACCCGAGATGCGTGCACCGGGCCGGTGCACGTGGCGCTGAAGGTAGGTGCCGATCAACTCCGCTTCCTTCTCGTCCTGATGTTCATAGCTGGTGCGGCCGAGCATCATCTTCACCACCGCCGGGTCGAGGGTTGGGACCAGCCGGTCGGTGACCGGCTTGGACTGAGAGAGAATCGGGCTGCCCCGATGGTTGCGCAGGATATGCCCCATTTCGTGCGCAACTATATGATCTTGATGGGCGCGACTGGTGTCCTCGTGGACGAAGACATAGTCGACGCCCTCCATCCGGATCCAGAGGCCGCACACTCCCTCCTCGCTGTCCGCAGGGGCGGGCGCGAGCCGGATGGGATAGCCGGAAAGCCTTTCGGCAACGGGAAGTAGCTCCCTCACGCTGCTGACATTCGGTAAGTCCAGGCCGCGGACGAAGCGTCGACAGTTGCGTCGCGTAACGCCCCTCACCTGCCATCGTCCGTACATTCATCGGTTGAGCCGACAGGCAATCCTTCCTGCGCCCGCAGCTGCTCAACGGTTGCGAGGAGTTGCTCCATGCTCTGCGGCGACAGCCCTGCCACCCGCATGGCCACTCGCTGCACCCCGGTCTCGCGTAGCTGTCTGACGAAGGCGAGCTCGGCGACGACTCTGTCTGCGGTGGCGTCGTCGAAGAAGTAGGCCACCGGGACGCCGAAGAAGTCCGCCAGCGCTTCCAGATGCCGTCTGGTGGGGTTGTCTCGTCTTCCAGTGCGCAACTGCCACAGATAGACATGAGAGAGAGTGGCTCCGCCGCGTTCGCGCAGCAGCTCGGCTATCTCCTGGTTGCTGTACGGGCCGCGGTCGGGCGGATGGACGGTCTCGAACAGTGTGTTCAGTCGTTCCTCGAACGTTCCCGCCAACAGAACCACCTCCCCAGGCCAGGATTAACGATAGTTGACACCCTGCGGCAACCCGTGCCAACCTCGGCACGTTAGCTGAGATTAATCACGTGCTGGCTGCTGCGCCCCCACGGGCAGGGCACACAGCCTGCCCACGTCGGCGATGCCGTGCCGCACGGGGCAGTTGTGGAGGCACAGCGACCAGCGCTGACTGTGGCGGGGGCTGACCATACCCACGTGCCGCGGAACAGCGAGTTCACTCGGATTCCTCCGTGAGGGAGCGCAGGGAAGGTGGCTGGCGTGGGGAGCGTTTCAGGCTTAGCCGGGATGAGGTGCCGATGTCCTGGCACGGAGGAAGCCGCCGTTACCGGCGGAGCGAAGCAGGGCTCGCCGCCCCGGCGTAGCCGGGGCAACTCCATTCGCTACGAGTGGAGAGCGAGGATGCGAAGCGCGTACCCGATCCGAGGTACATCCGCGCCGCCATCTCCGCAGAGACCCAGCTGCGTCGGCATTTAGCGCCCGACGCGCTCCCGCTTTGCTCACTTTAACGCCCAAAAGTGCGATATCGCCTCACGTTCTTAGGGCCAATCTGTCCGGCACGGCATTCCCGAAAGGGTTGCATAGTGTATACAGTTCCCAAGAATAATCTGTGGTCTGCTCAGGATGTAGTGAAGGCAGCCGTCGGGGAAACTTCGCCCAGCTGGTTACCGGAAGTTTGTGAAACCTCCGCGGAGAAAGTACTCCCGTCGGAGCTAAACCATCCGTGCCACTTTGGTGTTCAAGGGCAGCAGTGCGGGCATAACTGGTTTACGGTCGTCAATGACGCAATGCCCGAATCATTCGGGATGGAAGCGCTCGCAGGTACGCTTCTTGAGTTCCGCAAGCAGACGTGGCTTGGACCCAAGCGCCAGTCACTCATAGCGTTCATTGGCGCGCCGGATCCGGATACAGCGTTGCCTGTACATCATGCCCGGTTCCCAAGCGACGGGTTCGCGCAGGGGCTTCGTGACTTTCCTGCCGGTCGCGCTGCGGTAGCGGACGTCGATGTTCTGCCGAGTGCCGAGGTATTGGCAGGCCATGTAGAGGTCTTCGGCCCGCAGGACGCGGTCGGCAGGGACTTCGCCCGCGGCCTGGAGTGTGCCAGCGATGCGCCGGACCGGCTCGGGCGCGGGGATGTAGGCGGCAGCCAGGTTAGCCAGCAGCAGTCCTTTGATGCTTGGGACGGTGGGACCCATGATGCGGCCTTCGGCCCGTGCCCGGATGCGGGCGGCCCACTTAGCGGCTTCTGCCGGGGGCTGGCCTCCGGTGAGTTCGGCGATGTGCTTGGCGTCGAGGTTCGTGGAGCCAGCGGGCGTGCCAGGGCGGGTGTCGCCGTCGTGGCTGGTTCAGGACGGTTTCCCGGCGCCCCAGGCGAGGGCGCGGGTGATGACCATCGCCTCCCAAACCCGGGCGACGAGTGTGGCGTCCTCGCGTGGATCAGCGTCGTGCCGGTCAGGCGACATGCCGGTCAGGCGACATGCCGGTGATGCCGCCGGGCCGCAGGCCGGGTGCGGAGGTGGTGTCGGCGTACACGTGACGTTCATGTGTACGCCGACACCGCTCCCGCGCGACACCCCGTTGTCGGCGGGGTCGCGGATCCGCCGCCACCAGGTCGGGGAACAGGAGGGTGCCCGGGGAGAGTTCGCGTGCACCCCATCGGGCGCCGCGCGTCAGCCAGCTCTACAGTCCCGAGGGTCCGGCGGGATCGAGGAGGCCGCCGGCGCCGTGGTCCCCCTCCACGTGAGGACTGCAGCACGCCCGAGCCGGCAGGTCGACCCCGTCGTGGCCGGGGACCGTCGCGTGATCGACATGGGCGTCGTGCGACCTCTCCGGCAGCGCCCTGACTCGATATGGCCGAGTTCGATGCGGGCCATCAGGCCCGACGCCGAACTCCGCCGCTCGGTACCTGGTCAATTCTGGCCAGATGCCGGAACATCTCACCACGGCGGATGTCTGACATTTATCTTGGCTGCGGAGCTCGATCCTCGGTACGCGGAACTGAGGTCGGCCGACACGCTCAGGGGGAGCAATATAAGGTATGTATAAACGGGGTCACCACCACACCCTGCTCGCCATGTCGGTCTGAACACCTCGCGCCAGCAGGCGCGAGATGCGGGGGCTTCCGGACCAATAGCCTGGCCACAAGAGCGAACTTTGCAGCCCGAAGATTCGACAATGAGCTGCCGCGACGGAGAAGTACCGCCATCACGCCGCGCTCATCACACGTCCGCGATCGAATTCGCGAGCCGGGCTCCGAACGTGTCCGCCTTGAGCAGGCAGGAAATCCACATGCCCCGTTCCCCGGAACCAATGCTCGCGTTACCGACACATGCGACACGTAGGAGTTTCCAGCACGTCGACAACCTGGTGAAACAACGCTCGCGTGCCCATACGACACCGCGAGCAGCCGTGCACAGAAGGGGGAATGTACAATGCCCAAAGTGGGCCACTCACAAACCCGGTGCCAGGAACCGGAAAGAGGGATCGACGATCGGCGGCAGCCCATCGGGAGGGGATCCACGGAATGAATCGGATCCCCCGTCGCAACAATCCCGAATCCGGAATCCTCTCGAGATTCTACCGCCGTTTACGCGCCGACCGACTGCACTTTCAGGCCGAACGGGAAAGTGAGCACCTGCTCGCCTCCATACCCCTCCCGGAGCCCTTCGACTTCGACCAGCTGGTCGGGAACATCGCGGAGGCCAGCGGCCGACAGATCGTCATGAAACCGATCCCGGACCACCTGACCGGACTCGACGGCATGTGCGGCCTCCTCATCAAGCACGACACACATCCGGTCGACCTGATCCTCCACCCCAAGGGCTGCTCGCCGTCCCACGAACTCGAGTTGAAGGTGCACCAGCTGGTGCACCTCTGGGCCGGGGACAACACCGGCATCCTCAGATCGCCCGACACCCTGCGGGCACGCGCGGTGACGCCGGATGGCGGGCTCTCGACGACCAGGCCCCCGGACCACGACGCGCTCATCGAACTGCGCGCCGACAACGTGGCGCGGCTCATCGGCCAGAGGAGCACGCACCGGGCCCGTCGACGGGGGCCGGCTGCCGTCGACGGCCCGCACCGTGGCGGAGCCCCCGCCCGGCCGTGAATCCCGACAGCCGCTGGCCCGAACCGATTACGCCGAGCGCCCGTTCTCGTCATCGGCCAAGATCTCCGCCATCGTCTCGCCGATGAAGTCGCGGAGCTGGTCCCAGGATTCCTTGGGCATGTCCTGGCCCGCACGGCGCGCAACCATCACGGTGAACCTGTTGCGCACGGCCCGGGTCGACAGGATCAGGGCGTCGACCTCCGGATCGTCCTGCCGGAAGTAGACCGGCGGCACGTCGAAGGCGAGCGCCAGGGCATCGAGGGCCTCGTCCTCCGGTTCGGCGACCTCGCCGGCCCGCAGTGCCCGGACCATCGCCTCGGTGAGCACCGTGGAGCCGCTCTTCCGGTTCCCCTCGGACGCGAGGTGCGCGTCCGAGGGCGCCGCCCCTCCGTAGACCTCGGAGCGCAGCGACTCCAACTTGCGGGCCACGCGAGCGCCGTCGGCCGACGGCTCCTCCTCCGGCTCTTCGGGCTGCCCGAAGGAACGCCGCTGCGCGGCGAGGAGTTCAGCGCGGGTCACGTTGTAGGCGGCGGCCAGCGCCGTCACCGCCTGGTCGGACAGCGGCCGCTTGCCCTGTTCGGCGGCCCTTACCGGCATGGGGGACGAGGTGTTGGTGTAGCGCG
The DNA here is from genome assembly GCF_035918095.1 of Streptomyces sp. NBC_01750. NCBI lineage: Bacteria > Bacillati > Actinomycetota > Actinomycetes > Kitasatosporales > Streptomycetaceae > Streptomyces > Streptomyces sp. NBC_01750. The sequence goes on from NZ_CP109137.1 coordinate 3,829,174, forward strand.
CCGTGTCCGCCTGGGTCATCCCAGCGTCGCACCGCAGGTCAGCGAGATTCGGTGATTCGGTGCGCGGAAAGAGTTCATTCAGATCGGCATCCAGGAATGCGGCGATCGCCGACAATCGCTCCGGAGGGGGAGCTGCCAAGCCGTTCTCCCAGCGATAGACGGCGTTCACCTTCACGTGAAGCCCCTCGGCCAGAGTGGCCTGCGACAGGCGTTTGATGACACGGCGGTCACGCAACTTACCGCCGTCGAAGACGCGGTCGGGCATAGGCATGCTCCACAAGGTGAGGATTGAAGGGATTCTAGCGCCACGCCGGGGGCAGATCTTGACATCCGAGATATCGGCTTGACCTCGTAACCATCGCCGGAGTTACGCCAGCACTCGAGAACGTCGCCCGCGCCGCGCCTCTGTTGTCGCGATTTTTCCATGTTTACTCATCTTTTTTGTGGTCGCCGTACATCGCCCGAGAGGGGCACCGAGGCGTCGGACCATCCTCGAGCGATCCGGGAACGCTTGACTGGATCTATGGAAGTAGATAAATTCAGCTTCAGGTGATCGGGGGTGGTCGTCACATCGGACGACAGCCACCACCTCGGGGATCGGATAGGAGGCGCGAGCTCGGGGACGCCTCCTCTCGGGTCTCCGAGACATCGTGTCCGCCGCACAACCGCACTGCGCTACGCACCGAGGGCCGGTGCAACAACGCCGGATCCTCTCGGGTGTTGTTGCCGACGGTCATCCGTTCCCCGCACCATCCGTCCGGCCGCCTCCCGGCGAATTCGGACGGCGTTGTCGAAATTCCCGCGCATCTGCATCCGGCGGAAAACCGGCGGCCCGTGTCCACTCGAGTCCGGTGGGGCGGGCGGAATTCGCCGTGCACTCTTCCATTCCACTTTCCGATTTCGCGCACCCGCGCATTCTTTTTCATGTCGTCACAGGAGGCGATCTGTCATGCCCACGATCTCCGTCGGTAACTCGCGTATCCACTACACCGTGACGGGCGAGGGTCCAGCCCTGCTGTTGGTGCACGGCGTGGGCAAGGGCGGCCAGGTCACCTTCGGCCACCTCGTCGAGGAGTTCGCCCGCCGCAACACCGTCATCCTTCCCGAGCTGTCCGGCAGCGAGACCGCTGCGGACGACGGCACGCCGCTGACCGTTGAGCAGCTCGCCGACGAGGTCGCCGCCGTGATCGAGCACGCTGGCCTCGGCCCCGTGGACCTGGTGGGCTTCTCGCTCGGCGGGGCCATCGTCGCCGCCACCGCCGCCCTTCACCCCGAGCTTGTTCGCCGCCTGATCCCCGTCGGCGGCCTGGTCAAGTCGGACCTCTACATCCAGAATCTGATCGGTCTGACCCTGAGCCAGAAGCACGACCCGAAGGCCTTCGGCCGCGTGCTCAGCACCACCGCCTTCAGCCCGCGCTTCATCCGCAGCCAGCCCAGCCTGAGCGACGTCGAGAACCTCGGCTCCGAGCTGAGCCCCTCCAGCGGCCGCATCCGCCAGCTCGAGCTGCTCGTCCAGGTGGACATCCGCGACCTGGTCGGGAGGGTTCAGGCCGAGACCCTCGTCCTGGCCCCGTACCCGGACGCCGCGGTGCCCGCCGAGCACTCCCGTGAGCTGGCCGCCGCCATCCCGAACTCCTCTTACACCGAGATCGACAGCGGCCACATGGTGATCTTCGAGAAGCCGGTCGAGTTCGTGAAGCTGGTCCAGGACTTCATCCACAAGGCCTGACGCCCGCCCAGCACGACCTGAACCGGCCATTCACCACCATCCCGGGCGCGGCCCCGCCGGACTCGGCGGTGGCGCCCGACCACCCGCGGAGCACACTCCGCAGCGATTCCAGGAGGAAGCATGGCCAAGATCCTGTTTGCCGTCAGCAGCCACGAGACCTTGGGGGACACCGGCAACCGGACAGGCTACAGCGTCTCCGAGGCGGCCCACCCCTACAACGTCTTCGTCGGCGCCGGCCACGAGGTCGACTTCGTCTCCGTGCGCGGCGGCGAGCCACCGGCCGTCGTCTTCGACGGCGAGGAGAACGACCAGGAGATCATCGGTTTCCTGGCCGACGAGACTGTCAAGGGCAAGCTTGTGGCGACCCGCCGGGCGGCCGACGTCGACCCCTCCGAGTACTCCGCGATCTTCTACGTCGGCGGCCACGGCGCCATGTGGGACTTTCCCGACTCCCCGGACCTGGCCCGCATCGCCATGGACATCCACGGCCGCGGCGGGGTCGTCTCCGCCGTCTGCCACGGCCCGGCTGCCCTCGTCAACCTGCGCCTGCCGGACGGCACCCACCTCGTGCGCGGCAAGCGCGTCGCCTCCTTCAGCAACGAGGAGGAGAACTCGCTGGGCCTCGTTGAGGTCATGCCCTTCCTCCTCGAAGACCGACTGAAGGAGACCGGGGCGCTGCACGCCAAGGCGCCCATGTACGAGGCCCACACCGAGAGCGACGGCCGGGTCATCACGGGGCAGAACCCCGCCTCCGCCGCCCCCGTGGCGCGGCTCGTCGTCGCCGAGCTCGACCGGGCCGCCGCCGACCGCTGAGGCGATCCCCGGTTCCACCGCCGTCGTCACCGGACGAATCCCATTTGCAGATCGGCCCCGGCTCGCACCGCCGCGGCCCAAGGAGGCAGACATGTACGGCTTGATCCAGGTCGCGGGCATCATCGACCAGTCCGAGGCCGACCTCATCATCGAGGAGGGCGCGGACTGGCTCGGCTTCGCCCTGCGCCTTCCCGCCAAGAACGAGGACCTGTCGGAGGCCGAGGCCGCCGCCATCGTCAAGGCGATCCAGCCCGACAACAAGGGCGTCATCATCACCTACCTGACCGATGCCGACGAGATCGCCGCCTTCTGCGCCGAGATGGGCGTCGGCGCGATCCAGCTCCACGGCGACGTGACCCCCGCCGAGCTGCGCCGGCTGCGCACCCTGGCCCCGGACCTCTACGTCCTCAAGAGCCTCGTGGTGAAGACGGACAACATCGACGAGCTCCGCGAGGTCGTCGAGACCTCCGCCGAGTGGATCGACATGTTCATCACCGACAGCTTCAACCCGGCCACCGGCGCCAAGGGGGCGACCGGGCTGACCCACGACTGGGCCGTCAGCGCCGAGCTCGTCCGGATCTCCCCCAAGCCCCTGATGCTGGCCGGCGGGCTCACCCCGGAGAACGTCGCGGCGGCCATCGAGGCCGTCCGCCCCGCCGCCGTGGACTCGCACACCGGCCTGGAGGACCCCACCACCCGGCGCAAGGACCGCCAGAAGGTGCGCACCTTCGTGCAGGAGGCCCGCGCCGCCTTCGACCGGGTCGCCGCGGAGGACGGGCGGAGCCGGTCCTGATGACCACGCCAACCAAGCCGCTCCGAGGCGTGACCCACCTCCTGCCCCAGACCAACCGGCTGCGCGCCCTGCACTCGATCGTCCGTGACCACGAGGCCAGGCGGGAGGACTTCGTCCCCGCCGCCAACCGGATCATCCGCGGGCTCCTCGACGCCGCGCTGGACCTGCTCCCCTACGAGCCCCGCGACGTCCGCACCCCGGTCGGCCGGACCTACCACGGCCTCTCCCTGGCATCCCGGGTCTATGGCGTCTCCATAGCCCGGGCCGGCGACAGCATGGAGTCCGAGCTGCGCGTGATGGCGCCGGAGACCCGCCTGGGCAAGATCCTGATCCAGCGGGACAAGGTCACCAAACTCCCGCACCTGCACTACGCGGCGCTGCCCGCCGGCATCGCCCGGGGCAACGTGCTGCTCCTCGACCCCATGCTCGCCACCGGCGGCACCGCGCTGGCCGCGATCGGCGTGCTGCTCGACCACGGCGTGCCCGAGGAGCACATCGTCTTCGTGAACCTGCTCTCCGCCCCCGAAGGGATCAAGGTCGTCCACGACCGTCACCCCGAGGTGCGGATCGTGACCTCCTCCATCGAGGAGCGCCTCAACGAGCACGCGTTCATGCTTCCCGGCATCGGTGATTTCGGCGACCGCTACTTCGGGACCGACACCCCCGGGTGAGCGCCCGCTCCGTCGGAGCGGGCGGGGCTCCGCGCCCCTGGAATCCCGCCCCTCCGGCCCTTCGACCATCGCGCTAAGGAGCACTCTCCGTGTCCACCGCCAACACATCCTCGTCGACGACGAAGATCTCGATCGTCTACTACTCGGGCACCGGTAACATCCACAAGCTCGCCGTGGCCGCCGAGGAGGCCGCCGCGGAGACTGGCGCCGATGTCCGGCTGCGCCGGGTCCCCGAGTACGTCGAGGCGTCCCTGGCCCCCGAGTTCACCGAGTGGACCGAGGCGTGGCGCGAGAACGCTGAGGTCATCGCGGACATTCCAACCGCCGCCGCCGATGACCTCGACTGGGCCGACGCGCTCCTGCTCGGCGGCCCCGGCCGGTTCGGCATGATCGCTGCGCCGCTCAAGCACTTCATCGACCTCGCCTGGCCCCTCAACGCGCGCGGGGGCCTGTCGGGCAAGGTCATGTCGTCGTTCACCTCGACGGGAGCCCCGCACGGCGGCCAGGAAGCGACGATCCTGTCGCTGAACACCGTCTTCTATCACTGGGGCGGGATCATCGTGCCGCCCGGTATCACCGACGACATCATGACGGCGCCCAGCAACGGCAACCCCTACGGCGTCAGCTCCGTCTCCGGTCGGCAGGCGATTCCGGGCCGGCTGGCGGAGAACGTCACCGAGGACAACCTCGCCGCCATTGCCTACCAGACCCGCCGCATGGTCGAGGTCGCCGACGCCCTGCGAAGGGGTCGGACCGCCGACGCGGACCGGTGACCACCCGTCAGCACCTCGGCACGGCCACGGAACACTCGGCTGGTCCCCACATCGGCCGAGTGTTCGTCACGGGCGGGTGACCACCGGAACCCGCCCACCACACGGCACACACGCACACACGCACACCCAGGGGGACTCACACATGACCACCGACGCGTCTGACCTGACCCCGGCCACCCGCCTGTTGTTGCCCGAACTGCTCCTGCGCACCGCCGCCGAACGCCCGGACGACACGGCGGTGATCAGCGGCGACGAACACGTGACCTTCGCCGGATTGGTGGGGCGAAGTCGAGGACTGGCCGGACACCTACGGGACCTCGGCGTGACCGCCGACCAGTGCGTGGGGCTGTTCATCGAGCCCTCGTCCGACCTGATGATCGGGGTGTGGGGCATCCTGTTCGCGGGCGGCGCCTACCTGCCGCTCGCCCCGGAGTACCCCGAAGAGCGTCTGCGCTACATGATCGAGCACTCGGGCGCGAAGGTGATCGTCGCCCAGGGCCACCTCGTCGAGCGCCTGGCCGCGCTGGCCCCCGCGGACACCGTGATCGTCCGGGTCGAGGACGCCCGCAAGGGCGCCCCCGGCGCGGACGTCGACACCGTCCCCGACTCGCTGGCCTACGTCATCTACACCTCGGGCAGCACCGGCCAGCCCAAGGGCGTCATGATCGAGCACCGGAGCATCGCCAACCAGATGTCCTGGCTACGGACTGCCCACGGCATCGACCGCACCCGGGTCATCCTGCAGAAGACGCCGATCAGCTTCGACGCCGCCCAGTGGGAGATCCTCGCCCCGGCCGTCGGTTCCGTCGTCGTGATCGGCGGCGCCGGCATCCACCGGGACGCCGAACGGCTGGTGCACGCGGTCAAGACCCATGCCGTGACCACGCTCCAGTGCGTCCCGACCCTGCTCCAAGCGCTTCTGGACACGCAGGAGTTCGACTCCTGCGTCTCGCTGGAGCAGGTCTTCACCGGCGGCGAGGCCCTCTCCAAGCCCTTGGCCCGCGCCTGCCTGGAGACCCTCCCCGGGTGTGATCTGATCAACCTCTACGGGCCGACCGAGTGCACGGTCAACTCGTCGTCCTTCACCGTGGCCAAGTCCACCCTCGGCGACGGCCCCAACTCGATTTCCATCGGCGCCCCGGTCGACGCCACCGAGTACCACATCCTCGGCCCCGACCTCGCCGAACTGGCAGTGGGCGAGATCGGCGAGCTGTACATCGGCGGCGTCCAGGTCGCGCGCGGCTACCTGCACCGGCCTGACCTGACCGAGCAGCGTTTCACGGACAACCCGTTCGGTCCCGGGCGGCTCTTCCGGACCGGGGACCTGGCCTACTGGAACGCCGACGGCACCGTCCAGTTCACCGGCCGTGCCGACAACCAGGTCAAGCTGCGCGGGTTCCGTGTGGAGCTCGACGAGATCAGACTCGCCATCGAGACCCACGACTGGGTCCGGCACGCGGCCGTGCTGGTCAAGGGCGACCCGAGGACAGGCTTCCAGAACCTGATCGCCTGCGTCGAACTCGACCCGAAGGAAGCCGCCCTGATGGACCAGGGGAGCCACGGCGCGCACCACCAGTCCAAGGAGAGCAAGCTCCAGGTCAAGGCCCAGCTGTCGAACCCGGGCATACGGTCCGCAGCCGAGCTCGCCGGCCTCTCCGTCCTCGACCTGCCCGGTCGGACGCCCACGCCGGCCCAGCGCAGCCTCGCCTTCGCCCGCAAGACCTACCGCTTCTATGAGGGCGGCGCCCCGGTGGCGGAGGCCGACCTGCTGAAGCTGCTGGCGCGCCGGCCCGCCGCCGTGCGCGGGCGGGAGCTCGCGGAGCTGGACACCGACGAATTCGGCGCGATCCTGCGCAACCTCGGGCAGCACCTGAGCCCGGAGCGGCTGCTCCCCAAGTACGCCTACGCCTCACCCGGTTCCCTCTACGCCACCCAGCTGTACCTGGAGATCACCGGCTTCCCGGGAATCCCCTCGGGCATCCACTACCACCACCCGATCAACCACCAGTTGGTGCTGATCTCCGAGACCGCTGAGACGGAGGCCACGGCCACGGGCCCCCGGATCCGGGCCCACTTCCTGGGCCGCCGCGGTGCCATCGAGCCCGTCTACAAGAAGAACATCCGCGAGGTCCTGGAGATCGAGGCCGGCCACATGGTCGGACTCTTCGAGGAGGTCCTGCCGCAGTACGGCCTCGACATCGAAGCCGCCCCGTTCGTTCCGGAGGTCAAGGCCGGGCTGCGGGTCGCCGACGAGGACCACTACCTCGGCGCCTTCGACTGGGTGCCCTACCGGGGCCCCCGCACGGACGAGGACGTCGACCTGTACGTCCAGATCCCTCCAGGCAAGGGGCTGGACCGGCCGGCCGGACAGTACATCTACGAGGGCGACCGGATGCGCCTCGTCTCCCGCGACCTGATCCTGCGCAAGCACGTCATCGCGATCAACCAGGCGGTCTACGACCGGGCGGGCTTCGGCGTCTCGGTGATCAGCCGCAGCCCGCAGGAGTGGCGGCGCTACATCGACCTCGGCCGCACCCTCCAGCGCCTGTCGATGAACGACCTCGACATCGGCTTCATGTCCTCGGGCTACAGCTCGCAGGGCGGCGAGGACCTGCCCTCCGCCCGGCGGATGGACGGCATCCTGCGTGAGCTCGGCCGGCCCGGCGGCGCCTCGTACTTCTTCGTCGGCGGCCGGGTGAGCCAGGAGCAGCGGCGGCACGAAGGCATGCGGGAGGACGTGGTCCACATGCGGGGGCCCGCGGAGCTGATCCGCGACGACCTCGTCAACTACCTGCCGGACTACATGATCCCGAATAAGGTCGTTGTCCTCAACGCTCTGCCGACCACCGCCAACGGCAAGATCGACCTCAAGGCTCTCGCCGTCTCCGACAAGGTGGACGTGGGGGTGGCCGACCGTCCCTTCGTGGCCCCCCGGGACGAGACCGAACGCCGGGTGGCCGCGCTGTGGAAGCAGGCGATGAAGCAGGAGAGCGTCTCCGTGCAGGACGACTTCTTCGCCTGCGGCGGCAACTCGCTGCTCGCCGTCAGCCTGATAAACCGGATCAACCGGATGTTCGGGGCGGACCTGCCGCTCGAGGTCATATTCACCTCGCCGACCGTGGAGGGGCTGGCCCGCCGCATCGCCGGCGAGTCGGCGAGCGACACCTCGCGCCTGGTCCCCTTGCAGCAGGAGGGCTCCGGACGCCCCATCCACTGCTGGCCCGGTCTGGGCGGTTACCCCATGAACCTGCGGCTCCTGGGCGAGCGGCTGGGCACGGACAGGCCGTTCTTCGGGGTGCAGGCTCACGGGATCAACCCGGGCGAGGCGCCGTACAAGACGATCAGGGAGATGGCGGCCGAGGACGTCAAGGCCATCAGGGAGGTCCAGCCCGAAGGCCCGTACACGTTGTGGGGCTATTCCTTCGGAGCCCGGGTCGCCTTCGAGACCGCGTACCAGCTGGAGGAGGTCGGCCACACCGTCGACCATGTCTTCCTGATCGCCCCCGGCTCGCCCAAGGTTCGCACGGACGGCGCGGCCGGCGAGGAGCGTGTCGCCACCTACGCCAACAGGGCCTACGTGACGATCCTCTTCTCGGTCTTCACGGGCACGATCAGCAGTCCCCTGCTGGAGAAGTGCCTCGCCGTGGTCAAGGACGACGAGAGTTTCGCTGGCTTTATTAGCGAGAACCTCCCGAACCTCGACATCGACCTGGTGCGCCGGATCATCCAGGTCGTCGGGACGACCTTCGAGTTCAGCTACACCTTCCGCGAACTGCGGGAGCGACGGATCTCGGCGCCCATCACCATCTTCAAGGCACAGGGGGACGAGTACTCGTTCCTCGACGGCAGCAGCGGCTACTCCTCCGCCCCGCCGACCGTCGTCGAGTTGGAGGCCGACCACTACTCCCTGCTCAGGGCACCGGACATCGACGAGCTCGCGACGGCCATCCGCCGGCGCCTGAACATCCGGAAGGACACCGTCATGCCACACGTCAACATCAAGCACTTTCCGATGGCACTCAGCGACGAGCAGCAGTCCGAGCTGGTGTCGGCGGTGACCAAGGCGGTCACCGCCGCCTTCGGCTGCGACGAGGGGGTGGTGTCGATCGCGGTCGAGTCGATCGACAAGGAGCTCTGGAACGAGGAGGTCTACATCCCGGAGATCGTTAACCGCAGACACATCCTCGGCAAGGTACCGAACTACGGCCCCGACACCCTCTGAAAAGATGGCTGTGACCACTACGACCTCTCTTCCCCACAAGGACATCCCGCTCGTCTTCAGTGCCGAGGTGGCCGACGCGCTCCACGAAAGCCGCCCGGTGGTGGCGCTGGAGTCCAACGTCATCACCCACGGCCTGCCGTACCCGGAAAACGCCGCGACCGCCCGGAAGGTCGAGGAGGCCGTCCGGGCGGGCGGCTCGGTCCCGGCCACGATCGCCGTGGAAAGCGGCAAGATCGTGGTCGGCATGACCGCCGCCGACATCGACCGGTTCGCTTCGACGCCGGGCATCCCCAAGGTCAGCAGCCGGGACATGCCCGTCGTCTTGGCACAGGGCCGGATGGGCGCGCTGACGGTCGCCTCCTCCGTGGTGGCGGCCGAACTCGCGGGTATTCCGTTCTTCTCCTCGGCCGGCATCGGCGGCGTGCACCGGGGCGCGGACAAGACCATGGACGTGTCCTCCGACCTGATCCAGTTCACACGCTCCAAGGTCGCGGTGGTGTGCGCCGGCGGGAAGAAGATCCTGGACCTCGGCCTGACGCTGGAGTACCTGGAGACCCAGTGCGTACCGGTGGTCTCGTACCGGTCGGACGACTTCCCCGCCTTCTACTGCGTGTCCAGCGGTTTCCGCAGCCCGATGCGGCTGGACGACGACGAGGTGATCGCCCGGTCGATTGAGAACCACTGGGCGCTGGGCAACAACAGCTCGTTCCTGATCACCACGCCGGTCCGGCCGCAGGAGGCGATCGACAGCGACGAGGTCGACGCCGCGATCACCGAGGCCATGGCCGCCGCCGACCGGGATGGCATCCGCGGCCAGGCGATCACGAAGTACCTGATGCGTGCGGTGGACGCGGCTACAGAAGGCCGCTCGTCCAAGGCAAACATGGCCGTGCTCATCAGCACAGCCGAGGTCGGCGGCCGGCTGGCCGCGGCGCACGCCCGGCTCCGGGCCGGGTCCCGGTCCGTCTGACAGACGCCCCCACCACCCCACCCATCGAACGCGTTCCCTCGCGCACGACACTCGAATGGATACGACACCATGACGAAGCTCGACCACCAGTCCGCGTCCGAAGCCGAGTCCTACCGCCCGCTCGTCTCCCAGGAGCGGGTGAAGGAGATCAAGCAACTGCGCCAGGCCATGGCCTCGCAGGGCGGCGGCGAGGAGGGCGAGCAGACCCACCCGTTCCTGGGCCTGGCCCTGCGGGTCCCTTCGCAGGTCATGACCCCCTGCCCCGTGTCCCCGATGCTCGGCGGCGCGGTCTTCGCCGAGGTCGAACCGGGTGACCGGGTCCTCGACATGGGCACCGGCAGCGGTTCGCTGGCCCTGATCGCTGCCAAGAAGGGCGCCGATGTCCTGGCGGTGGATCTCAACCCGCACGCCGTGGCCGCCGTCCGTGTCAACGCGGAGCTGAACGAGGTCGCCGACCGAGTCGAGTCGCGCGGGAGCGACGTCTTCAATTCGGTCGAGGGCCGCTTCGACCTGATCGTCTTCAACCCGCCGTTCCAGTGGTTCGCCGCCACCGACTACGCGGACGTCGCGGGCACCGACGCCGGCTACCAGGCACTGACCCGCTTCTTCCGCGAGGCCCGTGCCCACCTGACGGAGAAGGGTCGCATGATCCTCTTCTTCAGCACCATGGGTGACGTGGAGTACTTCGAGAAGCTGGTGGCCGACGAGGGCTTCGACCACGAGGTGGTCTTCTCCACCACCCGGCCCGTCTTCGACGTGCCGGTCGAGTTCACCGTGCACCGCCTGTCCTGATCCCGGACACCCCCCGGGGCCTCCCCCATCGGGGAGGCCCCGGCCCGCCGCAGGCCGCGCCGGTCCCGCCGGTCCCCATCCACGCACGTCCGTACGACAGGAGCGCTACGCCGTGTCCCCACGTCTATTCACCTCCGAATCGGTGACCGAGGGCCATCCCGACAAGGTCGCCGACCGGATCAGCGACACCGTCCTCGACGCCCTGCTGGCCCAGGACCCGCGGTCCCGGGTGGCGGTGGAAACCCTGATCACCACCGGCCAGGTGCATGTGGCCGGCGAGGTGACCACTTCCGCCTGGGCCGACATCCCCGCGCTGGTGCGTGAGGCCGTCCTGGAGATCGGCTACGACTCGTCCGCGAAGGGCTTCGACGGCGCCTCCTGTGGCGTCTCGGTCTCCATCGGCGCGCAGTCCCCGGACATTGCGCAGGGTGTCGACACCGCGTACGAGAGGCGCATCGAGGGCGACGAGGACGAGCTCGACCGGCAGGGCGCCGGTGACCAGGGTCTGATGTTCGGCTACGCCTGCGATGAGGCCCCGAACCTGATGCCGCTGCCGATCGAGGTGGCGCACCGGCTGTCGCGCCGGCTCGCTGAGGTCCGCAAGGACGGGACGATCCCGTACCTGCGTCCCGACGGCAAGACCCAGGTGACCATCGAGTACGACGGTGAGACCCCGGTCCGTCTGGACACGGTGGTGGTCTCCTCGCAGCACGCGAGCGGCATCGACCTCGACGCCCTGCTGACCCCCGACATCCGCGAGCACGTGGTGGAGTACGCGCTGGCTGGCCTGGTGGAGGACGGCATCAAGCTGGACACCGAGGGCTACCGGCTGCTGGTGAACCCGACCGGCCGCTTCGAGATCGGCGGCCCGATGGGCGACGCCGGCCTCACCGGCCGCAAGATCATCATCGACACCTACGGCGGCATGGCCCGCCACGGCGGCGGTGCCTTCTCGGGCAAGGACCCGTCGAAGGTCGACCGTTCGGCCGCGTACGCGATGCGCTGGGTCGCGAAGAACCTGGTCGCGGCCGGTCTGGCCTCGCGCTGCGAGGTCCAGGTCGCGTACGCGATCGGCAAGGCCGAGCCCGTCGGCCTGTTCGTCGAGACCTTCGGCACCGCCAAGACCGACGTGTCCAGGATCCAGAACGCCATCACGGAGGTCTTCGACCTGCGCCCGGCCGCGATCGTCCGCGACCTCGACCTACTCCGTCCGATCTACGCCCAGACGGCCGCCTACGGCCACTTCGGCCGCGCACTGCCCGCGTTCACCTGGGAGCGGACCGGCCGCGCCGAGGCCCTGCGCGCGGCCGCTGGGATGTGATCATGGACATCGCCGTCACTGGATCCATCGCCACCGACCACCTGGCGACCTTCCCGGGGCGCTTCGCCGAGCAGATCATCCCCGAGCGCCTGGCGACGATCTCCCTGTCGTTCCTCGTGGATGACCTTCAGGTGCGCCGGGGCGGCGTTGCCGCGAACATCTGTTTCGGGCTGGGCCAGCTCGGGCTGGCCCCGGTGCTGGTCGGCGCCGCCGGCACGGACTTCGCCGAGTACGACGCCCGGCTGCGCGTCTCCGGTGTGGACACCGGATCGGTCCGGCTCAGCACCACCCGCCACACCGCCCGCTTCATGTGCACGACCGACGTCGACCACAACCAGATCGCCTCCTTCTACCCGGGCGCCATGGTGGAGGCCCAGGAGATCGACCTGGCCGAGGTCGTGGACCGCGTCGGCGCCCTCGACCTCGTCCTGGTAGCCCCCGACATGCCGGAGGCGATGGTCCGCCACACCAGGGCGGCGCACGCCGCCGGCATCCCGGTCGCGGCCGACCCCTCGCAGCAACTGGCGCGGCTCGACGAGGAGTCGACCCGGCTGCTCGTGGACGGGGCTCGGTTCCTCTTCACCAACGCGTACGAGAGCGCGCTGCTGCGGCAGCGGACCGGGTGGAGCGAGGCCGAGGTGCTGGCGCGCGTCGGCGTGTGGATCGTCACCCGGGGCGCTGACGGGGTCTCGATCCTGACCGCCGACGGGCCGGCCGAGCACGTGCCCGCTGTCGCGACGGACCAGCCCACCGACCCCACCGGCGTGGGCGACGCCTTCCGGGCCGGCTTCCTCGCAGGACTGTCTCGGGGGCTGCCCCACCGCCGCGCGGCCCAACTGGGCTGCGCCGTAGCCACGATCGTCCTCGAGTCCTTCGGCACCCAGGAGTACAAGCTGCTTCCCTGGGACCTGTCGGAGCGACTGCTGCGGGCCTACGGGGCCGAGGGGGCGGCGGACATCGGCGCGTGGCCCGGGGAGCCCGCGTGACGGAGCTGCGCGAGCTCCTCGCCACCAGGACCTGCTCGTTCTCCTTCGAGTTCTTCCCGCCCCGGACGGAGGCGGGCGCGGCCGCCCTGTGGGAGGCAATCCGCCGGATCGAGGCGTTCGCCCCGAGCTTCGTCTCGGTCACCTACGGGGCCGGGGGGTCGTCCCGGGACCGCACGGTCGAGCTGACGAAGCGGATCGCGGCGGAGACCACGCTGCGTCCGGTGGCCCAACTGACGGCGGTGGCGCACTCGGTCGCCGAACTGCGGCACGTGATCGGTCAGTACGCGGACGCCGGCGTCCGGGACGTCCTGGCCCTGCGCGGGGACCCGCCGGGCGACCCGAACGCGCCCTGGATCCAGCACCCGAGCGGCTTCTCCCACGCCTGGGAGTTGGTCCGGCTAGTGCGGGAATCGGGAGCGTTCAGCGTCGGCGTGGCCGCGTTCCCCGAGCGCCATCCGCGCTCCCCCGACTGGGAGTCCGACGTCCGGCACTTCGTGGCCAAATGCCGCGCGGGCGCGGACTACGCGGTGACCCAGATGTTCTTCCGGGCCGAGGACTACCTGCGGCTGCGGGACCGGGTCGTGGCGGCAGGGTGCGACATCCCGATCATCCCCGCGATCATGCCGGCCACGAACGCCCGGCAGATCGCCCGGTTCGCCGAGCTGAGCGGGGCCACGTTCCCGGAGGACCTGGCCCGGCGGCTGGAGGCGGTGGGCGGCGGGTCGGCGGGCCAGCGAGTCGGCGTCGACTTCGCGGTGGCCATGGCCGAGCGGCTGCTCGCCGAGGGCGTTCCCGGCCTGCACTACATCACGCTCAACCGGTCCACGGCGACCTCGGAGATCCACCGCGCGCTGCTCGGCTCCGGCCTGACCGAACGCGCCCTGGCGGCCCGGGCCTGAGCCACTACCGCAACGGTCAAGGAGGAGCCGGGGGCGCCCCCACCCGCATCGGGTGGGGGCCACCCCCGGCTCCTCCGCGCGCCCGCGGTCACTCCTCCTCGATGCCCAACAGCTCCAGGAAGGCCGCGGCCGCCGGGGTGCGGCTCCCCCGACCCCAGATCACGTACTCGGCGCGGGCCGGTGCGTCCGTGACCTCGATCGTGGCCATCCCGGCCAGGCCCGCGACGTACGCGGGCGGGAGCAGGGCCACGCCCAGACCCGCGCCGACCAGACGGGCCAGGTAGTCCGCGTTGGTCACCTCGAAGGCGACCTCGCGGGTGAGGCCGGCGGCGATGAAGGCCAGATCGGACTGGGCCCTGCCGGCGGTCTTCGCCGGGAGGTCCACGAACACCTCCGAGGACAGCCGACGGAGGTCGACCGAGGTCTCGCCGGCGAGCGGGTGGTCCGGGGAGACCACGGCGACCAGCCGCTCCCGAGCCAGCTCCCGGGCCATGACGCCCCGAGGGCGGGCCGTGACCGGGATGCCGAGAAAGGCCACCTCGATCTCGCCCTGCCTGACCCGCTCGACGAGCTCGTCGCTCGCTCCCACACTGAGGCTGATCCGGGCCTTCGGATGACGCTGGTGGAAGTCCCTGAGGACGGCGGGAATGTCCACGGCGGCGACGGTGGGGATCAGCCCCACCGAGAGGCGTCCGCGCACCTCCCCCACGGCCGCCGCGACTTCGGCGGCGGCCCGCTCCGCCGCGTCCAGGCACTGGCGGGCGGCGGGCAAGAAGGCCACGCCCGCCGGGGTCAACCGGACCCGGCGGCTGGTGCGTTCGAAGAGCCTCGCACCCAGTTCCTTCTCCAGGCGCGCGATCTGGTGGCTGAGCGCGGACTGGACCACAAGGCAGCGTTGGGCAGCCCTCGTGAAGCTGTTCGCCTCGGCCACGGCGATCACGTACCGCATCTGCTGGAGCTCCATGGATCCATCGTGATACGAGATCCATCGCGTGACAAGCATGTGTTGGACTCATTGATACCCCCGGCCCGACACTGGTGACGACCGCACACGGCAGGAACGTCCTCGGGCCGACTCCGCCGGGCGGGCCCTCGATCGGGGCCCCTCCGGCATGCCCGGAAGCCGCTCCTCCGCTGCCCTCTCCCCTACCTCCCGCACCTGGGCGCACAGCGCCGAGGCATGCCTGCGCGCGCCCTCGTGCCCGTGACACCGAAAGGACGAGCGACCGCCATGAACATCACGCCACCGCGTTCCGAGACGACCATCGCCGACATCTGGGTGGACCCCCGCTGCCCCTGGGCGTGGATCACCTCACGCTGGATGCTGGAGGTTGAGCAGGTCAGGCCGCTAGAAACCCGTTTCCACATCATGAGCCTGTCGGTCCTCAACGAGGGCCGCGAGGTCCCGGAGAAGTACCGCCAGGGCATGATCGACGGCTGGGCCTGCGTGCGCGTGTGCGTCGCGGCACAGCAGCGGCACGGCAACGAGGTGCTGCGCCCCCTCTACAACGCCATGGGCCGTCTGATCCACCACGAGAAGGCCGGGCTCGGCCACGACATGATCCGCGCCGCCCTGGAGGAGGCGGGTCTGCCCGCCGACCTGATCGAGGCCGCGGAGGACACCTCTTGGGACGAGCCGCTGCGGGCCGAGCACCACGAGGGGATGGACCCGGTCGGTTCCGAGGTCGGCACCCCGGTGATCCACGTGCCCGGCCCGGAGGGGAAGCCGCTGGCGTTCTTCGGCCCCGTGCTCACCCCCGCCCCCCGTGCCGAGGCGGCCGGAACGCTCTGGGACGGCGTGCTGGCCGTGGCGAGCATAGACGGCTTCTTCGAACTGAAGCGCGGCCGCGACCGCGACCCGATCTTCGACTGAGCCGGCCGGACGGACGTCGGGAGCCACGGTGATTCCCGCGGGATTTGAGGCGAGATGAAGAACAGACAGAATGTACTCACGGCGGCCCTGACCGGCCTGGCTCCGGCGGTCTGGGGCAGCACCTACCTGGTGACCACCGAGCTGCTGCCCCCGGACCGGCCGCTCCTGGCGACCACCATGCGGGCCCTGCCCGGCGGCCTGGTCCTGCTGGCCCTCGGCCGGAAGCTTCCCGTCGGCATCTGGTGGTGGCGCGCGCTGGTGCTGGGCGTTTTGAACATCGGCGCCTTCAACTTCCTGCTCTTCGTCGCGGCCTACCGACTGCCGGGCGGCATCGCCGCCATGATCATGTCGGCGCAGCCCATGTTAGTTGTCATCCTCGCCGCCCTCTTCCTCAGCGAGAGGATCAGACCCATCCACGCCCTGGCCTGCGCAATGGGCACGGGGGGCGTGGTGTTGCTCGTCTTCAGGGGCACGGCGTCGCTCGACACCATCGGAGTCCTCGCCGCAGTCGGCGGAGCGCTGTGCATGGCCTCTGGCATCACACTGACCAAGCGGTGGGGCCGGCCGGAGGGCGTCGGCCTGCTCACGTTCACCGGGTGGCAACTCACGGCGGGAGGTCTGGTCCTGCTGCCGTTCTGGCTGTCGCTGGAAGACCTTCCCGACGGTCTCACCGGCTCCAACGTCATCGGGTTCGCCTACCTCATCACCCTGGGCGCGGTCCTGAGCTACATCGTCTGGTTCCGAGGCATCGAACGCCTACCGGCCGTGGCGGTCTCCTTCCTCGCGCTGGGCAGCCCGGTTGTGGCGACCCTGCTGGGCTACCTCGTCAAGGACCAGACGCTGTCCGCCCTCCAGGTCGTCGGCATGGTCGTCATCTTCCTGGCGGTCGTGCTCGGCCAGCCGCGCCCACCCAAACCGAAGTCCGAGGAGACCCCCTCGGCTCAACCCCGCACCACCGTCTCGCACCTCCCCGACCAACCCGCTCTGGAACAGGAACGCAGCGGATAACGGCGGGCGCACCTCCCCACGCCATGACCTCCTCGTTGGACCCCAGCGCCATGAGGCACTCGCGTACCACGCCTGACCACATCCGGAGAGATGACATGACCATTCAAGAAGAGACAAACACTCCCGTCACGCCACACAAGCAGGTGTCCCCAACCCGGGGATGGCTGGGTGTGGCTGCCATCACCGCCAGTCTGTTCGTCTTCCTCACCACCGAACTGATGCCCATCGGCCTGCTCACCCCGCTCAGCGAGAGCCTCGGGGTCTCCGTGGGCTCGGCTGGTCTCATGGTCACGGCGCAGGGTGTCGCGGCCGGTCTCGGCGTGCCGTTCATCGTGGCATGGACCCGGCGCGTCAACCGGCGCCGACTGCTGACCACACTGCTGGTCGTCCTGGCCGTCGGTAACCTGATCACCTCGATCGCCCCGAACTACCCGCTGATCCTGGGCACCCGCCTGATCATGGGCTTCGCCAGCGGCGTCTTCTGGGCCATCGGCGTCAGCATGGCCATGCGCATCGTCCCGGAGAAGCACGCCAACCGGGCCGCCGCCGTCGTGATGTCCGGAATCTCGATCGCCACCGTCGTCGGCATCCCGCTCGGCACCCTGCTGGAGAGCGCCAGCGACTGGCGCACCACCTTCCTGATCTGGGCCGGCCTCAGCGCTCTGGTGTTCCTCGCGGTCGCCTTCACGATCCCGTCGCTGCCGTCGGCCAACGCGGTCTCGGTCCGCGAGGTCTTCGGACTGCCCGTCAAGAACGTGCCGCTGCGCGTGGTCTTGGTCATGGTCGTGTTCTTCGTCCTCGGCCACTTCGGTGCCTACACCTTCGTCCGGCCCTACCTCGAGGAAAGTACGTCCGCCACCGTCGGCTTCATCACCGTCGTCCTCATCGTCTTCGGTATCGGCGGCGCGATCGGCAACTTCATCGGCGGCCAGACCGTCAACAAGAGCCTGCGGGGCAGCTTCATCGTGGGCGGCCTGATCATGATCGCCGCACTCGTCATGCTGCTGACCATCGGCACGAACGACATCGGCGTGATCGCCGCCATGGTCCTGTGGGGCCTCGCCTTCGGCGTCGTCCAGCTCAGCCAGATCAACATGACGCTCTCGGCGGCGCCGGAGACCTTCGAGGCCGCGATGTCGCTCAACACCATGGCCTACAACACCTGCATCGCCCTGGGCGCCCTCATCGGCGGCCTGTTCGCCGACCACGTGGGCGTCACGAGCGTCGTCTGGTTCGGCATCGTCCTGGTCGCTCTCGCCGTGATCCTCCGCGCCTCCACCGGCCGCCGTACCACGCCGGCGAGCTGACCCCTCCTGACCACCGAAGTGCGGTCCCGGTCCCGCCCTCACGATGAGGGCGGGACCCCGGGAACGGACGTCGCGCAAAACCCCCGCCGCGACGATCCGCACCGCCTCCGGTGCCGTGGGCGCGTGTTCCGGCCAGCGACGGCGGAGCACGCGCCCACTTCGTATTCCCGGCGGGGGACTCCCGCCCCGCGCACCATCCGCCGTGCCGCCGCGGCCCGGCGCTCACGGAAGGCGGACCCTGAGCCCGGGTTTTGGACACCAGAGCCAGTTGGATCTTGATGATCCGGGTGGATATGGAGTCCCGCACAGATGGCCATAAAGCACTACCCTGCCGAGCTTGGCCTGCTTCAGTGACTCCAGTTTCAGGCCGGGGCCCTTGAAGAGCTGGTCGAGGGTGAGGCGTTCGAACTTCTCCTAAGCGTCGAAGACCCGTGCTTGTCCGTGCCCTGGAGTTTGCCGAGCTGGGCGCAGAAGCCGATATCGAAGGCAAGGTGCGGCATGTCCTGTCGGTCCTTCTAATGGTCGGTCTCGTCCGCGTCGGGCTCCTCCAGAACATCGAGGGTCCGCCACGCGAGATCGGCGAGGGTCTCACCCGACTTGGTGACCCACCGGGCGGTGCCCTGGTTCGCGACGGGCCGCTCGGCCCATTCGGCCAACTCCCAGATGAGGGTGATCAGCCCGGAAGGCGAATACTGCTTGCCGTCGGCAGCCCAGAGGATCGGCTTGGAGCGGTTATTGACCCAGGAGGCCAGGGCGCGGCGCCCGTCCTCGGCTAGCCACTGCCGCAGCGCCTCGGCCTCGAGCGGGTAACCGGTGGTGAGCATGAGCGGATCTCCATCGTTCAGGACCTGCTTGTCGACAAGGACCTGTACCGCGTTAGGACGACGGCGCTTGCGCTGAGGGCGGACCCGTCGGTACGTGTCAGGGGTGCGGCCGTTCTCCTGTCCTGTCATGACGGCAACTACTCGTCCGGTCAACTCGCGGCAGCGGAAGGCGTCGGAGCACACTGCCCGGACCTGGGAACGCTCCGTGAAGAGCTCGTCGATCGCGGCAACGGTGATCGGCAACAGCCGCTCGACGAGGTCCTTGGTCGTCTCGACGGCGTCCTTGGCCCAGCTCAGCTTGGTGTCGGGCTCGTCGATCCCTTCGGTGTCGAGCAGCCGGAGCACCAGATGGGCGACCAGGTACACGCCGTGATCCGCCAGAGCGGCACCGCGCCCCTGGTAGCGAGGGCGCAGCTGCAGGAGGGTGCGACGCACCTGGCGCAACACCTGGGTGGCGTTCCACAGGAAATAGACCCCCGGTTGCGGACGGAAGAGGACGTCGTAGATACCCTGCGAGCCCCGCTCCCACAAAGGCTCAAGCGAGAGTGCGATCCTCGCCGCGTACTGGCTGTCGGTACGGGCACAGGCCAGAGCACAGGCAGCCTCAACGACCGAGCAGCCGGATTCCTCGGGCGGATCCAGTTCGCTGCGGCGGACGCTGTATTCCAGGCCGAGCTCGGCTCGCATCTCGTCCATGATCGCCGCCTGGACCGGATCGAGAGCAATGAAGTCACGGGGACCCACGCTGTTCTGCCTGTTGGTGGCCTTGGTGGTCTCCTTGGCGAACCTCTCGGCCTTGCCGGTGACGATGATCCGTACGCCTATCTGGGCCTCAGCTGCGGTCGCGCCGACTGCCAGTGCCTCGGCGACGGACCGCACGGTCTGCGCGCCGTTCACGACGCTGGCATTGTTCATGGTGAGCGTCAGGGGACGTTGCTGTGGGGCGAGCATGCTCTGCTGGGCCTTTTCGACGGAATCGCAGAGCACGGTGATTCCGTTGTTGAAGTACCAGAAGTGTGCAGGTTCCTGAGTGAGAGTCTTGATCAGATCGCCGTTGATCGGCGTGCGACCGAGTGGGTTACGGATGTTGAGGTTGAAGAGGTGTGAGCCGCTCTTGGCCCATTCGGCGATTTCTTCGGCCATGACCACGCCCTGGTACGACTCGTATGGGGAGCTGATCCCGAACCAGGGGAAGAGCGTGGCGCTGAGCTGAGCGGGGACAGGCGTCAGGTCCTGACGGACGGAAGCCCACACCGCAGGGGCCAGAATGATCTCGTGGCCGAGCCGTTCCCCGTACTTATTGAACGGTTTCTCGCCCGTGACCAGTGCTTGACAGAAGCCCTCGCCGGGTTCGTCAGGCCGCATCAGCACGACGACTTGAGTGACGGGCACTGGCCCGCGGTCCATGACGGACTTCGCGTACTCGGCAAGCTGACGTCCGCGCGGGAGACCGCCGCGACCCTGGCTGATGCCTGCGCCGCGGTCAAGGAGAACGCCGTCAGTGAGCTGGAGAAGCGGGACGAACGCTGGCGCAGGCTCGTCATCCGCCTGGCCGGCTGGGCCGAGAGGGCACGTGCCCTGGAGGCGGACAGGCCCCGGCTGCGGGACATCAAGAAGGCGAGCGCCTGGATCAAGGCGCTGGCCGCCGAGTTGCGAGAACAGCGAATGGAGGGCTTCGCCGACCATTCGCAGCGGATCTGGGAGCGGCTCCGCCAGGAGAGCAACATCGACCTCAAGTCCGTGAGCCTGAAGGGCAGCGAGAAGGCCAGTGTCCGCAAGCTCGTCATGGATGTCTCCGTCGACGGTGAGGAGGCCTCGGCTCTCAGCGTCATGAGCCAGGGCGAGCAGCACTCCCTCGCACTGTCCCTGTTCCTTCCCCGGGCCGCCAACGCTGACAGCCCGTTCGGCTTCATCGTCATCGACGACCCCGTGCAGTCCATGGACCCCGCCAAGGTCAACGGACTTGCCCAGGTCCTGCACGAGCTCGGCGAGCACCGACAGGTCGTCGTGTTCACCCACGACACCCGACTCCAGCGCGCGTTCACCAGCCAGGATCTGCCCGTGACGGTGTTCGAGGTCGAGCGGGCCGAGTCGTCCAAGGTGAAGGTCAAGCCGGTGACCGACCCGGTACGGCAGGCGCTTGACGACGCGCGTGCCCTCGCCAGTACCAGTGACCTGCCGACGGCGGCACGGACCCACGTGCTGCCCAGCCTGTGCCGTATCGCTCTGGAGAACGCCTTCCTTGAGGCCGCCTGGATCCGGCACCACCGCGCCGGCGCGCCCGAGCACGCACTGCAGGCGGCCATTGGCGAAGCAGACAAGCTCCTGAAGGTGGCGGCGCTGGCCTTGTTCGGCGACGCCGGGCGGACCGGCGATGTCTACCGGGAACTGCGCACCCTTTGCGGGCCGCGTGCGGTGGAACTCCTCAAGCAGTGCCAGAACGGCGCCCACGCCGCCGGGGCTCAGATCATCGACCCCCACCGATTCGTCGACGACATCGAGGCCATGGCACAGAAGGTGCGCAAGCCGGAGGTGACCGCGTGATGAGTACTTCCACTGCCTCTGTCGCGGAGCTCCTTCTGATCGCCGACAGGTTGCTTGTCGCCCGCCTGGGTGCCACGGCCGCCGGTTGCCATCGCGGAGCCTCGCTCGCTCTGCGAACCGCCCTGGAGATTTCCGTCGACCGCGCGCTCGACGCCGCGGTGCCAGGACTCGCCAGCACCACGATGCGGGCCAAGATGCTATGCCTCCACTGCTACACCTCAGCTGAGACCGCTCGCCGCACCACCGCCGTCTGGTCACACCTATGCCTGGGATGCCACTACCACCAATACGAGATCGGCCCGACAGAGGACCAGGTCCGCGTCTGGCGAGCGGAGGTTGGCGAGTTGGTCGGGGCGTTGGCCCTCTGACTGCTTGCTACCAACAGGCCTTGGTGGTCATTTCGCCGGAGCCGAGCGCATCACCGTCGCAGCATCCATGGGTGCCGCATGGGGAGGGATGTTCATGGGCGCTATCACGCACGACGAGATCATCGCTGCCGAGCTGAAGGTAATGGAACGCGCCTACGCCTGCTAAACCGCACGGCAGAGCGGTGGGGGGGGTCGGCAGAGAGCGATCGCGAAGGCGCATTTGTGACCGCCCGAAACAGGGACTGGTGACCGACCTACTCCTTCGTCGGCACCATCCGCCATCCAGTCCAGCCCGCTGGCTACTCATATAGCCATCACTGACGATAACTCCATGCATCTTCCCGGACCCCGCCTTCGTCGCACAGTGACTCTCGTCGTGATCGATGCACAAGAGCGCGTAGCCGTCTTTCCACTCCTTGGTTCCGCCCACAAGCACTGGACCTTGCCCCACGCCCCGGTCCGGCAAGTCGAGTCCTACGCTGAGGCCGCCCTGAGGCTAGGAACATGTTGCTTCAGCCGCTCGGCTATCCGATGGGGGCCAGTTGTCGGACGAAGATGGGCCGCTCCCCCCTCGAGTGGCGCGCCACGGGTGCGGATGGAGGAGCATGTGTTTCTCGCTCGCACCAGGGCACCCTTGGCCTCCGACTCGACCCACAGGGGAGGGCGGTCTGGGCCGACTGCCATGTGGGCAGCGCGGGCGATGCTCTCGTCACTCCTGAAGGAGCCCCACCTCGACAACACGGCGACCCTGATCGACGGCTACCTCGACGGCTGGCTGCCCGACGGACCAATCACTCTTGATTGAGCCCCATGATGGCCCTCACCTGCACGAGCCCTCATCGGCGCCGCAGGGCCAATCCACCAAGCGCAAACCCCGAACCAAGAGATCCGCGCCCCCTGCGGGGGATGCAGAGAATGACGAACACCCCAAAGAGCACCGCTGCTGTGGTTGCGCAAGCCTCCTTTCGACGCAATGGTTTGCGCGCCCCCCTCTGTTGCATAGGTGAGATTCAGCAAGGGGCCCCGCGATGGCACACGGTGGCTTTAGAGTGACGCTTGCGTGCAAGGTTGCGGGCGGACTCGCACGCAACAGCGGCTAGCCGTAGGGGGTTTGATGGGAAGTCGGCAATGAGTGAGATGCTCTTCCATCGTCTCGACGCGGAGGAACACGCTGCTCGGGAGTTGGTTGCCCGACTGCGCGCTGAGATCGCCGAGACCGAGGAGCGGCTGGCAGCACTCGCAATCACGCGGCGTACTGCAGCGCAGCTTCTCGAAGAGGCGCCTCCTGGGAAGCCGACTGCGAGTGGGGGATCCGCCGAAGGCCGCTACGGGCTTCATGCACAGTCCTCCACGAATGGCGCTCCAGAAGCCACCGAGTCGGATGCAGAGTCGGCCCCCGGCGGGCAGCCGGGTACACAGCAGCGGCGCAGGACGGACAAGCAGCAGGGTTCGAAGCTCTCTGGTCGACTTACCGAGCTGAACCGGAAGGTAGTCACTCTGGTGGGCTCGGCAGATCGACCGATGAGCCCCAAGGACGCAGTCATCCCCCTCGTCGACAAGAGTGCGCCTCGAGCAGAGATCGAGCGGATGCGTCACCGGCTCAACCGCCTGGTGAATAAGGGATACCTGAAGCAGGTCGGACCGGGCCTGTACACCGGGGCGGAGGTGGATCGATAAGTAGCAGCGCCTAGCAGCACGTCCGTTGCCGTGAAGGATCAGCACGGCGCTGGACGGTGAATTGGTGGTGCCGCCAAGGGATCAGTCTCGGCGGCACCGAGCATGTGAGTCCGGTTAGGGGCTTCTGCATGCCGTTTTTGAGGGTAACCCACCGTCGGGCCACCTGTGGCGTGCTGAGCCCAATCCGTCCTGCCTGCACAGATGACGTGCGGGTTCCGGAGGTTCAGCAATGCATCGATCCCGGATCATTGGTACCCGGGTAGAGACCCACGCCGAGCCCGTCCTCCAGACGGCTCAACGTCGCCACGTCCGGCCAGCTACTGCCGGCGAGGAGATTCGCGACCGCCTGACGGTTGACGCCACTGAGAGCGGCGACGCTTCGCAGACCCAGCCCCTGAAGGGTCATTTGCCTGGTCACAGCTTGTGCGACCGCCTGCACCACCCTGGCCTGGGGCTGGTCAAGGAACGTCGCCTCGGGCCAGTTCTCCGGGTCCCGAGCCAGCTCCCGCGGCGGCCTGCTGCGGCCTCGCCCTCCGGTCATGCGCATGCGCTCCTGACTGTCGAAGTGCAGACTCACGAAACAGGTGGCCACTTGTGTAGCCACTTTTCGTGGTGTGTTCCTTTGGAGACGGCTATGAGCGGCGCGATCCTCGGCTACCAGCCGTTGGAAAAGCCATCCGAGTGGGCCTTGGTCGCCGATGGGGTTCGCATGGTGGCCGCCGCGACCTGCGATTCCGTCCCTTATCCAGTGCCGAAAGTGATGCTCGCGCTCTCCGGTTTGGCTATGTACGCCGAGCGCGTCGGCATTGCCCGCGACCCGCTGGCCTGGCTGGCGCCAGAGGTGATGACGCGCTACCTGCTCGCACGGACGAAACTCGAAGGAAGTTCCGTCCAGACGTACCGGAGCATCCTCCTGCGCATCCGCGAGGCTTTGCTGTGGTTGGAGTACGGCCAACAGCCCACACCCCGAATGAACGCCAAGCGCCAGCGTGCCGCCCCGTACACCCCGCCTGAACTCGCCCGCTACCTGATGTGGGCCCGCACACTGCCCCCTACCTCCACCCTCGGCGGCAGCGCCCTGGCCCTGCTGGCCCTCGGCGCCGGCTGCGGACTGCCACGCCGCGAGGTACTGGCCACCCGCGGCACCGACATCACCGTGCTGCCGTCGGAAGCGGTGGTAGTCGCAGTGCCAGGCAGCGACCGGCTGGTGGTCTGCCGAGCGATGTGGGAGGAGGCCCTCGCCGCAAGGGCGTGTGCCGCCGGCGACGGATACCTGTTCCTGCCCCAACGCCAGGTCGCCGACCCTAAGAACGGTGTGTCCAACTGGGCCGAGCGAACTCTGAAGGGTGCATCGGGGCTTCCCGAACTGAAGCTGGCCCGGCTGCGCAGCACCTGGATCGTTGAGCTCCTGCGCCAACGTGTCCCAGAAGATGTCATCGCCACGGCAGCTGGCATGAAGTCGACCGCCGCCCTGGCCCCCTACCGGGCGTCGGTCCCCCCGCTCACCACTGCGGCCACCGCCCGCATGCTGCGCGGCTCGGCATGAGAACTCCCGCCGACGACCCCCGCTATCAGCCTGGCAACGGTCGCCCCCGTCGCCCGTACCCGCGCTCACACGAGCCGTCCGAGATGGCCGACAGCAAGGTCATGAAGCTTCGGCGCACGCTCCATCAGAGCGGCGTCGTGGAGATGATCGAGGCACAGTTTGCAGGACTCCCGGGCCCGCCCGGATACCCCGTCCGTCTGGTTCTGCTCGGTCTGGTCTGCGCGAGCTACGAGAGAACCAGTGGCAACCTCGACGACGCCTTCGAGATCATGACGTTCGGCATCAGCGAGCGGCTGCGCGCCCACCTCGCCATTCCGACCTGCGACATCGAGGACCAGGACGCGGTCAACGCGCTTTACAACCGCTTCCACCGCGCCTGGACTCGCATGAACCGGCTGCTGGACGCTGCACCGCACCAGCGCCGCAGTCGGCTTCCCAGGGCAGCAGGCCGCAAAGTGGCCGCTCAGTGGAACGGTGACCACGGACAGCCCGCTCTCCGTCGTCTGGAAGAACTCGCCAACCGACTGGTCACCGCCCCGGTCCGCATCGCCTTCGTGAAAGGTCTGATGCGTCACTGGCGCGGCGACACTGCGATCGACACCACCTGCGTGCCAACTTGGGCCCGTCCCCACACACGCAAGCGCTCCGCTCTGGAGGCGAGCGCAAACTGGCATTACAAGGGGGGCGGCGACCGGGAGTTCGGCTACAGCGCCACGCTCGCCATCGCGGCCCACGCCGACCCGGACCGAGCCGGCCGCTACCCACAGCTGATCCTCGGCATGGTGCTGCACACGCCAGAGAAGGACATGGGCCGCCACGCCCACTACGTCAGCGCTGTGCTGGCGCAGCTCACCGAGCTCCGTGGCTTCACGGCGGCCGACCGCGCCTACACCAAGCTCCTCCCCGAGAACTTCCACCGGCCGATGCGCGCCCTCGGCTACATGCCCGTGCTCGACTTCACTGAGCCACAGGTCACTTCCGCCAAGGCGGAAGGCCATCACCAGGGCGCGATCACGAAAGTCGGCCGACTCTTCTGCCCCCTCACGCCACGCCGCTTGCTCGACCTGTACTCGCAGATCCGCAGCACCAAGAACGAGCGTGAACGCATCCCTCTTCGAGAGCGGCTGCAGGAGATCGAGGCGTACGCACTCACCCGTAAGGACACACTGGACGATCGCGGAACCGAGCGGTTCGCCTGCCCCATCACCAAGCTCAACTGCCCTTGGGCACAGGAGCGTGAGGGCCGCGGCACACCACCCAAGAAGGGGCCCGTACCGGTCGTCATCAACCTCGATGCCCACAGGGAGCGCACCGCGCACCCTGCCAGCCGGCCCACCGTAGAGCCCCCGACCATTCCGTTCGGCGAACGCCCCAAATGTTGCCGCCAGTCCTCCGTCACCGTGCAGGCGCACGTCATGCCCCGCACGCGGCAGGAGCTGCCTTGGCAGACGCCCTCCTGGGCCCTGGCCTACCAGACGTTGCGTGCTCACATCGAAGGTGGCAACGGGCGGCTGAAGTCCGTCGACTCCGCCCTGCACGCCCGCGAGAGGCGTCAGCCCCGTGGCCGCGTCGCGCAAACCCTGCTGTCCGCCTTCACCGTCATGGTCCACAACATCAAGGAACTCGAGCAGTACCTGGCCGCCAGCAAGCAGAGCGCGATCACCGGCCTCGACCTCGAGCCGAATGATGTCCTTCTGCCCTACCCGACGATCCACTTGACGATCGCGGCCCGCTCTCAGGTGCTGAGCCGTAGCCCCTGAGAGGGCACGTTCCGGGTAATTGAAGATCGACACGTCGCGAGACCGCAGGAGTCTGACTCCACGCCTGCGGTCCCCGCGGCATGTCCGCATCCCAACCCCCGGCCCGTTCCGACGCGGACCGCAACGCTTCCCGGCGGCCCGTCAGACTGACTTTCACACAAGTAGAGGCTCAAACGCCGAGATC
The DNA here is from genome assembly GCF_035918095.1 of Streptomyces sp. NBC_01750. NCBI lineage: Bacteria > Bacillati > Actinomycetota > Actinomycetes > Kitasatosporales > Streptomycetaceae > Streptomyces > Streptomyces sp. NBC_01750. The sequence continues at coordinate 3,856,234 of NZ_CP109137.1, forward strand.
CCGGTCAGACGATGACCGTCTGACCGGGATCTCGTGAACAGTTCGCAGGCGAACCCGCGAACGGCCCGTTGTTGTGGACCTGTGGGGATTTGAACCCCAGACCCCCTCGATGCGAACGAGGTGCGCTACCAGACTGCGCCACAGGCCCTTGCAACGAGTGAAACCTTAGCACCCCCATTGGGGTGCTTGGAAATCCGTTCCCTCGCTGGTCACGGAAGCACGCCGGCGGAGCCGGGACGCGTCCGCGCTCACTCGTTGGCGGCGCGCGGCCGGTCCTCTTCCGCGTACTGGTCGAAGAGCGGCGTGCGGCCGCGGTCGCGGGCCCGGCGGGTCGAGGACGTCCGCTGGCGCGGAGGCGCGTCGGCCGCCGGCGCCGATTCCTGGGTCGGCTCCGCGGTCGAGGAGCGCGCCGAGCTCCAGGTCTCCGGGTCGCTGAAGTCCACGCCGCTCGTCGCGCGCGGAGCGACCGGAGCGGTGACGTACGTCGGCAACGGGACCGGGACCGGGTCCCAGCTGTCGCCGCGCGCCGGGCCGCGTTCGCGCTGCTGGTCGACCCACTCCGCGTGGTCCGTCTGCTCGACCAGCGCGCGGCGTCCTGCCTCCTGCGGGGAGAGCATGACGGCGGGGTCGGGCTCGGGGCGCGCCTCCTGCTCCTCGTCCCGCTCGACCGCGGACGCCGCCGCGGCCTGGTGCCGACGGGGACGGTTCTCGCGCAGTTGCTGCGCCGCGGCCTCTGCCCGGCGCCGGTCCATGGTGAACGCGAAGCGCCGCCGCTCCCGGCCGCGCAGATGCACGATGTACACGCTGAGGAGCACCGCCGGGAGGGCCGGGGCCCACAGGAAGCCGAGTCCGCCGACCGCGGCGACAATCGTGCCGAGTGTGAAGGCGAAGAAGAGGACCACCGTGGTGCGTCTGCGGCGGGCCAGGACCTTGGTACGGCGGGCACGCTCGGCGGCGGCGCCGTCCGGACGCGGACGCCGGGCCGCGGGGCGGGCCGACGGCCGGTGCTGGGCCTGGGGTGGCTCCGCCTGTGCGGGCACCGGACGGGCCGGGACGTCGAGCCGGGCTTCGGTACGGGCCGGGGGCATCGCGAAAGCCCGGACGTCCACGGAACTCAAACGGTCCGTGGCCGCGTCCGGGTCCACGTCGGACCCCGGCTCCTCGGCCGTGCGCTCTCGCAGCTCCTTGGCGTACCGGCGCTCCATTGCCCCGCGCCCGGACAGCAGCCGGATGGCGGTGGAGAAGCGTTCCGTCGGACGGGCTTCATTGAGCTCGTCCTGCCTGCGGAGCCACATCGGCACCAAGTAGGCGGCCCAGGCCCCGACGATGACTGCGTAGATGAGGCCACTGCTACTCACGCTTCACACCGTAGAGGGCTTCTCGCGAGGGCATCCGCCAATTGGCCCGGTGTGTCGCACGATCTGGCTGATATCACGGACTTTTTTTGTGATTGTTCAGATCAGGTCATGGCCGACGGCGATCAATTTCGAACACTTATTTTATTTCCCGTGGCGTTCCGGGTCGTGCCTGGTGCCAGCGGCGCAGCAGTCCCTCCGGCACCTCCTCGGCCGTGAGCGCGAAGACCAGATGGTCCCGCCACGCACCATCGATGTGGAGGTAACGGGGGCGCAGACCCTCGTCGCGGAATCCGAGTTTCTCCACGACCCGGCGGCTGGGGACGTTTTCCGGGCGAATGCAGACTTCGATGCGGTGCAGTCCGACCGTACGGAAGCAGTGGTCGACGGCGAGGGCGACAGACGTCGGCATGACGCCGCGGCCCGCCACCTCCCGGTCGACCCAGTAGCCGACATGCCCCGAACACATCGAGCCCCAGGTGATTCCGGCGACCGTCAGCTGACCGGCGAGCTGTCCCCGGTATTCGATGACGAAGGGCAGCATCCGGCCGGCGTTGGCCTCGGCGCGCAGATGGCGGACCATCTGACGGTAGGTGGGACGCTGGGCGGCCGGGCCGCCGGGGGCGGGTGGCGGAATCGTCGCCTCCCAGGGCCGCAGCCAGTCGCGGTTGCGCCGGTTGACCTCGCGCCAGACCCGCTGGTCGCGCAGCTTTATCGGACGAAGGGCGATATCGCCGTCCGCCAGGATCACCGGCCAGAACGGGGCGTTCAGCTTGAGCTCCTGGGGGTCCCCCCGGACGGAGTCCGGGGGATGGGTCTGGGGTGGTCTCCACCGCGGATCTGTTCGACGGCGTGAATCAGGAGCTTCTCCAGTACGGCGAGTCCGTCGCGTACTCCGCCCGTGGAGCCTGGGAGGTTGACGATCAGGGTGCGGCCGGCGACACCGGCGAGGCCACGGGACAGGGCCGCGGTGGGCACCTTCTCGCGTCCGTACGCGCGGATAGCCTCGGGGATGCCGGGGATCTCGTGGTCCAGTACGCGGGCGGTGACGTCGGGCGTCCGGTCGGTGGGCGAGATGCCGGTGCCGCCGGTGGTGAGGATGACGTCGTACGCGGCGGCGACCCCGTCCCGCAGGGCCTGCCCGACGGGGTCGCCGTCCGGCACGACCCGGGGGCCTTCGACCTGGAAGCCGAGCGCTGCCAGGCCCTCGGCGAGGATCGGGCCGCCCTTGTCGGCGTAGACCCCGGCGGAGGCACGGTTCGACGCCGTCACGACAAGGGCCCGGTACGGCGCGGCCGGCTCGCCGCCGGTCGCGTCGGCGGCGGTCGCGTCGAGGCCGACGGCTTCCGGGCCGGCGGCCTCGGGGCCGGGCCCGTGGCTGTGGCCGTACACCTCTCCGGCCCGCGGCGCCGGGCTCATGGGCGGATCCAGTCGCCGGACTTGCCGCCCGTCTTCTCCTCGACCCGCACGTCGCTGATGACCGCCGCCTTGTCCACGGCCTTGACCATGTCGACGACGGTGAGCGCGGCGACCGATACCGCCGTCAGGGCCTCCATCTCGACTCCTGTGCGATCCGTCGTCTTCACCGTCGCGATGATCTCGACGGCGTCGTCCGCGACCTTCAGATCGAGTTTCACGCCGGAAACCGCGAGCGGGTGGCAGAGCGGGATCAGATCGGGAGTGCGCTTGGCGCCCATGATGCCCGCGATACGAGCCGTGGCGAGAGCGTCGCCCTTGGGGACGCCCTCACCCCGCAGCAGCTCCACGACCTGCGGTGATACCAGGACCCTGCCGCTGGCGCGGGCGGTACGTGAGGTGACGTCCTTCCCGGAGACGTCGACCATGCGGGCCGCCCCCGCCTCGTCGATGTGCGTCAGCCTGTCGTGCGTGCTCATTGGTGCGGCGCTCCCGGTCCGGGCCTTCACGGCCTGTGTGGGCAGACACGGTACCGCCACCGCACACAGGTCACCCGATGAGGACCACTTCCATCTCCGCGCCGGGCTCGACCGAGGTGTCGGACTCCGGGACGACGATCAGGCAGTCGGCATGGGCGAGGGCCGCGATCAGATGGGAGCCGGAGCCGCCGACCGGGGAGACGGTGCCCGATTCGGGGTCGTACGCACCCCGCAGGAACTGCCGCTTGCCGGAGGGGGACGACAGGGCCTTGTCGGCCTTGAGCGCGGCGCGGACCTTCGGCCGGTGGACGTCCTTCAGGCCCATCAGGGCCCGGATCGCGGGACGTACGAACAGTTCGAAGGAGACGTAGGACGAGACCGGATTGCCCGGCAGCGCCAGCAGCGGGGTGTGCTCGTGGCCGATCGAACCGAAGCCCTGCGGCTTGCCGGGCTGCATGGCGAGCTTGCGGAAGTCGATCCCACTGCCCGGCACGTCCTCGTCACCCACGGACGAGAGGGCTTCCTTGACCACGTCGTACGCGCCGACGCTGACACCGCCCGTCGTGACCAGCAGATCGGCGCGGATCAGCTGGTCCTCGATGGTGGCGCGCAGGGTCTCCGCGTCATCCGCGACCGCGCCCACCCGGTAGGAGAGGGCGCCCGCGTCACGTGCGGCGGCGCACAGCGCGAAGCTGTTGGAGTCATAGATCTGGCCCTCGCCCAACCGCTCGCCGGGCTGGATCAGTTCGCTGCCGGTGGAGAGCACGACGACGCGGGGGCGTGGCCGTACGCGCACGGAGCCGCGGCCGATCGCGGCGAGCAGTCCGATCTGCGGCGGGCCGAGGACCGTGCCCTCCTCCAGCGCCAGATCGCCCGCCTGGACGTCGCTGCCACGCGTGCGCACATGGGCCCCTGCCTCGACCGGGCGGTGGACGCGGACCTCGCCGCTCGCGCCCTCGGGGGCCTCGCCGGCCGGGCGCATCGTGGTGGCCGCTCCGCCGCCCGTACCGCCGTCGGTCCACTCGACGGGGACGACCGCCTCCGCGCCGGGCGGCAGCGGGGCGCCGGTCATGATGCGCGCGGCCTGGCCGGGGCCGACCGTGGGCAGGCCGCCGCCGCCGGCCGCCACATCGCCGATGACCGTGAGGACGGCCGGGAACTCCTCGGTGGCTCCCGATACATCCGCCGTACGGACCGCGTACCCGTCCATGGAGCTGTTGTCGAAGGGTGGCAGGGCAACCTGCACCGTGACGTCCTCGACGAGAACGCAGCCCTGGGCGTCGGGCAGTTGCAGCTCGATCGGGTCCAGCGGACGGATCGCGCCGAGGATGTCCTCCAGATGGTCGTCCACCGACCAGATCGTGCTGCTCACGGTGCTACATCTCCTCGGTCACATAACTGCGAAGCCAGGTCCGGAACTCCGGGCCCAGGTCTTCACGTTCGCACGCGAGTCTGACAATTGCCCGCAAGTAGTCGCCACGATCGCCGGTGTCATAGCGGCGGCCCTTGAAAACGACGCCATGCACCGGGCCGCCCACCTTCTCGTCCTCGGCGAGTTTCTCGAGGGCGTCGGTGAGCTGGATCTCGTTGCCGCGGCCCGGCTCGGTCTCCCGGAGTATCTCGAAAACCGCGGGATCCAGGACATAGCGGCCGATGATGGCGAGGTTGCTCGGCGCTTCGGACGGGTCGGGCTTCTCGACCAGCTTCGTCACCCTGACCACGTCGGACTCGCCGGTGGCCTCGACGGCCGCGCAGCCGTACAGATGGATCTGGGCGGGATCGACCTCCATCAGCGCGATGACGCTGCCGCCCTCCCGCTCCTGGATCTCGACCATGCGGGCGAGCAGCGGGTCGCGCGGGTCGATCAGGTCGTCGCCGAGGAGTACCGCGAAGGGCTGGTCGCCTACGTGCGGGGCGGCGCACAGCACGGCGTGGCCGAGGCCGCGCGGGTCGCCCTGGCGCACATAGTGCATGGTGGCGAGATCGCTCGACTCCTGCACCTTCGCCAGACGTTCGGCGTCGCCCTTGCGGGTGAGCGCGCTCTCCAGCTCGTAGTTGCGGTCGAAGTGGTCCTCGAGCGGGCGCTTGTTGCGACCTGTGATCATGAGTACGTCGGAGAGACCGGCCGCGACCGCCTCCTCGACGACGTACTGGATCGCAGGCTTGTCGACGACAGGCAGCATCTCTTTGGGAGTGGCTTTCGTGGCAGGCAGGAACCGGGTTCCGAGGCCTGCGGCAGGGATGACAGCCTTGCTGATCCTGGGGTGCGACTGAGTCATGCGCTTCACACTATCCGGTGAGATTGGGCTGAAGATGAGGCTCCGGTTAACTTCCTGCTCATAAAGGCGTATACGAGAGGTTCCTGAGAAACGCAATGAGCGGCGACTTGTCCCGAAAGAGTGCGGTACGACGTGAACTCCTCGACGCCCGGGGCCTTCTGTCCACTGAGGACGTCCAGGAGGCCGCGGCGGTTCTCGCGCGACAGGCTCTGAATCTCCCGGAATTGACCGAGGCGGGCACGGTTGCCGCATATGTCTCGGTGGGGCGCGAGCCCGGCACGCGGGCGCTGCTCGACGCGCTGCGCGAGCGGGGAGCACGCGTCCTGCTGCCGGTCCTGAAGGCGGACAACGATCTGGACTGGGGCGAGTACAGAGGCGCGGAGCATCTGGTGCGCGCGGGCCGCGGGCTGCTGGAGCCGGACGGCCAGCGGCTGGGCGTGGACGCCGTACTGGAGGCGGATGCCGTGCTCCTTCCGGGGCTCGCGGTGGACTCGCGCGGTATGCGACTCGGCCGCGGCGGCGGTTCGTACGACCGAGTCCTCTCCCGGCTCGCGGCGGCCGGCGCCGACCCCGCACTGGTGGTTCTGCTGTACGCGAACGAGGTGCTCGCACGGGTCCCGGAGGAACCGCACGACCACCCCGTACACGCCGTGGTGACGCCCACGGCCGTCAGGCGTTTTACGGAGTGAGCTTGAGGGTGTCGACGGTCTTCGCCTTCACGGCCGCGTCACCGTAGGCCCAGTCGAGCAGCTCACCCTTCGCCCACTTGTCCGTCTGGTCGGTGTAGTGCGCGCTGTACGCGTGCCCCGACGCACCGCTCAGACTGATCCAGCGGGACTTGTCCCAGTCACCGACGTTGACGACCATCCGCATCGACGGCACCCAGATGACTCCGTAGCCGCCGGCCGCGTTCCAGCCGGTGGCGTTGACCGCCGCCTCGCCGCCGCCCAGGTTCCACGGACCGCGGTTGAGCACGAACTGCAGGAAGCCGGGACCCTCGGTACCGAGGGTCTGGTTCTTCAGCGTCAGCTGGTGCAGCCTGCCCCAGCTCCAGCTGGAGGCGTCCTTGCCGAGCTCGGCCGTCAGCTCCCAGCGGGCGTCCTCCATGGCCCGGGCGAGCAGCTCGTCCCGGGTGGTGGTGGCCTTGTCCGTACGGCTGGCCGGGGACTGCCACCACTCGTTCTTCTCGTCCTCGAGGATCCTGCGTACGACCTCGTACCAGCGGTCGCCGCCGTCCGGCTGCGCCGACTCGGTGTCCCGCTGGCCGCACTCCCGCACCCGCTCGCTGAGCTGGTCGTCCGGGGCCGAGCTGTCGGCCGGGCGGACGCTCATGCACTCCCCCTCGACCCGCAGCTCCTTGGGCAGCTTGTTGCCGAAGGCGAGCTTGAGGACATTGCGCCAGACCCCGTTGAAGTACGCGGCGGCACCGGAGTCCGGCTCCTGGGTGTAGTCCCAGCCCTCCAGCAGCTTCTGGGCCTCGCGGACGTAGCTGTCCGAGACATCGATCTTGAGCAGGTAGGGCGTCAGCAGCTTGGCGATCTCGCTGCTGTTGTCCATCTGCATGGTGCGCATGTCTTCGGTCGAGATCTTCCCGCCGCCCTGGATCTTCGACTCGATGAGGTCGTTGATCCGCTGGCTGCGGGCGCCGTACCCGTAGTCCTTGGTCAGCAGGTACGGGTACTTCTTCGCATCGATCACCGACTGGTTGGCGGTGACGATGTAGCCGCGCTCGGGGTTGTACTCGTACGGCAGCTCATCGAAGGGGATGTAGCGCTTCCACTTGTACCGGGGGTCCCACCCGGGAGCGGGCTTTGTGCCGTCGCCCTCGGCTCGGACCGGGATCCTGCCGGGAGCCTGGTAGCCGATATTGCCCTTGACGTCGGCGTAGACGAGGTTCTGCGAGGGGACCTCGAAGTTCTTGGCTGCCGCGCGGAAGGAGTTGAAGTCCTTGGCGCGGTTGAGCTCGAAGACCGCGTCCATGGACTTGCCGGGCTGCAGCGCGGTCCACTGGAGCGCGACGGCGTATCCGGCGCCACGGTCAGGGGCGGGGGCGGCCTTCGGGACAGGGGCCTTCTCGCCTACCTGCTCCAGCTCGCTGCTGCGGTCGGAGACCAACGGGCCGTGGCCGGTGGAGCGCACCGTGATCGTCTTGGCGGAGCCGCCCGCGACCTTGATGACCTCCTGGCGGGTCTTCAGCGCCTTCTCCTCGTTGCCCACCTGGTAGCGGTCGCCGCTGAGCTTCTCGAGGTAGAGGTCGGTGACGTCGGCACCGAGATTGGTGAAGCCCCAGGCGATGTCCTGGTTGTGACCGATGATCACGCCGGGCAGGCCGGAGAAGGTGTAGCCGGCGGTGTCGTACTGGCAGGTGGCCGAGACGGTCCGGCAGTGCAGGCCCATCTGGTACCAGAGGGAGGGCAGCGACGGCGCGAGATGCGGGTCGTTGGCCAGCATCGGCTTGTTGGTCGTCGTGTACGCGCCGGAGACGACCCAGGAGTTGGATCCGATGCCGTTGCCGCTGGGGCCCAGCAGAGCGGGGATCGTGTCGAGGGTTTTGGAGAGCGCGGAGAGCTGGGAGTTGAGGCCCTGGGCGGCGTCCGCCGCGCTGTTCCCGCTGCCGCCGCCGGAGGCGCCGGACGGCTTGGCTGCCGGGTCGAACTTGCCGGTCGCGGGGTCTATACCGCCCTTGGCGACGATCGGCTTGTTCCGGTCGTACGGATAGGCCGGATACAGGTCCTTGATCTGCTTGTCGCTGAGCCTGCTCGTCAGCAGCGAGCGGTCGATCTCGTCCTGCATATTGCCGCGCAGGTCCCAGGCCATCGCCTTGAGCCAGGCCACCGAGTCGACGGGCGTCCACTTCTCGGGCTTGTAGTCGTTGCTGAAGGCAAGGGCGGCGTACTCGACCGAAAGGTCCTTGCCCTCGCGGCCCTTGAGGTAGCCGTTGACACCGTCCGCGTACGCCTGGAGGTACTTCTTGGTCTCGGGCGTGAGGAGGGTGTCGTACTCCTTCTGCGCCACCTGGCGCCAGCCGAGAGTACGCAGGAACGCGTCCGTCTCGACCTGTCCGGAGCCGAACATTTCGGAGAGCCGGCCGGCCGTCATATGGCGGCGGACGTCCATCTCCCAGAAGCGGTCCTGCGCCTGGACGAAGCCCTGGGCGCGGAACAGGTCTTCGTCACTGTCCGCGTAGATCTGCGGGATGCCGTAGTTGTCCCGTCTGACCTCGACCGGGCCGGAGAGGCCGTCGAGTTTGACCGTGCCGTTGGTCTGCGGGAACGAGGCGCGCACGGTGCTGATGCTCCAGTACGTCCCATATCCGACACCCGCGACAAGCGCCAGCACCAGGACGATCACGAGCAGGCGAGCGCGTCGCCCCTTCTTCTTCTTGGGGGAAGAGGCGGTTGTGTTGGCGGGCATCGCTGTCCTTCGAGGCGCAGGCTGGTCCTGGGGTGCTGGAGCAACCATAGGCGCAGCGCTCCGGCGGTCCGGACGCGGTATCCGTAAGGCAGCGGCCGGACGCCCTCTCGTACGAATGATCGACCCGTCAAGGAAACGTTAAAGATTAGGTAAGGTAACGAAGTGTCGCCGGCCGGAGGAGCGATCCGGCCCGAAGGCGCGAGGGAAGGATCGGCCACTGAGTGTCCACCAGCTCAATGAACTCCTGCTCATCTGCTCGCTCGTTCTGCTCATCGCCGTCGCGGCGGTACGCATCTCGTCCCGCAGTGGGCTCCCCAGCCTGCTGCTGTATCTCGGGATCGGGATCGCGATCGGGCAGGACGGCATCTTCGACGTCAGGTTCGACGACGCCGAACTGACGCAGGTGATCGGCTATGCCGCGCTTGTGGTGATCCTGGCCGAGGGCGGCCTGGCCACCAAGTGGAAGGAGATCAAACCCGCGTTGCCCGCGGCGGTCGTGCTGTCGACCGTCGGCGTCGCGGTGAGTGTGGGCATCACGGCGGCCGGAGCGCACTATCTGGTCGGGCTCGAATGGCGGCAGGCGCTCATCATCGGCGCGGTCGTGTCCTCGACGGACGCCGCGGCGGTCTTCTCGGTACTGCGCAAGGTGCCGCTGCCGTCCCGGGTGACCGGTGTGCTGGAGGCCGAGTCGGGCTTCAACGATGCCCCCGTGGTCATCCTGGTGATGGCCTTCTCCACGCCAGGACCCATCGACGACTGGTACGTACTGGTCGGGAAGATCACGCTGGAGCTGGCGATCGGCGCGGCCATCGGGCTCGCGACGGGCTGGCTGGGCGCGTTCGGGCTGCGGCATGTGGCGCTGCCCGCCTCGGGCCTGTACCCGATCGCGGTGATGGCGATCGCGGTGGTGGCGTACGCGGCCGGCGCCATGGCGCACGGCAGTGGCTTCCTCGCCGTCTATCTCGCCTCGATGGTGCTCGGGAACTCCAAGCTGCCGCACGCGCCGGCGAACCGCGGCTTCGCGGAGGGCCTCGGCTGGATCGCGCAGATCGGCATGTTCGTCCTGCTCGGGCTGCTGGTGACGCCGCACGAGCTGCTCGTCGACTTCTGGCCCGCGGTAGTGGTCGGCCTGGTCCTGACCATGGTGGCGCGGCCGCTGGAGGTCTTCATCAGCCTGCTGCCGTTCCGCATCCCATGGCAGGAGCAGGTGCTCATGTCATGGGCGGGACTGCGCGGCGCCGTGCCCATCATTCTCGCCACCATCCCGCTGGTCACCTCCATCGAGGGCAGCGACCGGGTTTTCAACATCGTCTTCGTGCTGGTCGTCGTCTACACCCTGGTCCAAGGACCGACGCTGCCCTGGCTGGCGAAGGCCCTGCGGCTCGGCGGCCCGTCCGACGCCGCCGATCTGGGCATCGAGTCGGCGCCGCTGGAGCGGCTGCGCGGGCATCTGCTGTCGGTGGCGATCCCGAAGGGTTCGAAGATGCACGGCGTGGAGGTCGCGGAGCTGCGGCTGCCGGCCGGCTCGGCGGTCACCCTGGTCGTACGCGAAGGGAAGAGCTTCGTACCGCTGCCCTCCACCGTGCTGCGGCGGGGTGACGAGCTGATGGTGGTGGCGACGGATCCGGTGCGGGACGCCGCGGAGCGGCGGCTGCGGGCGGTCGGACAGGGCGGAAAGCTTGCCGACTGGCTGGGGACGGATGGAAACGCCGGAGGAAGATCCACAGGGAGATCCGCCTAATCGCAGGCAGATCTTGGAATGTGTGGGCCACTTCCCAGGCACGAATCGAATATGCCCTGTAGCATCAAGGCACACTGATCGACCAACTCTGCCTGACGCAGAGCTGGCGCGACCGTATGGCGGCCGCGGAGCCCCCTCAGTGGGCCCCGGTATCTACCGCAGTTCAGCGCAAGAGGACAGCTCTCGGCGGCTCCGTCGCGTCTCGTACCACAAGTACGACGCGCACCAGGGAAGCGCTACCAGGCGGCAGAAAGGCACGGACCGTGGCATCCACGGTCAACAACCGTCCTGGATACGGGCAGCTCCTGCGCACACCCGGCGCCTGGACATTCCTGCTCCCCGGCTTCCTGGCGCGGCAGCCCTTCGCGATGCTGACCATCGGCATCGTCCTGCTGGTGCAGCACACCACCGGTTCGTACGGCAGCGCCGGCGCCGTCGCCGCCTTCACCGGCGTCTCCATGGCGCTCTTCGCGCCGCAGAGCGGCAAGCTCGCGGACCGTCTCGGGCAGCGGGCCGTACTGCTGCCCGGCGTGCTCGCGCACGCCGCTTCCGTGTCCGCGCTGACGGCGCTCGCACTGGCACAGGCGCCCCTGTGGGCTCTGTTCGTCGCCGCCGTGCCCGCGGGTGCTTCCGTACCGCAGGTCGGACCAATGGTGCGGGCCCGCTGGGCGGCCACGCTGGATGGTTCGCCACTGATGTCGACGGCGGCCGCCTTCGAGTCCGTGACGGACGAGTTCACCTTCGTCGTCGGACCGGTGCTCGTGACAGCGCTGTGCACCGGTGTGCACCCGGCGGCCGGCCTGATCGCCGAGGCGACGCTGACGCTCGCCGGCGGTCTGTTCTTCGCCGCTCAGAGCGGCACGCAGCCTGCGGTACGGCCCAGGGCGACGGCCGCCGAACCGCACGCGTCCGCGCTCTCCGTCCCGGGGGTGCGGGTGCTGGCCGTGGCCTTCCTCGGCATCGGTTCGGTCTTCGGTGGAATGCAGGTTTCGCTGACCGCCTTCGCCGAGGAGATCGGCAACCCCGGCGCCAACGGACTTCTGTACGGGATCTTCGCGGCCGGCAACATGCTGGCCGGCATCGCCTGTGGTGCCATCGCGTGGAAGAGCGGCCCGCGGCGGCGGCTGGTGCTCGGCTACGCCGGGCTGGCTCTGGCGGCCTCGGCGCTGTGGGCGGTGCACTCCGTGGCGCTGCTGGCGGGGCTGGGACTGCTCGTCGGCCTCTGCATCGCGCCCGCCCTGATCAGCGGCTACACACTGGTCGAGTCGCTGGTGCCGGCTTCGGCCCGTACCGAGGCCTTCACCTGGCTGACGGGTGCCGTGGCGCTGGGCCAGGCGGCGGCCGTGACGGTGGCCGGGCGACTGGCCGACGCGAACGGCGCGAGCGCCGGATTCGTGGTACCGCTGGTGGGCACTGTGCTGGCATTCGTCACGCTCATTTCGCTCCGCTCGCGGCTGTCGCCGAAGGCCTCGGGGCGGATCGCGGCACGTGGGATGAGTCACCGCGTGCCGTTGACAGTGGACTGATCCAGCGGAATAGGTCACTATGGATCGTCGTTAGCACTCATTGAGTGAGAGTGCCAGGAGGAAGACAAGTGCCGACCTACCAGTACCAGTGCACCGAATGCGGCGAGGGCCTCGAGGCGGTGCAGAAGTTCACCGATGACGCCCTGACCGTGTGCCCCAGCTGTGATGGACGCCTGAAGAAGGTGTTCTCGGCGGTGGGCATTGTCTTCAAGGGATCCGGCTTCTACCGGAACGACAGCCGAGGTTCGTCCTCGAGCAGCTCGCCCTCGTCGACGCCTGCGTCCGCGAGCGCGAAGTCGTCCGACTCGAGCGCGAAGTCGTCGGACTCGAGCGCGAAGTCGTCGGACTCGAAGCCCGCCGCTTCGTCGTCCTCGACGTCGGCTTCCTCTTCGTCGGGCTCGTCGTCGAGCTCCAGCGGCAGCTCGGCCGCCTGACGCCGCTCCCCCGCCCGGCCCAGCCCGGCCGCTGTACGTGGCCCCGCGTCTGACGCCTGCTTTCCGGGACCCTGCCGTTGTGTACGGCGGGGTCCTTGGCGTTTTCGCGTACGGATAGTGTGATCGCCATGGCGACGAATGCGACCAACGCGACCGCAGAGATCGGTGTGATCGGCGGCTCGGGCTTCTACTCCTTCCTGGAGGACGTCACCGAGATCCAGGTGGACACCCCGTACGGCAGCCCCAGCGACTCGCTGCTACTCGGCGAGATCGCCGGGCGGCGGGTCGCCTTCCTGCCCCGGCACGGACGCGGCCACCATCTGCCGCCGCACCGCATCAACTACCGCGCCAATCTGTGGGCGCTCCGGTCGGTGGGCGTGGGACAGGTGCTGGGGCCGTGCGCCGTGGGCGGGCTGCGCCCGGAGTACGGTCCTGGGACGCTGCTCGTCCCCGACCAGTTCGTGGACCGTACGAAGGCACGTGCGCAGACCTACTACGACGGTCTGCCGTTGCCGGACGGGACCATCCCGAACGTGGTGCATGTGTCGCCTGCCGATCCGTACTGTCCCGAGGGGCGCAAGACGGTCCTCGCGTCCGCGCGCGGGCGGGACTGGGAGCCGGTGGACGGCGGGACACTGGTGGTGGTCGAGGGGCCGCGCTTCTCCACCCGGGCGGAGTCGCAGTGGCATGCGGCGATGGGCTGGTCGGTGGTCGGCATGACCGGGCACCCGGAGGCGGTCCTCGCCCGTGAACTGGGGCTCTGCTACACGTCGATGACGCTGGTGACGGACCTGGACGCCGGGGCCGAGACGGGCGAGGGCGTCTCCCAGGGAGACGTGATGAAGGTCTTCGCCGCAAGTGTCGACAGGCTGCGCACGGTGCTCTTCGACGCGGTTGCGGGGCTGCCGGCGGGTGAGACGCGGGACTGTCTCTGCTCGCATGCGCTGGACGGCATCGACACCGGACTTCAGCTGCCGTAGTTCTTCGGCCCGGCGCGGTCAAGCCCTCCTGCGGGTGAGGGAGTTGTCCACAGCGCGGGGGTCGTCCACAGGTGTCGGCGGGATGCGCGCGGAGAGTGGATGGTGAGGAGTGGTCAGCCCAACTCCACTCCTCACGGCAGGCGGTGTGTGTCATGTCGTTTCACCCTTCTTCCGTCCCTCCGCTTCCTCCCTCTCTCCCTTCTCCGTTTCCTCCTTCTCTCCATCCCTCTCCCCCTTCTCCTCCTTCTCCCTCTCCTCCCTCTTCCGCTCCGGCCCCGGAGCCCCTCGGCGTGCCGCCGTTCGCTCCGCTGCGGGTGCGGGGTGGGGCGCACCGCCTGCGGCGCGCGACGCTCCGGCGACGCCGTGCGATGGCGGCGGGGCTTGCCATGACGGCGGCGGCGCTTGCCGCTTCGGGTGCGCGGGGACCGGACAGCGGGGGCGCCGAGGCGTTGGCTGCCGCGCCCCAGCGCGAACGGCTGCCCGCCGCCGCGATGGTGTCCGCGCCGGTGCGAATCGCGGATGCCGCCACGGTCCGGCTGCTGCGCCCGGGAGACCGGGTGGATGTGATCGCCGCGGCCAACTCCCCTGTAGGGGAAGGGACTGCGGCGCGGGTGGTGGCGTCGGGCGTTCGTGTCACCAATGTCCCGGGACTGCGCGGGGCTTCTCCGGACAGCGGTGCGCTGATTGTCCTGTCGGTGCCACGCACCACCGCCGCGGCACTCGCGGGCGCGGGAGCGACATCGCGACTGGCGGTGACGGTGTACTGACTCGGAGTCGACACGAGCCGACGACCTGACGCACCGTCAGGCAATCTGTTCGCAGTGCGGATTGGACAGCACGACTACGCGCTGACGTAGGTTTCGGAACGTCTGGCTCCGTGTCCCGCACATGCGAAGAGAGGCTCAGTGGTGAGCGAGAAGAAGGTCAGCGTCCTGGAGGGCTTCAAGGCTTTCCTGATGCGCGGCAATGTCATCGACCTGGCCGTCGCCGTGGTCATCGGCGCGGCGTTCACCCAGATCGTGAACGCCGTGGTGAAGGGCGTCATCAATCCGCTGGTAGGCGCGTTCGGCACCAAGGATCTCGACTCCTACAGCTCCTGCCTGAAGGGCACCTGTGAAGTTGTGGACGGCGAGGTGGCCGGCATCAGGATCATGTGGGGGTCCGTGCTCGGCGCCACGCTCACCTTCCTGATCACAGCGGCCGTCGTCTACTTCCTGATGGTGCTGCCCATGTCCAAGTACCTGGCCAGGCGCGCCGCCCGGGAACGCGCCAAGGAAGGCGCGAAGGAAGTGGTCGAGCTGACCGAACTCGAGGTGCTGAAGGAGATCAGGGACGCGCTCGTTGCGCAGCGAGATTCGGGGCACGGCCGGTAGCCGCGGCTCAGATGTGGTGCGGCGGCTTCTCGTCGAGGAAACGCGCCAGCTCGGCGGCGCTGTCGCCGCTCGCGAGAGGCCGCTCGCCCCACCCGCGGTCCGTATCGTCCGAGGATTGCTGGTCCAGCGGATCGTCGAAGATCAGCTTCGGTTTCGGGGACTGCTGCCGCGGCTGCTCCGCATCACGCGGTCCGGGGGCGGGGGCGGTGCTCATACCTCCAGGGTACGGCGGCGGATGCGAGCGCGGGTACGGCGGCGGGGGCCCAAGGAGCGTGACCGGTCGCGGCACCGGTCGCGGCGACGGTCGACGCGGAAACGCCCACCGCCAGGATGGCGGCCGGGGCACCTGAGCGACGCCACGGGTCGGGACGTGGCCATGGCCGGGGCGCTGAGCCAAGTCCCGTGGTACGCATGGGCTTCATGGCAGCCAATGACGCACGGACGGACGGGACGGCAGACGTGCCGAGGAGCCCGCGGAGCGGCGGGACGACGGACGGACCGACGGACAGGCCGGCCGACGGGCTCACGCGCAAGCCCACGGGCGGCCTGACCGATGTGGCCGGCCTCCGGGTCGGGCACGCGCGCGTGCCGGGCGACCGCGCGCTCAGCGGTACCACCGTCGTCCTCGCGCCCGAGGGCGGGGCCATCGCCGCCGTCGACGTACGCGGCGGAGGCCCGGGCACCCGCGAGACCGACGCCCTCGACCCCCGCAACCTGGTCCAGCGCATCGAGGCCGTCGTACTGACCGGCGGCAGCGCGTACGGACTCGACTCCGCCGCCGGAGTGATGGCCTGGCTGGAGGAACGCGGACGCGGTGTACGGGTGGGGCCCGAGCCCCACCATGTCGTGCCCGTCGTACCCGCGGCCTGTGTCTTCGACCTGGGGCGCGGCGGCGACTGGCAGGCCCGCCCGGACGCATCGACCGGGCGCGCGGCGGTGGAGGCGGCGGCGGCCACCGAGAGCGGTGTGCCGTTCGAAGAGGGCGCTGTGGGCGCCGGTACCGGTGCGGTGGTGGGGCGGCTGAAGGGTGGGCTCGGCACGGCCAGCACCGTCCTCGGCTCCGGGGTCACCGTCGCCGCACTGGTCGTTGCGAACGCCGTGGGTTCGGTCATCGACCCGCTGACCGGTGTGCTGTACGGCCAGTATTTCGAAGGCCGCGTCGACTACCCGCCGGCCGAGGTCCACACGGCGGCGCGGCAACGGCTGGACGAGACGGGTCGGGCGAGCGGATGGCCTCCGCTGCCGCCACTGAACACCACACTCGCCGTCGTCGCGACCGACGCGGATCTGACCCGGGCCCAGGCGCAGAAGCTCGCGGGCACGGCGCACGACGGCATCGCACGCGCCGTACGCCCCGTCCATCTCCTCAACGACGGCGACACCGTCTTCACGCTCGCCACCGGCGTCGTCCCGCTCGACGCCACCAAACCCCTCGCCCTCAACGAGGTGCTCGCGGCGGGCGCGGACGTGGTGACCCGGGCAATCGTGCGGGCGGTTCTCGCGGCACGGAGCGTCGACGGACCCGGCGGCACCTTCCCTTCGTACCGGGACCTGTACGACATCGACTGACGTACAGGACAGCCGTGTTGGCCGGGAAGTCGGGAACTTCCCGCGTGCTCCCCTTCGTTTTCCAGAACGCAGGACACGTTGTCAGACCCAGGGGCTACGTTTAGCAATCACCAAGTGACTTGCGGCGACGGCCTGGAGACCGAACTTGAACGATCCGTACGAGACAACCGAGACGCAGCTCGAGCGACTCCTGGGTCGGGCGCTCAACTCCTTCGATCTGCCCGACACGACGGTCGAGCGGCTCGAATCCGCGCTGGCCCATGCCAGTTCGCTGCATTCGTCGCACCACAGTGCGACCCTGCGCCGTGCCACGTACCGGCATGCCTATCTGCTGAGCGACGGCAGCTCCCTGGTCCTGTGGGAGCTGGTGCACAACACCGGCCGCGACGGCGCCGAGCAGCACGAGCTCTACACAGAGGAGTCGGAGGTCCGCCTCGCCGCGTCGCGGCTGCCCGCCGGCTTCCCGGGCTTCGCCGGGCCCGCGGACAACGGCCGCGACTCCGGCCTCGAGGGCGACGACCTCGACGCCGATCTGGAGCTGCTCACCTCGCTGATGACCGCGCCCCCGGCCCCACTCCCCCGGATGTACGTCCCGGACGACTCCGCGGACCACGCGCGCCGTGTTCTGCGCCGCGCGGAGAACGCCGACCGGCCGGGTGAGGAGACCGCGCGCCTGCTGCGGTCCGCTTTCGCCCACCACATCACGCAGGTCTTCGGCCGCCAGTGCCGGGTGGAGGGGAAGGACGCCGGCTTCACGCTGTACGAGCACGCGTTCCTGCTGCTCGACGGCACCGAGACGAGCCTGTGGGAAGTCGAGCACACGGCGACACCCGACGGCCGCCATATGTGCGAGGTGTACGCCGCGGAGCACATAGCGCGCGAGGCGATGGAACTGCGCGCGGGCGTGCGGTGAACCGGCGTGCGGTGAGCGTCGGCCCGGCGGCCGGAGGACACGAAACCTGTCCCCGGGCCAAACCTCGTTCCTGATCTTGGTCAAGATCACGCCAAACCCTGTCGCTGCTCACCTCCACTCCATAGGCTCCGGCCCGTCTTTGCGGCGAACGACCGCTCGGGGGAATGGAGTCCACCATGGCTGAATCCGGCAGACGAGGAAGCGTCCTCCTGACCTGGGGCCCGACGATGCTGTTCGGCGTCCTGCTGCCGTGGATCACATACCGAATGCTGACCGACCACGGCATCGACGAGGTCCCCGCCCTGCTGCTCATCTCCTGCTGGCCACTGGTCGAGCTGGCCATCTATTTCGCCATGCACCGGCGGGTGGACGAGTTCGGCGTGATGATCCTGATCACGCTGCTGCTGGGAGCGGTCAGCGCCCTCGCGTTCAACAGCGCGAAGCTGCTCTTCCTCAAGGACTCCGCGCTGACCGGGCTGCTCGGGCTCGCCTTCCTCGTCAGCCTCACGCTCAAGCGGCCGCTGATCTTCTACTTCGGCCGCAAGTTCGGCACGGACGGTACGCCCGAGGGCGTCGCCGACTGGAACGCGATGTGGCACAAGTACCCGGGCTTCCGCACCGCCCAGCGTCGGTTGACCATCGTCTGGGGTGTGGCGTTCCTGGTCGAGGCGGGCGTGAAGGCCGGGCTGGTCTGCGTACTGGACACGGAGACGATGGTCGGGGTCTCCAACGTGCTGCCGTTCGTCTTCCTGGCGGGCCTGATGGTGTACACGATCCGGGCAGGGAAGAAGGGACGCGCGCGCCGCGAGGCCGCGGAAACGGCGGAAGCGGCGGAAGCGGAAGCGGCGGCCCAGGCTCCGGCCTGAAGGCCCGTCGGCATCTGTCGGACCCGGGCCGCCCGCAAAGCCGGACGACGCGGCGAGGCCCGGCACCGGGACGTATCCCGGGCCGGGCCTCGTACAGCTCGACCGCGTCAATGCGACAGCACGACCGCGTCAGTGCGACAGCACGGGTTCCCGGTCCACCGGGCCCTCGGTCACCGCCTCCGTGTCCGCGTCCGTCCCCTCCACATGCTGCTTCGGCCGCGCCGGCAGCGCGAACATCACCAGGAAGATCACCGCCAGTACCGCCACCACCCACCACAGCGAGCTCTGGAACGCGTCCCCGAAGGCCTTGCCCACCGCGCTCGGCGCGATCCGGTCGTCGATCGACCCGAAGAAGACCACCGAGACCAGGCCGAGCCCCAGCGCATTGCCCATCTGCTGCGTCGTGTTGATCAGCCCGGACGCCGAGCCCGAGTGCTCACGCGGCACGTCCGACAGGACCGCGTCCGTCAGCGGCGCCACGATCAGGCCCATCCCGACACCCATCACCACGAGCGGCAGGCTCATCTGCCAGGAGTGGATCGCCGTGCCGTACCGTCCGGCCTCCCAGATGTAGAGCAGCAGCCCCGCGGCCATCGTCAGCGCACCCGCCTGCAGCACCTTCCGGCCGAAGCGCGGCACCAGCTTCTGTACGGACATCCCGGCCGCGGCGGACACGGCGATCGAGAACGGGACACCGGTCAGGCCCGCCCGCAGCGGGCTCCAGCCGAGACCGATCTGCATGTACAGCGTCCAGACCAGGAAGAAGATCCCGCAGACGATGCCGAAGGTGAGCTGCACAGCGATACCGGCGGCGAAGCTCTTCACCCTGAACAGCGAGAGCTCGACCAGCGGCGAGCCGTCCTTGCGGGTCTTCCTCTTCTCGTACGCCACGAAGGCGGCGAAGACGACCAGGCTGCCGGCCATGCACAGATGGCCCCAGAGCGGCCAGCCCAGCTCACGCCCACGCGTCAGCGGATAGATCAGCATCAGCAGTCCGAGCGTGACCAGCGCGACACCGACCAGGTCGAGCTTGAGTGCCTTCGGGGCGCGGGACTCGGTGATGAACTTCCGGCCCAGGATCAGTCCGGCGATGCCCACCGGCAGGTTGATCAGGAAGATCGGGCGCCACTCGAGGCCGAAGAGGTTCCACTGGGTCAGCAGCGCGCCGAGCAGCGGTCCGGACACCGCGCCGAGGCCGATGATCGCGCCGAACATGCCGAAGACCTTGCCGCGTTCGTGCGCCGGGAAGGTGACATGGATGATCGCGAGCACCTGCGGCACCATCATCGCGGCCGTCGCACCCTGCAGCAGGCGGGAGGCGACCAGCATCTCCTCGTTCGCCGCGAAACCGCAGAGGGCGGAGGCGAGCGTGAAGCCGGAGATGCCGATCAGGAAGAGGCGCTTGCGGCCGTAGATGTCACCGAGCCGGCCACCCGTGATCAGACCGGCGGCGAAGGCGAGCGCGTATCCGGCGGTGATCCACTGGATCGCACCGAACGAGGCTCCGAGGTCCCGCTCCATGCTGGGAATCGCGATGTTGACGATGGTGACGTCAACCAGATCCATGAAGGCCGCGGTCATGACGATGGCGAGCGCAATCCAGCGTCGACGGTCTGATGCCGTATCCGGTACGGCGGGCTGTGAACTCATACGATGAATCTAGAGCTCATATAGGTCAGCTTACGTCCTAGATAACGGGCATCCTGAAGAACATGACGGACACTCCGGCACGGCTGCTGAATCTGCTCTCCCTCCTCCAGACTCCGCGCGAATGGCCGGGCAGCGAGCTCGCCGAGCGCCTCGAGGTGAGCCCGCGCACGATCCGGCGCGACATCGACCGGCTGCGGGACCTCGGCTATCCGGTCGAGGCAACGAGAGGGGCGATCGGTGGGTACCGCCTGGTCGCGGGCGCGGCGATGCCGCCGCTGCTCCTCGACGACGAGGAGGCGGTCGCGATCGCGGTGGGCCTGCGGGCGGGGGCCGGCCATGCGATCGAGGGCATCGAGGAAGCTTCCGTACGGGCCCTCGCCAAGCTGGAACAGGTGCTTCCGTCACGGTTGCGGCACCGGGTCACCACACTCCAGGCGGCGACGATCCCGCTCACGCGGGGGGACGGCGCGACGATCGACCCGCAGACGCTGACCGTCATCGCGGGCACGGCGACCGGGCGCGAACGCCTCCGCTTCGGCTACCGCGCGGGTGACGGGACGGAGACGAAACGGCAGGTCGAGCCGTACCGGCTGATCTCGACCGGCCGTCGTTGGTATCTCGTCGCGTACGACATGGGGCGAGAGGACTGGCGTACGTTCCGGGTCGACCGGGTCTCGGAACCCTTTGCCACCGGGGCGCGCTTCGTACCTCGGGAGCTGCCGACGGGGGATGCCGCGAAGCTGCTCGGGCACTCGATGTCCCGGCAGCCGGAGTACGACATCGACGTGAGCTTCGAGGCCCCGGCGGCGTTCGTGGCGGCGCGGCTGCCCGAGCACCTGGGGCCGCCGGTGCCGACGGGCGAGGAGACGTGCAGGCTGCGGGCGCGGTCCGCGGACTCGGTGGAATGGCTGGCGCTCCGACTGGCCCTGGTGGACTGCGAGTTCACGGTCCATGGCCCGGGGCGGCTGTCGGAGTACGTCACGGACTTGGGCTCGCGCCTGACCCGCGCGGCCACGGGACGCTGAGCGCCACAGACGCGCCGGGCACGCGGTGAGGGCGTCGCGACCCGGGCATGGCGAGGCAACGCGACCCGGGCACGACGCGACCCGGGCACGGTGAGGGCGACAGAGAAGGACCCCGACACCGGGGGGGAGGGTGCCGGGGTCCGCTTTTGGGGCGCCGGTTATGCCGCCGCGTCGAAGCCCGTGTCGCGGGCCATCCGCTTCAGCTCCAGCAGCGCGTGCTTCTCGATCTGGCGGATTCGCTCGCGCGTCAGGCCGTGCTCCTTGCCTACCTCCGTCAGCGTACGCTCCCGCCCGTCCTCGATGCCGTAACGCATCCGGATGATCGACGCCGTACGGTGGTCGAGCCTGCCGATCAAGTCCTCCAGCTCCTCGCTGCGCAGCAGCGTGAGCACCGACTGCTCGGGAGACACCGCCGAGGTGTCCTCCAGCAGGTCGCCGAACTGCGTCTCGCCCGCGTCGTCCACCGCCATGTTCAGGCTGACGGGGTCGCGCGCCCAGTCCAGGACGTCGATGACCCGCTCCGGCGTCGAGCCGAGCTCCTTCGCGACCTCGGCCGCCTCCGGCTCGCGCCCGTTCTCGCGGTTGAACTCGCGCTGGACGCGGCGGATGCGTCCGAGCTCCTCCACCAGGTGGACAGGGAGCCGGATCGTGCGGGACTGGTCGGCTATGGAACGCGTGATCGCCTGGCGGATCCACCAGGTCGCATACGTCGAGAACTTGAAGCCCTTGGCGTAGTCGAACTTCTCCACCGCGCGGACCAGGCCGGCGTTGCCCTCCTGGATCAGGTCGAGCAGCGGCAGACCGCTGCGCGGATAGCGTCTGGCGACGGCCACCACGAGCCGGAGGTTGGAGCGGATGAAGATGTCCTTCGCGCGCTCGCCCTCGGCGACAAGCGCCTCGAGCTCCTCGCGCGCGGCACCGCCGGCATCGCTGTCCACCTCTTTGTCGAGGATCTGGCGGGCGTACACACCCGCCTCGATGGTCTGGGACAGCTCGACTTCCTTGGCGGCGTCGAGCAGCGGCGTACGCGCGATCTCATCGAGGTACATGCCGACCAGGTCGCGGTCGGCGATCTCCCCGCCCACGGCGCGAACGCTGCTTGCCCGGGCGGTCCCACTGGAGCCGGACTGACGACGGGCGACGGCACGGGTTGCCATGCGTGCTCCCTTACTGAGTAGGTTGCGACACCCTCCCGGGTGCCCTGCATCCGATGGAAACAACGACTGGAATCGGGACAGAATTCCCACGCCACCCATCATTTTCGTGATCATGCAGTACCCTGTCCCGTCACCCGGGGAGGACGAATGCCGCAGCAACGTACAGAAGTGCAGGTCAGCGCGGGCACCGAGGCCGATCTCGAGGCTCTCACCGAGCTCTACAACCACTACGTACGCGAGACTGCGATCACGTTCGACACAGCCGCCTTCACACCCGAGCAGCGCCGCCCATGGCTGCACTCCCACCCTGAAGACGGCCCCCACCGTCTTTTGGTTGCTCGGGATGTCCGTTCTGCCCTCATTCTCGGCTACGCGACGAGCGGACCTTTCCGCCCCAAGGCCGCGTACTCCACATCCGTCGAGGTGAGCGTCTACTGCGCCCCCGAGGCGGCGGGCCGGGGCATAGGCACGCTCCTCTACACATCGCTCTTCGAGGCGCTGGACGGCGAAGACCTGCATCGCGCATACGCCGGGATCGCCCTGCCGAACGAGGCCTCCGCCCGTCTGCACACCCGCCTCGGCTTCCGGCACGTCGGGACGTACGAGCAGGTGGGCAGGAAGTTCGGGAAGTACTGGGACGTGGCCTGGTACGAGAAGAAGCTGGGCCGCCTCGACCAGTAGGCCATCAGCCCTTCGGGCTAACCGAACTGCACGGACCGCTTCGCCAGGCCCATCCAGAAGCCGTCGATCACACTCCGGCCGCTCCCGAGCTCGTCCTGAGACGCCCCCAGCGTGACGAAGAGCGGCGCGAAGTGCTCGGTCCGGGGATGGGCCAGCCGCCCGGCCGGTGCCTTGTTCTCGAAGTCCAGCAGAGCGTCCACATCGGCCGCCGCGAGCGCCCGCCGCCCCCAGTCGTCGAACTCGGCCGACCAGCCGGGAGTCCCCTGGTGCCGCAGCGCGGCCAGATTGTGCGTGAAGAAGCCGCTGCCGACGATCAGCACACCCTCGTCCCGCAGCGGTGCGAGCCTGCGCCCGATCTCCAGCAGCTTCTGCGGGTCGAGCGTGGGCATGGAGATCTGGAGCACGGGGATGTCGGCACCCGGGAACATCTCCACCAGCGGGACATACGCTCCGTGGTCGAGGCCGCGGTCCGGGATGTCCTGTACGGGCGTACCGGCTCCGCGCAGCAATCTCCGTACGGAATCAGCGAGTTGCGGAGCACCGGGAGCGGCATACGTCACCCGGTAGTAGTGCTCGGGGAAACCCCAGAAGTCGTACACCAGCGGCACGGTCCGAGTGGCACCGAGCGCGAGCGGGGCCTCCTCCCAGTGCGCGGAAACCATCAGGATCGCCTTGGGTCGCGGCAGGCCGGCGGACCAGGCGGCGAGCTCGCCGGGCCAGACGGGGTCGTCGGCGAGCGGCGGGGCGCCATGGGAGAGATAGAGGGCGGGCATGCGCTCCGCTGTGGGGGTGGCATTCATGACGACTCCCGTTCCACTTGAACTTTCAAGCTAAAACCAAGCGTAACTCCA
The DNA here is from genome assembly GCF_035918095.1 of Streptomyces sp. NBC_01750. Lineage (NCBI taxonomy): Bacteria > Bacillati > Actinomycetota > Actinomycetes > Kitasatosporales > Streptomycetaceae > Streptomyces > Streptomyces sp. NBC_01750. The sequence continues at coordinate 3,879,943 of NZ_CP109137.1, forward strand.
TATAGTTCAACTTTCAAGAATAGGTCGTAGAGTGGGATACATGACTACGGCATCCACTGGCGGGGGCGGCGCCGAACCGCGCTGGCTCACCGAGGACGAGCAGCGCGTCTGGCGCTCGTATCTGCACGCCACCACCCTCTTCGAGGACCACCTCGATCGCCAATTGCAGCGCGACGCCGGTATGCCGCACATCTACTACGGCCTGCTCGTCCAGCTCTCCCAGGCCCCGCGCCGCCGCAGGCGGATGACCGAACTGGCCATCGACGCCAAGATCACCCGCTCCCGGCTCTCGCACGCGATCGCGCGCCTGGAGAAGAACGGCTGGGTACGCCGTGAGGACTGCTCCTCCGACAAGCGCGGTCAGAACGCCGTACTGACGGACGAGGGCCTCCAGGTCCTGGAACGGACCGCACCCGGCCATGTCGAGGCCGTACGCCAGGCGATGTTCGACCGGCTCACACCCGAACAGGTCGGGCAGCTGGGCGAGATCATGAGGATCATGGCCGAGGGGCTCCAGCCGCAGGACTCGTGCGCGGACCTGCCGTGGCTCCGCTGACGCCGCGCTCACGCGATAGGCGCCCTGCGCACGCGGAGCGCCGCACACACGAATGACGCCGCGCACACGAACGCCGCCGTACGCACGAACGCCGCCGTACGCACGAACGCCGCCGTACGCACGCGTAGGGCCCTGCCCCGGTTCACCACCCGGGCAGGGCCCTTTCCGCTTGACCTCTCAGCGTCCGCCGAGCTCGCGTCAGTGCGCGACGACAGGAATCTTGATCTCGTCCTCGACACCGTCACCCGAGGCCGCGGTGACCGAACCGGCCCCCGGGCGCCCGGTGTTGATCATCGTGAATGCGATCGCGGAGGCGGCCGCGAGGATGCCGACCGCCCACCAGATGGCGTTCGAGTAGCCGTGCACCATGGCCTGCGCCTGCAGCAGCTGCTGGTTGGTGGCCCCCGCCGCGTGCGAGGCGATGTACGCGGTCGTGGCCGATGCGGCGATGGTGTTGAGCAGCGCCGTACCGATGGCACCGCCGACCTGCTGCGAGGTGTTGACCATGGCGGACGCCACACCGGCGTCCTCCGGACGCACCCCGTGCGTGGCCAGCGACATGGCCGGCATGAAGGCCGTACCCATACCCAGACCCAGCAGCAGCTGCGCGGGCAGGATCAGACCGGCGTACGAGGAACCGACCTCCAGCTGCGTCAGCATCAGCATGCCGGCTCCGGCGACCAGGAAGCCCGGGCCCATCAGCAGGCGCGGCGCGACGCGGGTCATCAGCCGGGCGCCGATCTGGGTGGAGCCGGTGATCATGCCCGCGATCATCGGAAGGAAGGCGAAGCCGGTCTTGACCGGCGAGTAGCCCCGCACGATCTGCAGGTAGTAGGTGAGGAAGAGGAACAGCCCGAACATCGCGATGATCGCGAGACCCAGCGAGAGGTAGACACCGCCGCGGTTGCGCTCGGTCAGGACGCGCAGCGGCAGCAGCGGCGACTTGACCTTCGCCTCGGTGAAGACGAACGCGGCGAGCAGCAGGGCGGAGGCGACGAACAGACCCACCGTGGTGGTGTCGGACCAGCCGTCGGATTCGGCCCGCGTGAAGCCGTACACCAGCGAGACCAGACCCAGGGTGGACAGGACCACGCCGGGAATGTCGAGCGTCGAGCGGTTACGGCTGCCGGCCGGCTCACGGATCACGAAGTACGCGCCGGCGGCGGCGACGATCGCGAACGGGATGTTGACGAAGAACGTCCAGCGCCAGTTGAGGTACTCGGTCAGCACGCCGCCGAGGATCAGACCCACGGCGCCACCGCCACCGGCGATCGCACCGTAGATACCGAAGGCCTTGGCGCGCTCCTTGGCGTCGGTGAACATCACCGCGAGCAGCGAGAGCGCGGCGGGCGCGAGCAGCGCGCCGAAGGCACCCTGCAGTGCGCGGGAGCCGAGCAGCATCACCTCGCCGGTCGCCGCACCACCGAGCGCGGAGGCCCCGGCGAAGCCGAGCAGACCGACGACGAAGGCGCGCTTACGGCCCCACAGGTCGGCGATCCGGCCGCCGAACAGCAGGAGTCCGCCGAAGGCGAGCGCGTAGGCGGTGATGACCCACTGCTTGTTGCCCTCCGAAATTCCCAGGTCGTGCTGGGCGTGCGGGAGCGCGATGTTCACGATCGTCGCGTCCAGCACCACCATCAGCTGGGCCAGGGCTATGAAGACCAGGGCTTTCCAGCGACTTGGGTCCGGAAGTGAGATGTCGGCTGTTTTTGACATGGGAGTAGCCACCTAAGGGTGCGGAGAGGTCATGACGGGACGTGGTCAGGAGGTCGTAGGAGGGACTGGCGGAGCCGCCCGAAGTAATCGGCAGTGATCGGATTTACTGCTTCACGGGGTGTTGCGCAGGTCCTCCAAGGTGGCGGCCGTGCCCGGCAGTTCGGAGCGCGCGGGCGCTTCAAGACCGTCCAGGAACAGTTGCAGATGGCGGTGCGCGAACTGGTCCATGTTCAGGCACGCGGTGCCCGGGAGCGGCCGGGTGAGCTGGGAGAGCGCGACGAGCAGGTCTCCGACGGCGACGTCGGCGCGGAGACGGCCCGCCTTGTGCGCGCGCTCGAAAAGGCCCTCGACTGCCTCTTCGAGGCGTACCTGCTCATGGGTCAGATCGGGGAAGTGCTGTTCGAATGTGCCGGTCAGCAGCGGGCAGAGCGCCCCGATCCGTTCGTCCGCGGCCGCGTGGGTGAAGCGGCGAAGCGCCGCGAAGGTGTCCTCTTCCTCGGCGGCCGCCTCCTGCGCCCGTTCCGTAGTGCGGGCGAGAACGAAGAGGACGACCTCATGGATGAGGGCGTCGCGGTCGGCGAAGTGCCGGTAGAGAGTCGCGTTTCCGACACCGGCCCGGCGAGCGATCTCGTCGAGCGGGACCTCGGGTCCGAACTCGACGAACATCTCGCGCGCGGCCGTGACGATCCGCTCCCGGTTTCGCAGGGCGTCTGCCCGCGGCCGGGGGGAGCGGCGCGCTTCGGTGTCGGCGGCGGGGCTCACGGCGCCACTTCCTCTCTGTCCGGCTTCTCTGTCCGGCTTCTCTGTCCGGACTCACTGCCCGGACTCACTGCCCGGCTCATATCGCTCTCGTACCGCTCCGTAAGCGGGGATCGCTTCCCCGTTTCGTGCGGACACGAGTGCAAACGGGGAAACGCTCCCCGGTTATTTCCTGCACTCTATGTGACCTGCATCACACATTGTCCGCGGGGAATACCCACGATCGGACCACCCCGCGCGCGGCTCGCCACCACCCGTCACAGGCTGATCGCACAGCGCAGCGAGGGCCGGCCTGCTGCCGCGGACCCCGAGGCGACGGCATGCAGCAGACCCGCCACCGGATACGCAGATCCGGCAGGCACCGGCGCATCAGCGCGCTCGCCACACTCGCCGCACTCGCGCTCGCCGCCCTCACGACGGCGAGCGCCACGCTCCCCTCCTCCATGCGGGCGTCCGCGGGGCCGGTCGCCGCCGAGGAGCGAGGGCTCGGCCCGTGCCGGATCGCGTCCACCATGGGCGTGCAGATGTCGGAGGGTCTGCCGACCCCGCCCGGATATTCGCGTTCCACCGGCGAGGTCCGCGCGCTCAACCTGATGATCGACTTCCCGGACGCGCCGGGCCCAGGGCGGGCACTCGACCGGCTCGCGGAGTTCTTCCCACGGACCTCGGAGTGGTTCAAGACCAGTTCGTACGGACGGCTCAGCTATCTCCCGGACGCGCCGGTCACCGACTGGCTGCGGATGCCGATGCCGTTCGCGGCGTACGGGATAGAGCGCGGCTCACCCTATGAGCCCGGCTACCGCAAGCTCGCCCAGGACATCGTGGCCGCCGCCGACCCGAAGGTGGACTTCAGCACGTACGACCTGGTCAACATACTGGTCACACCCAATGCGGGCCCCTCGGCGCTGGACACCGTGCTCTCCGTGACCTTCTCGGGCAACGACGAGGCCCCGCTCGCGGACGGCGTGCCGCTGGCCAACACGTCCTTCGTCTACAGCCGCCAGGACGACGGCTCAGGATCGTACGACGAGACGGGCTATCGCGTACTGCCCCATGAGAACGGCCATGTCTTCGGCCTGCCCGACCTCTACACCACCGAGGGCGGCGGCGCGGTCGGCCACTGGGACATCATGTCCGAGGACTGGGGGGCCAACAACGATCTGCTGGGCTGGCACAAGTGGAAGCTCGGCTGGCTGGACGCCGACCAGATCAGCTGTGCGTCCGCGCCCGGAACCACCGAGTACTCGCTGACCCCGCTGGCCACCTCGGGCGGCGCCAAGATGGCGATCGTTCCGGTGACCGAGGACTCCGGGTACGCGGTGGAAGTACGCACCAAGGCGGGCAACGACGAGGCCGTCTGCGAGCCGGGCGTACTGATCTACCACGTGAAGTCCGACGTCGACACCGGACAGGGACCGGTGGCGGTCTCGGACAGCAATCGCAACAGTGGCGGCTGCACCCGGCGGCCCAATGTGCACGCGGAACTCTCCGACGCGCCGTACAAGCCGGGCCAGACCTTCACCGACGCCCGCAACGGGATACGTATCGCGGTGATCCGCGAGAACCCCGGCGGCAGCTACCGGGTACGCATCACGCGTTCTTGACCGCCCGGTCCTGCGACAACTGCTCCTGGACGGGCCCGCGGAGCTCCCGCTTGAGGATCTTCCCGGTGGGATTACGGGGCATCGGCTCGTCCCGCAGCAGGACATGAGCCGGCACCTTGAAGGCCGCGAGGGACCGGCCGACATGCGCCCGCAGCTCGTCCAGGGTGACCGTGGCCCCGGCGCGCAGCTGCACCACGGCCGCGACCTCCTCCCCCAGCACCGGGTGCGGTACGCCCAGCACGGCGGCGTCGGCGACTTGCGGGTGGTCGTGCAGGACCCCCTCCACCTCGACGCAGTACACGTTCTCGCCGCCGCGGATGACCATGTCCTTGAGCCGGTCGACGACGCTGACCCGCCCCTCACCCACGGTCGCGAGATCGCCGGTCCTGAACCAGCCGTCCTGGAACGCGGCGGCGGTGGCGGCAGGATCGTTCCAGTAGCCGCGTACCAGAGACTGCCCGCGCAGCCACAGCTCACCGACCTCGCCCTCGGGCAGCGGCTCACCGACGGGTCCGGCGATCCGCACCTCGGTCGCGGGCGACGGCCGCCCCACGCTGCCCGGGTTCTCCCGGTAGCCGGCACCGAAGTTGGCGAGCACGCCACCGCTGGTCTCGGTGAGCCCGTAGCCGTTGCGCGGCTCGATCCGCTGTCCGTAACGCGCCGTCAGCCGCGCCACGAGATCGGGCGGTGCGGCGGCCCCGCCGGTGCTGAGATGAGACAGCGTCTCCAGCTCCGACCCGGCCCGCTCGGCCGCGTCGAGCAACTGGAGGGCAGTGGCAGGCACGCCCGAGTAGTACGTGACGCGGTGCCGCTCGATGAGCTCGAGGGCCTGCTCGGCGTCCCACTTCCGCATCAGTACGAGCGTCCCGCCGACCGCCATCATCGAGTACAGCGTGGTGAACGCGGCCACATGGAAGAACGGGAACGTCTGCAGGACGACGGGCGCGGGCCCCTGTCCAGGCATCACTCCGCGCGCGAGCGCGGAAGCGGCCGCGTGGAACCGCGGATTGATTGCGGCCCCCACGTGCGCGAGCTGCGTGGCGACGGCGCCCTTGGGCCGCCCCGTGGTCCCTGAGGTGTAGATGATGGTGGCGTCATCCTCGGCCCGGACCTCGACCGCGGGCGGCGCGGCGAGCGGATCCGGGCGCTCGAAGTCCTCGTACCGCTCGACCCCCTCCGTCGGCTCGCCTTCATGGTGGAAGACGACGGCCCGCACGCCGACCCGGTTGCGCCAGGCCTCGACCCGCGGCAGCCGCTCCCCGTCGACGAGGAGCACGCGCGGCGAGCAGTCGTCGAGGGCGTACGCGAACTCGTCCTCGGTCCACCAGGCGTTGAGCGGCACGGTGACCAGCCCGGCCAGCTGCGCGGCCCAGAAGGCGATCTGCCACTCGGGGTGATTGCGCATCGCGACGACCGCCCGGTCGCCGGGGCGCAGCCCGTACTCCTCGACGAACCGCCGCGCGAGCGCGGATGCGGCGGCGAAGAACTCCCGGTAGGTGTAGGTCCCGGTGGCGGCGACGAGGAACGGCCGGTCGCCGAACGCCCAGGTGGCCTCGACGAACTCCCGCAGCGTGCGCGGCCCTTCCGCGTACAGCAGTCCGCCGTCCTCGCCGCGTACGACGGCGAACGGGGCCCCGGGGGCGACGAGCGCGGCTTCGGGGGCGGAGGGATCGGAGTGCGGGTGGGGGTGCGGCACGGTCGACCCTCTCCAAGCGCTTGCTCAGTACGCTGGCGTACGTTATTCCCGCACCCGGAGCCCGTCAAGGTCGGTGTATCCCCCACCGAGGCCTGATCACTGCTGTGCCGACGCCTACCGCAGAGCCTGACGGCGGGCCCGGGGTGGCCCGGGTACTCCTCGGCGATGACCGGGTCCACCCGAACCAGCCCCCCGGCGACCGGGACCTCGCGCGAAAGACCGATCCCCGAACCATGCCGGGCCGCCGGATCCGGTAGCCTGTCGACGGTCAGACGTCAGGAGCCGCGTCCAGGTACGAGGTGCTCTACAGAGCACCGGGGGACGGGATCAAGAGCCGTTTGACCGGACGCCTCCGTCGCCTCCGTTCGCCTCCGTGGGGCTTGCGGCAAACCTTAAAAGCCCAGGTCAGAGCCATCCCGCGGATGCCGCCGAAAACGCTCCGCCCTCTTTCTCGGAACGCTCAGCGCATCATTGCAGCTCAGAGCTTTGCCGACGGCGAGGTCGGATTCCCCTGGCGCGGCCTGGCCACCCGCCACGAGAAGACCGCCACCATCTTCAAAGCCGGCCTCCACATCGCGGGCATCTTCATCTGGTCAGCGAGATGATCCGGGGGAATCGGCTTCGGGCCTTTCCGCAGAATCGGCGCGCCGGGCGCTTTAAACGCAGGGGCCGGGCGGCCGAGGGCTCGAGGTGGAGCTGCTCGATCGCCTCGATCACGAACCAGGTGGGGTGGTCCTCGGGCAGCCAGTCGCACAGGTCAGGGGGCTGCAGGGGTGCAGCAGCGCTTGGTCTCGATCGCATGTGAGGATGTTCTGTGGCATGCCCCGATGGTCCAAAACGGCCTGGACAGCAAAGGTTTGCGCGACAGCCTCCTCGAGAATCAGGTGCCAGAGTTGTCGACGAACCCCACGATATCGAGATATTCGATTTTGGGCGGGACGCCATAAATCCCGGTCACCTTGTCGACGAGCTCCTCTGTGAAGAAGGCGCGGCCTTTCTCCTCGTCATCCCACACGTAGAAGTTCCTTGCCTGAACGCCGTCTTCGTCGAGCATGAAGCTCTTGAAGCGAAGGCCGGCCATGCCTTCGAACGGTCCTCGGAGTTCGCCGACAATCTTTGCGATAGTTGAACGATCGAACTTGTCGGTCTGCGCGAAAGTCACGAGCACGCCGATCATCGGGCCTCCTATCGATCGAGTGATGCTAGCGGCGGATCCTAGTACACGCGGCCGGAAATTCTGGTCGTCAGGCCGCGAGTCGGAGGTGCGGCTCGCGGTCGGCGATGCGGGCCAGGAGCGCGTCGAGCTTTGCGTGCGCGAACGCCTGCTCGAACGGGCGGGCAATTTGGCGGTGCAAGGACACCTGTCTTCCCCCGCGCCCCGGCGGCCGGGCAATAGCCCTGCCTCCCGAGGGCTTGCTGATCCGGAAGAAGCGGCCTAGTCGCAGCGTGCGACCGTCACGTCAGCCCGTCTCGCGCATGCGCCGACCGAAGGGGTGTTCGGCGGGCAGCCAACGACGGAGCTTCGCGAGCTGCTGCCGCCCACGCGGCCGCACCATCCCCCCGGCTCCGGCTCATGCCGACCGCGTGCCACAGTGGACCGGTGCTTTCACGGTGGTGGTACGCCTTGATCAGCGCCGGATGCCTGCTGGTGTTCCTCATTGCCGCAGGCGTCGGTGCCTGGGCCGATGAGCAGCGCATGGGTTGGGTGTCGTCCGGCGGCATCATGGTCGGCGGCAGCGCGCTCGGCGTCGGCCTGGTGATGACTGGACGGGCGGTGCTGCCCGGGCGGCTGCGGCGGGCAATGTTCCGTGTGCCTCCGCCCGAAGGGCGGCACCGTCGGCCGGAGCCGCCCCTTTGAACCGTTCCGGTCCGCCGGGATGCCGGCACACGGCGCGTACCGGTAGGTCCTGTGCAGGTGAGCCGGGAAGTCTGCTCGGCGCGGTATCCGCCATGCTCAGGAACCCCGTGCCAATCCGATCGACGACCACCCTGGGCCGCCGCGACCCGGGGCCTCGGACCGGTGCGCGTACGCGGGCGTGGTGGAGCACTGCTCGGGCAGCTTCACGGCCTCGAACGCCGCCCCAGGTCTAACTCCTGGCCGCTGCCCCCGCGGGTAGAGCGACCGGCCTGAAGGCCGGGCTCGGCGGGCCCGCCCTGCCTGATCTTCCGCAATCGGTAGACTCGGTGACGGCGGCGTCCATGGTGGGCTGTCGCGCGGCGGTGGGGCCCGCCGTACCCGAACCGCGGCCTGCTGCGCCGCCAACGGTCCCTACTTGCGATCGGCCGGCGCCCGCGTGTGCCCTTGCAGGTAGGAGACGTGTGTCCAGGGAAGCCTTCTCATCCCGTACGGTGCAGCCCACCGACCCGGACGTCGATCTGTCCGTCCCTGCCCAGCGCCGCGAGGCGGCCGGCGGGCTGCGGTCCGTCGTCGCCGTCGTCGCGCTCGGCGGCGCACTGGGAGCATCCGCCCGGTACGGCGCCTCGCTGATATGGCCCACCGCGGCAGGCGGGTTCCCCTGGACGACCTTGCTGGTGAATGCCGCCGGGTGTGCGGTGATCGGCGTGTTCATGGTCGTGATCACGGACGTGTGGGCGGCGCACCGGCTGGTGCGCCTGTTCTTCGGCACCGGCGTGCTGGGCGGACTCACCACGTTCTCCACCTACGCGGTGGACATCCAGCGCCTGGTGGACGGCGGGCAGGCCCGTGCGGGGCTGCTGTATCTGGCGGCGACCGTGGCGGCCGCTCTGGTGGCGGTGTGGAGTGCGGTGTGGGCGACCCGCCGCGTACTGGCGTGGAGGCGGCGATGACCAGGCTGACGGGCAGGGCCCTGCGGGTGACGATCTTCATCGGCGAGAGTGACCTGTGGCACCACAAGCCTGTGTACACCGAGATCGTCCACCGGGCCCGCAAGGCCGGGCTGGCCGGGGCGAGCGTGTTCCGCGGGATCGAGGGCTTCGGCGCGTCCTCCCTCATCCACACCCAGCGGCTGCTGTCGCTGAGCGAGGACCTCCCGGTGGCGGTGGTCATCGTGGACGCCGAGGACAAGATCCGCGCCTTCCTGCCCGAGCTGGACGAACTCGTCGGAGAGGGGCTGGTGATCCTCGACGACTGCGAGGTCATCCGCTACGTCGGACGGGAGAGGGCGAAGTGAACTGGCTGCTGGTGATTGTCGGCGGCGCGGTCGGCGCACCCTTGCGGTTCCTGACCGACCGGGCGGTGCAGAGGCGGCACGACACCGTCTTCCCCTGGGGCACCTTCACCGTCAACGTCGCCGGCTGCCTCGTCCTGGGGCTGCTGACCGGCGCGGTCACGGCCGGGGCCGCGTCCTCACAGGTGCAGCTGCTGCTCGGCACCGGGCTGTGCGGGGCCCTGACCACCTACTCCACGTTCTCCTACGAGACGCTGCGCCTGGCCGAGGACGGCGCGAAGTTCTACGCCGCCGTCAACGTGATCGCCAGCGTCGTGGCCGGCCTCGGCGCTGCCTTCGCCGGCGTCGCCCTGGCCGAAACCCTCTGGGCGTAGGGCCTGCGGGTCATGCGGCGTGCGTTCGGGAGCGGGCTGCCCCGATCTCCGCGTACGCCTGCTCCCGGCCCTCCCAGTGCGAGCCCTCCACCGACTTGCCCGGCTCGAGGTCCTTGTAGACCTCGAAGAAGTGGGTGATTTCCAGCCGGTCGAACTCCGGGACATCCCCGATGTCCCGTACATCCGCGAACCGCGGGTCGTGGGCGGGCACGCACAGCACCTTCTCGTCGGGGCCCTTCTCGTCCTTCATGACGAACATGCCGACCGCCCGGCACTCGATCACACACCCGGGGAAGGTCCGCTCGCCGACGATGACCAGGGCGTCCAGCGGGTCGCCGTCACGGCCCAGGGTGCCGTCGATGTAGCCGTAGTCGGCCGGGTACTTCGTCGCGGTGAACAGCAGCCGGTCCAGGCGGATCCGGCCCAGCTCGTGGTCCATCTCGTACTTGTTGCGGGACCCCTGGGGGATCTCCACGGTCACGTCGAACTCCATGACGGTCTCCACCGGTGCGGCTCGTCCATGGACCAGGGACCGTCAGCGGAGCTGAGCCCCGCGGTTGCGGTGAGCCCCATCACCGGCACGATGCGCCGTGCGCTGCCCTGCCGTTGCCGTGTCGAGGTCGACGTTGCCCCCGGCGAAGATCCGATTCTTGCAGGAGACAAGCGTGCGTGACCCCATGACGCCCGGCGCCGCCCGCCTGCCCGCCGTGACGCTTCGCCCCCGGATGTGAGTCGGGCCGCGTCGGCCTGCTCCGTCCCGCCTCGGTCTTCCGGCTCCGCGCTCACGGGGCCGCCGCAGGGAGCCGGCCCGGCTCCCCGCGTCCTCCCGCACGCCCCGGCCTGCCGAATGGGGTCTGCCCGAGCACGACAGGTTTCTGTTCCCTTGTCTTCTGCTGATACCACTGTGTCCCCGGCCGCGCGCCTGCGCGGCCTGAAGCCGGACTGGCTGTCCGATCCGAAGGTTTGGCGTACCGAGATCCTGGCGGGCCTGGTCGTCGCCTTGGCGCTGATCCCCGAGGCGATCTCGTTCTCGATCATCGCCGGTGTCGACCCCGCGATCGGGCTGTTCGCCTCCTTCACCATGGCCGTCGTCATCTCCATCGTCGGCGGCCGGCGGGCGATGATCTCCGCCGCGACCGGCGCCATCGCTCTCGTCATCGCACCGCTCAATCGTGAGCATGGTCTCGGCTACCTGATCGCGGCCGTCATCCTGGCCGGTGTCTTCCAGGTTGTGCTGGGCGCGCTGGGGGTGGCGAAGCTGATGCGGTTCATCCCGCGTTCGGTGATGGTCGGCTTCGTCAACTCCCTCGCGGTCCTGATCTTCATGGCGCAGGTTCCTGAAATGACCGACGTGCCGTGGGCCGTGTACCCGCTGATCACGGCCGGTCTGGCGCTGATGGTCTTCTTCCCGAAGATCACCACGGTGATCCCGGGGCCGCTGGTCTCCATCGTGATCCTGACTGTCATCACCGTCGGCGCGGCCGTCGCGGTCCCGACCGTCGGCGACAAGGGCGACCTGCCCTCGGCCCTGCCGGTGCCGGGGCTGCCGGACGTGCCGTTCACGATGGACACGCTGGCGACGATCGCCCCGTACGCGTTCGCGATGGCGCTGGTCGGCCTGATGGAGTCGCTGATGACCGCGAAGCTGGTCGACGACATCACCGACACCCACTCCAACAAGACCCGCGAGTCCATCGGCCAGGGCATCGCCAACATCATCACCGGCTTCTTCGGCGGCATGGGCGGCTGCGCCATGATCGGCCAGACGATGATCAACGTGAAGGTGTCCGGCGCCCGGACCCGTCTCTCGACCTTCCTGGCGGGTGCGTTCCTGATGGTGCTGTGCATCGTCTTCGGCCCGGTCGTCTCCGACATCCCCATGGCCGCCCTGGTCGCCGTCATGATCACGGTGTCGTTCGCGACCTTCGACTGGCACTCCGTCGCCCCGAAGACCCTCAAGCGGATGCCCGCGGGGGAGATCACCGTCATGGTGATCACCGTCGCCTGTGTGGTCGCCACCCACAACCTCGCCGTCGGCGTCATCGTCGGCTCCGTCACCGCCATGGTCATCTTCGCCAAGCGCGTCGCCCACCTGGCTGAGGTCACCGCAGTCACCGACCCCGACAACGCCACAGTGGTCTACCGGGTCACCGGCGAGCTGTTCTTCGCCTCCACCAACGACCTCGTCGGCCAGTTCAGCTACGCCACCGACCCGAAGAGAGTCGTCATCGACCTCTCGGCCGCCCACATCTGGGATGCCTCTTCCGTCGCCGCCCTGGATGCCATCGAGACCAAGTACGCCCAATGTGGCAAGACGGTTGAGATCACCGGTCTGAACAACCCGAGCGCCGACCTCCACGGCAAACTCACCGGCGAACTCACCGCCAATCACTGACCTATCCGCCCCTCCCAGAACCGCGGGACCCCGCCCCACAGGCGGGGATCTCCCGCGTATGCGGCAGGCGTTCCTTCATGTCTGCTGATTCGCGGATCAGTGCGCGTTCTGACGTGGTGAGTGGTTCGCTGTTGATCGGCGCCGCTGTGGTGGCGCAGGCGTGGGCGAACTCGCCTCTGTCCCACTCTGAAGCCCTGCGCTCGTTCACCGTCGGCCCCGCGCCCTGCACCTGGACCTGGACGTGGAGGCGTGGGCGGCCGACGGGCTCCTGGCGGTGTTCGCCCTCGCCTCGAGCCTGGCCGTTTGCCGAGTTGTCTCGCCCGCGCGGCCGCATCCTGGCACCGTCGCGGAACAGCCGAAGGCGGCGGCTGACCCTCGCAGAGCCGACAGGCCACCCCTGGCCCGCCCTTCCGGCCTCGTGACGAGGTACGTCTCAGCTGAGCTCGGCGAACGCCTCCACCGCCTGGGTCTTGCCGGTGACGATGACGACGTCGCCCCTTTCGACCACGGTCTCGGCCGTCGCGTGGGTGAAGTCCTGGCCCGGTCGCTTGATGCCGACCACGGTGATGCCGTACTTGCTGCGCACCCGGCTCTGGCCAAGCGGGACGCCGGTGGCGATGTCGGGGACGACGGTCTTGACGAGGGCGTAGTCGTCGTCGAACTCGATGAAGTCGAGCATGCGGCCGGTGACGAGATGCGCGACGCGCTCACCCATCTCGTGCTCGGGCAGCACGACGTGGTGCACGCCGAGCCGTTCCAGGATCTGCCCGTGCTGGCGGCTGATGGCCTTGGCCCAGATGTTGGGAACACCGGCCTCCAACAGGTTGGAGCTGATCAGTATGCTCGCCTCTATATCGGTGCCGATCCCGACGACCGCGCGGGAGAACTCGTGTACGCCGAGTTGGCGCAGCACCTCGGGGTCGGTGCAGTCCGCGACTGCGGCATGGGTGAGGGTGTCGCTGTGCTGTTGCACCAGGTGGGCGTTGGTGTCGATGCCCAGGACGTCCCAGCCGCGCCGGGTCAGCTCGTGGGCCAGTGAGCTGCCGAACCGGCCGAGGCCGATCACTGCGACGCGTTGGTCGTGGCCGGGCTGGGCGTACTGGTCCGCGAGCCGCTTACGGCGGCGATGGCGCAGATTGCGCAGGTAGTTACCCAATGACAGGTCGCTCCTCGGGTAGCTGGTAGCGGCGGGTCCGCTCGCGAAGGGCGAGGGCCGAGACCAGGGTGACCGGCCCGAGCCGGCCGACGAACATCAGCAGGATCAGTATCAGCCGTCCGGAGTCCGTGAAGTCGGGGGTGATCCCCGTGGACAGGCCGACGGTTCCGAACGCGGACACTGCCTCGAAGAGCACAGCCTCGAACGAGGAGTTCGTAACGGTCAGCTACTCGAGTGTGGCAGCGACGACCAGCCCCACGCCCAGCAGTGCCACCGTCAGCGCCTGCCGCAGGACGTGGGGTGCGCGGCGCCGGCCCAGGATGCTGGAGGTGGGCTCGCCGCGTACCTCGGCGAGTATGGCCGCAGCCAGCACCGCGAACGTCGTCACCTTGATGCCGCCGGCGGTACCCGCGCTGCCGCCGCCGACGAACATCAGCATGCAGGTCATCAGCAGCGTCGATGCGTCCAGCGCACCGATGTCGACGGCGTTGAACCCGGCCGTACGGCTCATCGCGGAGTAGAAAAACCCGTTCAACAGCTTCTCGTCCCCGTCAAGAGGCCCGAGAGTCCCGGGGTTGTCCCACTCGAGAAGACAGGTGAGCACCGTGCCCGCCAGCAGGAGAGCAGCGGTGGTGACCAGGGTCAGCTTGGCGTGCAGCGACCACCTGCGCCGTCCGGTCGTACGCCGCCGACGCCGGTGGCGCAGCAGTTCCAGCAGCACCGGAAAGCCGATACCGCCCAGGATGACCGCCACCGAGATGGGCAGCGTCATCCAGGCGTCCTGCGCGTAGCGGGTCAGGCTGTCGGCGTACAGTGCGAACCCGGCGTTGTTGAACGCCGAGACCGCATGAAAGAACCCGCGGTACACCGCGTCACCGATGGAATTGGCGTAACCGAACCGGAAGCGCAGCGCGAGAATCGCCCCCACCGCCAGCTCCACAGCAAGGGTGGTCGCCGCGACACCGAGCAGTACCCGCCGTACGTCACCGATGCCCAGGCTCTTGGTCTCCGCCTGCGCGGTGAGCTGCATCCGCAGGCGCAGCTTGCCGGAGATCAGCAGCGCCAGCAGGGCGCCAGGGCAATGATGCCGAACCCGCCGACCTGGATCAGCGCCAGGATCACGCCCTCGCCGAACCCGCTCCAATACGTTCCCGTGTCAACCACGACGAGACCGGTGACGCACACCGCCGATGTGGAGGTGAACAGCGCGGTGACAAAGCCCGTCGCGCTCCCCTGCTCGGACGCAATGGGCAGCGACAGCAGCCCGGTCCCGCCCAGGATCACGGTGGCGAAGGCCAGCACGACCGTACGGGCCGGGTGCGTGGTGAACAGCGACTGCCGCACCCCCATCGTGCCTACCGTCACCTGTCGCCTTTCCACCACGCTGCATACCGTCCGCCCGGGCCCTTGCATTGACACCCCGTCAAGGCTCCGCGGGCCGTCACCCTACCCCCGCCACCTGGGATTCGGCGTAAACCCAGCCGCGTGCCAACTGGGCACGGGGATGTTTCTTCGGCAGGGGGCCCATGTGCAGGAAGAGCAGGTAAGAACAGGATCTGCCATCGGCAGGCAAGACAGCGCGGGGTTGCCGTATCAGGGCACTGATTGGTTGCTGGGGGCGGTGGCACTATCTCTGCATCGGCGTGGCCGGACCGCTCGCGTCCCCAACTCGGCCCTGGAGGGGAAATGTTCCATTGGCTGTGGATAACTGTCTGGTCGGCGATCGTGCTGCCCCTGGCTGCGCTGTTCCTGTCCGGGCGGGTGCCGCAGTGGATGCGGCGGCAGTCCACACCTGGCGGACTCAAGGTGAAGGGGATCGCGATCCTGGTCCTGTATGTGGCCTTGCTGATCCCGCCCGTCACGGCCATGTCCGGAATGCGCTCCGAGGATGCGGACTTCTTGCGGATGGTCCTGGTCCCTGTGGCCGTCTTTGGCGGAAACGGACTCGTTCTCGGGGCGACCCTGTGCGAGCGTTTCAACCGCCGCGATGCCGAGCGCGCTGGGTCATCCGTCGTGCGCTCGACTTGGCGGGACGGTCGTGCCTGACAACCACGCGACGGAGGAGCACAGAACTTTGCCGGGATCCGGCAACGTGGCGGCGCCGCGTGCGCGCATGGGAGACCTGTCAATGTCGCGTATGGGACGTGTAAAGTCCAGCGTGGTGTGCCGGGAAGCCTGGTCGGCGAATTCGAGAGAGCTCTCTTTGCCGATCAGGGGACACCCTCATGGTGCTCGTTGCCGTTTTCGGAGTCGCACTGCTCATCGCGGTGCTGCTCTCCGGGCTTGCCGCCCGTACCGTCCTGTCCACGTCGTTCCTCTTCCTCGTCGGCGGGGCGCTGGTCAGTGACGGCTTTCTTGGCCTGATTCACATCACGCCGGACAGCGAGATCGTCGCGGTCACCGCGGATCTCGCCCTGTTCGCGGTGCTGTTCACGGACGGCATGCACGTCTCTTTCCCGAAGTTGCGGGCCAATTGGAAGAACCCGGCGCGGGCTCTGGGCCTGGGCATGCCGCTGGCGTTTGTCGGCATGGCCCTGATCACGCACTATGTGGTGGGTCTGGACTGGACGACGTCGTTCCTGGTCGGTGCGGTGCTCGCGCCCACCGACCCGGTGTTCGCCTCCGCGATCGTCGGCCGCAAGGAAGTCCCGGCCAAGCTGCGGCAGTTGCTGAATGTGGAGAGCGGCATCAACGACGGCCTCGCCCTGCCGGTCGTCCTGATCCTCATCGCCGCGGCCGGCCCCACGGCGGGCCCCGCGCACGCGTCGCTCGGGAAGATCGCCCTGGAGCTGGGAGGCGGCCTCGCCCTTGGCATCGTGCTGCCGCTGCTCGTCACGGGCCTTGTGCGGTTCCGGCTGCTCGGCGCGGAGCCGAAGCTGCAGTCGTTGTTGCCGCTGGCCACCGGGATCATCCTGTATGGGCTGTGCCACCTCACCCACACCAACTCCTACCTCGCGGCCTTCTCCGCCGGTGCCGTTCTCACCGCGGCGTCCCCGGAGGCGAAGGCGGCGTTCGAGACGCTCGGTGAGGCACTGGCCGAGCTGGCCAAGTTCGCGGCCCTGCTGGTCTTCGGCGCGCTGCTGACCCCGCAGCTGTTCGGCGACCTCTCCCTCGGCGGGTACGTCGCCGTGGTCCTGGCGATCGTGCTCATCCGCCCGGCATCGCTGCTGATCTCGCTCATCGGAACGCGGTTCGACCGACGGGAGAAGCTGGTCGCGGCGTGGTTCGGGCCGAAGGGCTTCGCATCGGTGGTGTACGGCCTGCTGGTGCTGCAGTCCGGCATCCCGCACGGCCAGGAGGCGTACACCCTGATCGCGGTCTGCATCGCGGCCTCGATCATCGCCCACAGCAGCACGGACGTGCCCATCGCCCGCCTCTTCCACGTCGAGGACCTGACGGGCATCCCCGCCGACAACGACGCAGCGGAAGTTCGCCACAGCGAGGAGACCGGCCATGCTCGCGCCTGACCTCACGGAGCCCTACCCCTCCGTCTCGACGGACGACAACGCCGTGGACGCAGCCCGGCTGCTCGTCGAGCACAAGCTGCCCACGCTGCTCGTGGTCGACTCCGATCAGCGGCACGCTCTCATGGCCCGGACCGACACCCCACTGGTCGCCGTCATCGAACGCGACGGGGACCAGGTCCGGCTGGTGGGTGCCATCACGGCCGCCCGCCCGTTGGAACGACTCATCGGAGGATCGTGAACGACTGGCAGAGCTGGGCCGCGATCGTCGTCTTCGCCGGCACGTACGCCCTGATCATCAGCGAGAAGATCCACCGCGTGGCGGCCGCCCTCGGGGGCGCCGGGCTGATGCTGGCGATCGGGGCGACCGACGACGAGTCCGCCTTCTACTCCGTGCACAGCGGCATCGACTGGAACGTCATCTTCCTGCTGATGGGCATGATGATGATCGTCGGCGTGCTGAAGAAGACCGGCATGTTCGAGTACCTGGCCATCTGGTCCGTGAAGAGAGCCAGGGCCAGGCCCTTCCGGGTAATGACCATGCTGGTCGTCATCACCGCGGTGGCCTCGGCGCTGCTCGACAACGTCACCACCGTGCTGCTCGTCGCCCCGGTCACCCTACTGGTGTGCGAACGGCTCGCCCTGCCCGTCGCCCCGTTCCTGATCGCCGAGGTCCTGGCCTCCAACATCGGCGGCATGGCGACCCTCGTCGGCGACCCGCCGAACATCATCATCGCCAGCCGAGCCGGCCTCACCTTCAACGACTTCCTCGTCCACCTCGCCCCGCTGTCCGCTCTGCTGATCGTGGTCCTGATCGCGCTGTGCCGCTTCCTGTTCCGCAAGTCCTTCGTCTACGACGAGGACCGCGCGGCAGAGGTGATGGACCTGGAGGAGCGCGAAGCCATCCGCGACCCCCGGCTCCTGGTCCAGGGCCTGATCGTGCTCACCCTGGTCGTCGCCGGATTCGTCCTGCACCCGGTGCTCCACTACGAGCCCAGCGTCGTCGCGCTGCTGGGCGCCGGCCTGCTCATCGCCCTGTCCACCGCGGAAACCGGTGAGGTGCTGGCCGAGGTCGAGTGGCCCACCCTCGCCTTCTTCGCCGGGCTGTTCATCATGATCGGCGGCCTGATCGAGACCGGCGTCATCGGCGAGGTGTCCAAGGCCCTCGCCGACGCCATCGGCGACAACGAACTGGGCGGCTCCATGCTGCTGCTCAGTGCCTCCGCCGTGCTGTCCGGCATCATCGACAACATCCCGTACGTCGCCACCATGGCGCCCATCACGAGCGACCTGGTCGAGGCGATGGGCGGCGACACGAACCACGTCATGTGGTGGGCCCTGGCCATCGGCGCGGACCTCGGCGGCAACGCCACCGCCATCGGCGCCAGCGCCAACGTCGTCGTCCTCGGCATCGCCGAACGCAACCGCACCCCCATCTCCTTCTGGCAGTTCACCAAGTACGGACTCGTCGTCACCGCCGTCACCGTGGCGATCTCGGCGGGGTACGTCTGGCTGCGCTACTTCGCCCTGGCCTGACCGATGACCACATGGACACAGGCGGCCCTCGCCTGCAGCATCGCCGCGGCCGCGCTCGTCATCCGCACCGCGTTGGCCGAGTTGCGTCGGCCGGGCACCGCTCGACAGCAGTGGCGATTCCTGACGAACAGAAGGGCGGTGATGGCGGGTGCCCTCGGCACAGCGGTGGCCGTCAGTGGACTGGGTCCGGGTCATGCCATATGGGCGCTGCTGGGCGGGGTCCTGACCGCGTTCATCGTCGACCGGCTCACGGACCGATGCGGGGACGGCCGGGAATGAACAGGGCCGGTGGGCACGCGCGCGTATGCGTCGCGTCAAGGTCATCGCCGGGAGCCCGGCAATGACCGACGCTGGGAACAGGGACATGACGAGCAGACGAGGAGCCGGCCGTGCGCGCACGAGACCTGGCAGTTGACTACGAATCGGTGAGCGTCGACAGCGACGCACTGGATGCGGCCCGGCTGATGGCCGAGCACCGGCTCCCCGGGCTCCTCGTGCTGGACGAACACGGCGAACCCAAGGCGATCCTGCCCGCCTCCCAGATGGTCAAAGTCCTGGTACCCGAGTACGTGATCGAGGACCCGACTCTGGCCGCCGTCGTCGACGAGAAGCACGCCGACCGCCTGTGCCAGGCCCTGGCCGGACGCAGTGTCGGCGACTGCCTCACCAGCACCATGTCCCCGCCGCCCATCGCGGATCCCGACGACACCGCGCTGGAGGTGGCGGCGCTCATGGCACGGCTCCGCAGCCCGCTGGTGGCCGTGGCCGAGAAGACGAAAGGCGGCACCCACCTGCTCGGCGTGATCACAGCGGCACACCTGCTGCACGAGCTCCTCCGCGCGTCGGGCGGCCACGGCGGCACGACTCAGCCGTGACCGGCCGGACCTTCCCCATGGATCTGTTCCAGGCGGGGGCGCCGCTGTCGGTTCGCAGTTCAGAGCTGAGCTCTGCCGTGATCTTCCGCGTAGGCCTGGTAGATGTCGTGTGGTGTGCCACCGGTGTGGAGAAAACGCTGGTCGAGGATGGTGGAAAGGTCCGTCAGTGCGGTGGTGAGCAGGGCGGCGGCGAACCGCACCTCGGCGTGGTGCGCGTTGCCGGCACGGTCGGCGAGGTGGGCGGCGTAGCGGACCCTGGCGGCCAGTGAGGTGTGATCCTCGCCTTCGTGGAAGTAGTAGGACTCGGCGAACTGGAGGAAGTCCACCGAGATGCGCGCCACTTCCCCGGCGAGGTTGTCCAGGACGACCGCTCCCAGAGGGGAGTCGAGCTGCGGCGGCGAGGGATCGTTCCGCTGCAACTGGGACAGCCGCAGAGCCAGTGTGCATCTGCGGGCGAGCGCCGGGATAGATTTCCAGCACCCAGGAGACCGTGGCCGTGAGCAGAGCGAAGCCGACGAGGGCCTCCAGGGGCGCGACGATACGCAGCCACGGCTCGGTCGGGGTGATGTCGCCGAGCCCGAGCGCCGCCACGGTGACCAGCGAGATGTACAGCGAATCCACCGGCCCGCCGTGCTCGGCCGGCTTCAGGCCCGCAGCGAACGAGAAAGCGTCCGGCAGGTGCGGCCAGTAGATCAGTGCCCATCCCACGACGACAGTGCCCGCCCACATCGCCACCACTGTCACCATGGCGAGCGGACCGGCCAGCCCTGCCGCCCGTCTGCGAAGAGTGAGGCGCTGGGACAGTCTCCACAGCGCCGCCATGACGTGCCGGCTCAGCCCTCCGTGACGGGTGGGGTGCCACAGAGTGTGGAACACGTCCCGCAGCGCGACCATGAGGAGTGCTGCTCCGACCAATGAGACCAGCCATTTCATACGCGTCTCCCAGAACGTGGCGTATGCGTGCCCAGCATGCACGGCAGCCCGCCCGGTCCCGCGCAGGCCACGCCTCAGTGGTTGGCAACTCGCTGCGCCCAGAGGTGCACTGGGCTCAGTCCCCCGCCGGGCATGCGGACGGCCTGAGCGCTCAGAGATCCTTGTTGGGCCAGTCCAGCAGCCGGGCGCCGATGACCGCTGTCTGGAGGGTGTAGCGGTGGACGGGGTCGCCGGGATCGGCTCCTGTCAGCTTGTGTATGCGGTCGAGCCGATAGGTCATGGCCCGGACGCTCAGGGAGAGACGCCGGGCTGCCTCGGCGGCCACGCAGCCGGTGTCGAAGTATGCGGTGAGCGTGTCGATCAGCGGCTGGGCGCCGCCGCGTGCCTGTTGGAGCGGGCCGAGAACGCTCCGCACGAGGTCGGACATGGCTTGCCGGTCCCGGGTGAGCACTGGATAGACCAGGAGGTCGGCGGCATGCAGCACGGGGCCTTCGAGGTCCATGCGTGCGGCCAGGTCGAGGGCGTTCAGTGCCTCCTCGTAGGAGTGGACGACGCCGCCGGCGCCTGGATGGGGGCGGCCGATGGCCACCCGGCCGCCGTCCGTTCCCGCGTAGGCCTGCTTGGCGAAGAAGCTCAGTACATCGGGCTGGTCACCGGGCGCGATGCAGATCAGCCGGCCGTCCTTCGTGGTGAGCAGGATGCGGCGGTTTCCGAAGCGGGCGACGAGGGACGACTCGATCCGCCGGGTGACGGGAAAGCCGTCGTCGTACTGCTCTGCACCTTGCGCCACAGCGACGGCGTGGGCATGGGAGAGAAGCAGTCCGAAGCGTTCGGCGCGCTCGGCGAGGCGGCCGAGGTCGCTGCGCCCGTAGAGCAGGTCGTCGATGAACTCGCGGCGGGCCGCCTCCTCCTGACGCACAGCCAGTCGCTGGGCGCGCTCATGGCCCTCGGCGAAGGCGTCCACAGACTGCTCGACAGCGGCGAGCAGATGGTCGGCAGCGGAACGGGGCAGCTCTGGCTGCACGGTCTGGGCGGCACAGAGGTGGGCTCGGACCAGAGCACGCAGCCCCATGCCTGCCTCTGCGGCCCGCTCCCCCCTGGTCCGGAGCGATTCCAGTTCATCGCGGGTCAATTTCCGGCCAGTGGCACAGGCAGCGGCCAGGACCTGGGCATACCCCTCCAGATACTCCTCGGGTATCCCTTGCTCCGCCATGGTTCCTCCCCGTTTCCTGACGCGCTGATGACGACTTCCTGGCGCGCAGAGGTCAAGGGTGGCATGCACGCTCCGAGGGTTGGTTACCGGCATCAAGGAGCCATAAAGATTGCCGGTGTACGGCAATGCGAACAGGGCTACAGCGCTGTCAGGATGTGCTGAGCCGGGCGGAGGGACAGATCTTCTGCCGGAAGCCGGAAAGGAGCACCCAGCTCCATGGTCCGGCGGATGTGACTCGTGGTCCGCGCATGAAGGGGATGACCGGTGGCTGAGTTCGTTGAGGCTGCTGCCGGGTTCCCCACGGTGTTGTTCACCTCGGCGCTCGTGGTCGTGATCGGCTTCTGGCTGCTTGTGCTGCTCGGCGCCGCCGACTCCGACAGCTTCGACGCTGATGTGGACACCGACGCGCTGAGCCTCGGCGGAGTGCCTGTCGCTGTGTCGGTCTCGCTGGTGATCGCCCTGGCGTGGTTCGCAAGCTTTACCGGCTCCGTACTTCTCGCCCGTACGGGCATGTCCGGTGCCCTGTTCCATCTGCTCGGCGCGGCTTTGCTCGTCGCCTCCCTGATCTTCGCGTGGCGCATGACGCGGCTGCTCGTGCGACCGCTGGCGAAGCTGTTCCCCGATGAACCCGGGCCGTCCCGGCAGGACTTCGTGGGGCTGACCTGCACCATCCGCACGGGGCGGGTGGACGCGGACTTCGGCCAGGCGGAGGTCGTCGCGCGGGACGGCTCCACAGCTGTCGTACAGGTCCGCCAGACCGGCACAGATGCACTGCCCCTGGGCAGCACAGGGCTCCTGTACGCCTACGACGACGCCGGCGAGTTCTTCTGGGTCGCGCCCTACGACACGGCGCTCGACCCCTGCACCGCCGCCTGAGCCTTCGCTCTTTCTCCACCTCTCACCCGAGGACTTCTCATGGATGCCATCACCATGGGCATCGGCTTGCTCGTCGCCGTTGTCCTGCTCATAGCCATCGCCATGCTCTTCGTCATCAGCCGACTGTTCCGGAAGGTGGAGCAGGGCAAGGCGCTGATCGTGTCGAAGATGCGGAAGGTCGACGTCACCTTCACCGGACAGGTCGTGCTGCCCGTGCTGCACAAGGCCGAAGTCATGGATATCTCGGTGAAGACCATCGACATCTCCCGGACCGGTCGCGACGGGCTCATCTGCCAGGACAACATCCGCGCCGACATCCGGATCTCGTTCTTCGTACGGGTCAACAAGACCGTCGAGGACGTCATCAAGGTCGCCCAGGCCATCGGCACCGCCCGGGCGAGCGACCAGGCGACCCTCCAGGAGCTCTTCAACGCGAAGTTCAGCGAGGCGCTGAAGACGGTCGGCAAGCAGCTCGACTTCACCGATCTCTACACCAAGCGCGATGAGTTCCGGGACCGCATCATCCAGGTCATCGGCACCGACCTGAACGGCTACAGCCTCGAGGACGCCGCGATCGACTACCTGGAGCAGACACCGCTCGCGCAGCTGGACGCCAGCAACATCCTCGACGCCCAGGGCATCCGGAAGATCACCGAGCTGACCGCTGTCGAGCACGTGCGCACCAATGAGTTCCAGCGCCATGAGGAGAAGGAGCTCACCCGGCAGAACGTGGACGCCCGTGAGGCGATCCTGGAGCTGGAGCGCCGCCAGGCGGACGCCGAGATCAAGCAGAAGCGCGAGATCGAGACGGTGCGGGCCCGTGAGGAGGCGGAGACCGCGCGGGTGGTCGAGGAGGAGCGGCTGCGGGCACAGAGCGCCTTCCTCAAGACCGAGGAGCAGCTCGGCGTGCAGCGGGAGAACCAGGGCCGCGAGGTCGCCGTCGCCGCGAAGAACCGCGAGCGCGTCATCGCCGTGGAGAACGAGCGCATCGAGAAGGACCGGCTGCTGGAGGTCATCGCCCGGGAGCGGGAGACCGAACTGACCCGTATTTCCGCCGAGAAGGAGGTCGAGGCTGAGCGGCGCGACATCGCGGAGGTCATCCGGGAGCGGGTGGCGGTGGACCGTACGGTCGCCGAGCAGGAGGAGTCGATCAAGAAGCTGCGTACCGTCGAGGAGGCCGAGCGCAACCGCCAGGCCATCGTCATCGCGGCGGAGGCCGAGGCGCAGGAAAAGCTGGTCAAGGACATCAAGGCGGCCGAGGCGGCCGAGCAGGCCGCTGTGCACCGGGCGGCGGAGGAGCTCACGCTCGCCGAGGCCCGTGGCAAGGCCGCCGACATGGACGCCCGCGCCAAGATCCGGCTCGCCGAGGGCATCCAGGCGGAGGCCGCGGCCGAGGGCCTCGCCGCCGTGCAGGTACGGGAGAAGGAAGCCGACGCTATTGAGAAGACCGGCCGTGCGGAGGCCGGAGCTGCGCAGGCCCGACTGCTGGCCGAGGCCGAAGGAGTACGGGCGAAGGGCGCGGCAGGGGCAGCGGCGATCGGGGACAAGCTCAAGGCCGAGGCAGAAGGCCTGACCGAGAAGGCTGCGGCCATGGCCGCACTCGACGACGCCTCGCGCGGGCACGAGGAGTACCGACTGCGCCTGGAGGCGGAGAAGGACATCCGCCTGGCGGGACTTGACGTGCAACGGCAGGTCGCCGAGGCACAGGCCACGGTCCTCGCCACCGGTCTCGAGAACGCCGACATCAACATCGTCGGCGGCGAGTCCGTCTTCTTCGACCGGCTTGTGCAGTCCATCTCCCTGGGAAAGAGCATCGACGGGTTCGTCGAGCACTCCCAGACTGCTCAGGCTCTCGCGAAGCCGTGGCTGGACGGATCCGCGTCTTTCACCGACGACCTGACGAAGGTGCTGGGCTCCGTCTCCACAGGTGATGTGCAGAATCTGACCGTCTCCGCGCTGCTCCTGAACCTGATGCACACCGGTGTCGCGCCCGCAGCCCAACTGAACCAGCTTCTCGACAAGGCAGGCGAGCTCGGCCTCGCCGACACCCCGCTCACCGCGCTCAACGGGTCCGTCAGGGCCTGAGCGCGGGCACCGACCGGGCCTGTGGCCGCCGAACGGGGGTCGGCGGCCACAGGCCCACTCTTGAGAACCAGGAAAGGTTTTCCCATGGCGACGGCGACAACGGTGCCGACGGCGGGTGGCATGGACGCCGGTACGTACGAGGTGCTGCGCGACCGGCTCGCTGCGCAGGCCATTGAGCTGGCCCGGCGCGCCGAAGCCCTCAACTCGGCCCGTATCGCGGAGTTCGGTTCCACCGAGCTTGCTCTGACCGGCACCGAGCGCATCAGCACCGAGACAGCCTGTCTGCCGCGCGACATCGTCGTCGTCGGCGACAAACTGCTCTTCGGGTGCAGCGCCTTGGCCGCGCTGACGCCCCGGACATCGGTCGGCGACGTCTTCACGCTCTACGACCGTGACCTGAACCGGCTGGCGGAAGACGCCGCTCCCGGCCTTCTGGACGACGCGGACTTCGTACAGGAATTCGCCGCCCTGTGCCGCTACTACCAGGGCGCGCGTCTGACCAGGCTGCGTCGCGTCGAGGACAGGCTTCTGGCCGTGTTCCGCACCGGTGAGAAGGCCGAGGACATACGCGTCCTGCGCTGGGCGCTGACTCCGGCCGGAGAGGCACGTTTCATGGATGCCCGCGGGGAGCGCGACCACTCCTCCCTGCCCTCGCACGACGTCACATGGGTGGAAACCGCCCGCGACGACCACGTGCTCGGCCGGCACCCGCACATCTCCATCGGCGCAGAACTCTTCGTCGCGACGGTCGGCGGCACCCTCACAGTGAAGAGCGAGAACGACACGGAGTCGGGCGAGGGTATATACAGCGAGGGGGTCGACGAGCCGCTGCAGTCGCTCGCCGACGCGGAGGTCGCGTACGCCCGCGTGGGCACTCTGATCCTGCTGCGCGTCCGCCCCTACAAGGAGGACAACCCGCGCCATCTGGTGTTCAACGCCCTCACGAAGTCCGTGGTGCGCCTAGACGGCATCGGGCGGGCCTGCCGCCGGCTGCCCGACGACCAGGGCATCGTTTTCCCCGGTGGCTACTGCCTGGCCACCGGCGCGGTGAAGACCTTCGATGCGCAGACGGCTGCGGACTGGGAGTTCGAGCGCGCTGTGCGCTCCCCGAACGGCGAGGACGTGTTGTACGCCTTCCACTCCAGGGACGAGGGCCGCAGCCTGCTGCTGCCCTACAACCTGATCCGCAAGGAGGTCGCCAGCCCGCTTTCCTGCCGCGGTTACGACCTCTTCGACGACGGCACACTCGCCGTCCTGCGTGCCCCCGACTCCGACGAGCCGGCCCGCATACACCTGGTGCAGCTCTGGCGGAGCCCGTACGTCTGCGACACCCACGCGGCCGCCACGCCCGTCGGCTCCGGGCCGCTCGCCCGTATCGGCAACGCCGACCTGGTCCGTGGCATCTCCGACTGCCTGGCCATCGCCCGCCAGGCCACCGAAACCACCCCGCCTGGCGAGTTGTACGAGGCTCTCGTCGCGGTCTGTACCCGCGCCGCCGACCAGTACCACTGGCTGGGCGACGCGGACGCCGGGGATCTGCGCTCTTTGCTGGACGACGTGCGGGCCACCGCAGGGCAGGTCCTGGACGAGTTCGAGACCGTACAGACGCTGACCCGCCAGGCGGCCGACGCGCTCGATGAGTCAGCCGCGCAGATCGGCAGACTGGTCCGGCGCATCCGCGGCGAGGCACCCGCCTCCGCGGAAGAGTGGATCGCTCGCATCACCGAACTGCGCGCGTCCCAGGGGCACCTGATGACCCTCAAGGAGATGCGCTACGCGGACACCGAGCGCATCGAGGCGCTCGCGCACGACGTCGAGGCGGACATCGCCTCCGCCGCACAGCGAGCGGTGGCCTTCCTCCGGCGCGAAGACGCCTTCGCCGGCTATCACACGGAGGTCGAGCAGCTCACCGCCGACGCCGAGACGATCGCCACCGTCGCCGAGGCGGGGCCGGTCGCGGAACGCCTGGAAGAGCGGGCCCTCGGACTGCAGACGCTCACCGAGGTCGTCGCGGGCCTGAATATCGGTGACGCGACCGTGCGCACCTCGATCCTGGAGCGAATCGCCGAGGTCCTCGGCGGTGCCAACCGCGCCCGCGCAACCCTGCACGGCCGCCGCCGGGAACTCCTCGACCGGGAGGGCCGCGCCGAGTTCTCGGCCGAATTCGCACTGCTCGGGCAGTCGGTGACCGGCGCACTGGCCGCTGCCGACTCCCCCGAGAGCTGCGACGCACAGCTGGCCCGGTTGCTGCTCCAGCTGGAGAACCTGGAGTCGCGCTTCGCCGACCACGACGACTTCCTCACCGACATCGCTCAGAAGCGAGCCGAGGTCTATGAGGCGTTCTCGGCGCGCAAGCAGACGCTTCAGGACGCCCGCGCCCGGCGTGCGGAACGGCTCGCGGACTCCGCCCTTCGGGTCCTGGACGCGATCGTGCGCCGTGCGTCCACCGTGGACAGCCTCGACGCGGTCAACACGTACTTCACCTCGGACCCGATGGTGGCCAAGGTCCGCCACACCGCGGAGGAGCTGCGCACACTCGGCGACCAGGCGCGGGCGGAGGAGCTGGACGGCAGGCTGAAGGCCGCTCGCCAGGAGGCGGGACGGGCACTGCGCGACCGTACCGAGCTGTTCGCGGACGGCGGCGGAACGATCCGGCTGGGCCGGCACCGCTTCGCCGTCACGACACAGGCGCCGGAACTCACCCTCGTCCCGCACGGGGACGGCCTGGCGTTCGCGCTGACCGGCACCGACTACCGCTCTGCCGTCACCGACCCCGAGTTCACAGACACCCGTCCTTACTGGAGGCAGCCGCTGCCGTCCGAGTCGCCCGAGGTCTATCGGGCGGAGTACCTCGCAGCCAGGATGCTGGCCGAGCACGGCGCCGAAGCACTGTCGGGAGGCGACCTGCCCGCCGTCGTACGGCAGGCCGCGGAAGCGGCGTACGACGAGGGATACGAGCGCGGCGTCCACGACGATGACGCGACGGCAATCCTCAGCGTTGTGCTGAGGCTGCGCGAGGATGCCGGACTGCTGCGCTACCCGGCTGCCGCCAGGGCAGCGGCCCAGCTGTTCTGGGCGCACGGGACGACACCGTCAACACGGGAGACGTGGACCCGTCAGGCGATCTCGTTGATCCGGGCGCGTGAGATGTTCGGCAGCGCCCCGGCACTCGACGCACTGGGGGCCGAACTGGGCGGCGCGATGGCCGCGTTCGCATCCCGCATGCCGGGCACACAGCCGTACGGGCAGGGCATCGCGGCCGAGTACCTGCTTGAGGAGCTGTCCTCCGGAGAGTCCTTCGCCACGAGCGCAGCGGCCCGTACCCTGCTCGACAAGTTCCGCCGGGCTGTCGGCTCGTCCCCGTACGACGAGGACGTACGCGCCCACCTTGCGGCCCAGGACGCCGCCGGCGCGCACCGGCTCGTCGAAGGCTGGCTCCTCTCGTACGCGGCCAGCTGCGGCGAGAACATCGACCCCGGCGACCTCGCCGAGGCCGTCGCGCTCGAGGTAACTCCCGCCCTGCCACGCCACGACGTGGACGCACCCATGACGGCTGCCGTCGGCGGCCTGCTCGGCACGCACCCGCGGATCACCCACCGCACCCTGCAGCTCCGACTCGACGAATTCCTCCACCGGACCGCCGACTTCGCCGACCGGGTCGCCCCGGGCTTCCGCGCGTACCAGAAACTGCGCGCCACGCTCGTCGCCGCCGAGCGCACCCGGTTGCGCCTCGACGAATACCGCCCCCGCGTCATGTCCTCGTTCGTACGCAACCGGCTCGTCGACGAGGTGTACCTGCCCCTCATCGGTGACAACCTCGCCAAGCAGCTCGGAGCGGCCGGAAACGGCAAGCGGACCGACAGCAGCGGTCTGCTGCTGCTCGTCTCGCCGCCCGGCTACGGCAAGACGACGCTCATGGAGTACGTCGCCGACCGCCTCGGCCTGCTTCTGGTGAAGGTCGACGGACCGGCCCTCGGCCGCACCACCACCTCCCTGGATCCGGCGGAGGCGCCGGACGCCACAGCCCGCCAGGAGGTCGAGAAGATCAACTTCGCGCTGGCGGCAGGCAACAACGTCCTGCTGTACCTGGACGACATCCAGCACACCTCACCGGAGCTGCTGCAGAAGTTCATCCCGCTGTGCGACGCCACCCGCACCCTGGGCGGCCACGACCTGCGCGGCAAGCGCTTTGCGGTCTGCATGGCCGGCAACCCCTACACCGAGTCCGGGCAGCGCTTCCGCATCCCAGACATGCTCGCCAACCGCGCCGATGTCTGGAACCTCGGCGACGTCCTGACCGGGAAGGAGGACGTCTTCGCGTTGAGCTTCATCGAGAACGCCCTCACCTCCAACCCGGTCCTCGCTCCTCTCGCCGGACGGGACCGCGCCGACCTCGACGTGCTCGTCCGTCTGGCGGCCGAAGACCCCACTGTCCGCCGCGACCTGCTCGCGCACCCGTACGCACCCGCCGAGCTCGACCGGATCCTCGCCGTACTGCGGCATCTGCTCACCGCCCGCGAGACGGTCCTCGCGGTCAACGGGGCGTACATGGCCTCCGCCGCCCAGTCCGACGCCACTCGCACCGAACCGCCTTTCCAGCTCCAGGGCTCGTACCGCAACCTGAACAAGATTGCCCAGCGCATCGTGCCCGTCATGAACGCCTCGGAACTCGCAGCCGTCATCGACGACCACTACAAGGGCGAGGCCCAGACCCTCACTGCGGGCGCCGAGGCCAACCTCCTCAAGCTCGCCGAACTGCGCTCCACCCTGACCGATAAGCAGGCCGCCCGCTGGGCCGAGATCAAGTCCCCCTATGCACGCCGACAGGCGCTGGGCGGCCCCGAGGAGGACCCCCTCACGCGGGCCGTGGCCGCCCTCGGCCTGCTCGCCGACCGGGTGGCCGCGGTGGAATCCGCGATCGTCCGGGCTGCCGATCCCCGCCATTTGCTCAGCGCTCCTCACGCCACGGGACACGAGGCGAATCCCAAAGGATCACGTGACCGGCAGGACGGGGAAAGGTCAGGTTCGGGGCCTGGGGCCGCACGTACGCTTCCGGTCGATCGGTAGGCTGCGCCGCCCGGCTGGGCCAGGCGGTGGTGTCGAGCAATTCGCGTTTGATGGTGGCGAAGAAGGCCACAGCCCGCACAGCGATCTTCGACTTCATCGAAAGCTGGTACAACTTGCACCGTCTCCACAGCAGCCTCGGCTACGTCAGTCCCGCCGACTACGAGGCCGCTCTCGCGGCCTGAACACCACACCGATGGTGTCCGTCAAAGCGGAACAAGCGCACTCCGCTGAACGCACCACGAGGCGACAGCCCACCCCATCATGAGGGCGGCTCGACCGGGAGCCCTCGCACGCAAGCATCATTCCCTCGCGCCGATGGATGTTCCTGCTGTACCGAAGCCTCCTTGCTACAACCTCAACGGTCGGGCGGTAGCGAGGCGTCAGCGCCGGAGATCTGAAGTAAGTGTGATCCATCCGTCCGGGATCCAGCCTTCGAGGTAGCCCTCCACAAATTCCACAAGCTCCGAAGTGCCGAGCGAGGGCAGCCTCAGGACGGCCTGACGCCATGGCATCCACAACCACGATGCGGAGCAGGAACGTTCAGCGTGCGCCGTGAACAGGCGCTTGCGATGCGCGGCCGCTCCGTGGGGATAGACATCCAGCCGTGCCACAACCCCACCGAAGCGCAGTGCTGCCGCCCCGTCCACGAGGCGGCACACCGCTTCGCGGTAGGACTCCTGTGGTGCGCAGGCGGCCGTCGGAAGACTCAAGGAGTCCCGAGCGTGCCGAACGAGGCCGATCCTCTGGCGACCGTCGAAGCACAGCAGGTGGACCTCACGCCGTGCGCTCGGTGCATACATGCCCATAAGAAAAAGAATGCGGCACAGCGCTCAGGATGCACGCCGGGCGGGCTGAACAGCGGACGAAGCAGCGACTCAGGGCTTTGGCGGACTCGGCGGCAGAGCCGCCGGCCCGGGCCAGAGCTGAAAGCCGAAAGCCGCCTCGAGGCGGGCCAGCGTGCCCAGGTCCGGCATGACCTTGCCGTTGAGAACCCGGCTGACCGTCGAGTGGGTAAGGCCTGTCGCCTCGGCAAGGCTACGCAACGTATGCCCGGTGGACGCCATGGCTCGCTCCAGGTTCCTGGAGAGGGACTGGCCGTAGTAGGCGCTGACCGGCGCACCAGGAGCCAGGACAGCATGGGGCCAAGTGCCGTCTGCGACGTAGTCGCATGGCTGCTTGTCATTGCTGCTCCGGGGCATGCCGAGATCATCCCACGCACCCATGGGCCCGACCCTTCCCCGTAGGGAATCCCTTCAGGGATTCCAATCGAGTGTTGCAAGTACGGAACAGCATAGAGCTTCAGGGCCGACCGCCCGGGTGTTTTGCGGCCATCGCGCCCCGTCGGATGTCATGGATGGGGGCGAGGCCCGACACAGCACCCGGGGAACCAACACGACAGCCAGGAGGGCCGACCGGGGAGCCGGTCGGGCGCATCTGGATCCGGCAGGCGCTCGGCGCCCTCGGATGAGGTCACCCGAGGCGAGCCAGCTTCCCTGATGCGCGCATTGGCCGCACGCCCTGCCTAGGCTGCTCTGGGGCGAAGTAGCCTTCGACTGACGCACCCCCGAGGAACGCCAACCCAGAGCCCTCAACTGGGGTTTGACCATTGTGATTTGACACGTCACCAGGTGCGAGCGAGAAGAAGTGCTTCGAGTGTCGCCATTCCCCTGCGGTGCGAGCTTCGGATCGCTAGCTTGTGCGTGGATCACTCAGGAGGGAGGCGAAGCGTGCACACGAGGGCAAGCAATGCAGAGGACCCCTTCGTCACCCATCTGCGCCAGATCGAGGCCACCGAGCGAGACAAGTGGGTCTCCGCCGACGAGGCGTGCACCAAGGCTGCGTATTACGTGAACGAACTGCGCCAGCGCCTCGTCGAGGCCGAGCGGGAGCTCGCGGCCGCGGAACAGGAGCACACAGTGGCCGCGGAGCGGCTCGCGGTGGTGCGCGAGATCATCGCCGATGCCGAGCGACTTCTCACTCAGCCTGACCGCGACACCACAGGCGGGACTGAAGCCGAACAGCCGGACCAGCCCAAACCGCGGGCCAGCAGTCCGGGCCGCTCGACACATGACACTGGCCCAGCAGTTGCACCCACGGTGAGGGCGCTCGTTCTTGAAGCCCTTGCCGACGGGAAGGCGACCCAGCTCTCCTCGATCAGAGCTCACGTCCAGCGCGGCCGCCCTCAAACACCGCCCAATTCGGTCCGCTCGACGATCAGAACGTTGTGCGACCGCGGACAGGTTGCACTCCTCGGCCGCGCGACCTATCGACTGGTGCCATTGGAGGCGCATACGTAGCGGCCGCACTTCATCACGCGGACGAAGAGGCGCCGCCAGGGGGGCTAGACCCTGGCGGCGCCGATGACACGTCAGCTGAGGGCCCATCATGACTTTCTGTGCAAGAATGCACCAATCTGTGCGGCTTCGAGCATTCGCTCACGACCCTTCCCGCACTCTCCTGCGGGCGGACCGATGAGCGGCGGGACGTCCAACGGGTCGACCCGTGCCAGGATCCTGCCGACCGAGGCGATGGAGCCCCGCCGACAGCTTGAACTGCTGGACGTCACCGCACGCCTGCAGCACAAGGAACGGGACGGCGCCCCTATCGGCGCAGTGAGCGCGGCCATGGGAATCAGCGAGAAGACCATCGCCGGAGCGCACGGCTTTCTGAGGCAGAACGGGCTCCTTGAGCCGGGCTGCCAGATGTTCGCTCTCACCCCCGCCGGCCAACGGCTGGCGGAGCTGCGGTCTGCGGACTCAGCCCGGGCCCGGCTCCACCTTGGCGAGCTGTGGTCGCCCACGTGGTTCACCACGGCCGCCATCCGGCTGCTCGAGCACGGTCCACAGGAAGCCGCCGTGCTGGCCCAGCACTTGGCCCGTGGATTGAGCAAGCGGATCGAGCGTGGGCTCCATCTGGTGCACTGGCTGGAGTACGCCCTGGTCATCCGCAAGGGCGAAGACGGGCAGATGGAACTGGCGAGGGAGGCAGCCCGCGCCCCGGCTCCCCCGCTCCTGGGCTCCAGCGAGGCAATCACGGCGCTTCCGCGCGAGCGCTTCCTCGCGGTCATGGACGGCTACCGGACGATCATCGCCGCTCTGGCCTCGGCGCCTGAGCCTGCCAACAGCCCTCCCGACAGCCCGCCGCGCACCCAGTAAGCGGGCTACGCCCCGTCGACGGCAGCCCGGACGGGCTTCGCCGCGCCCCCGCTCACCCATTCGCACACTCCATGTTGCCGCGGAGATCAACCATGCTCAATGTGTTGCATGTATGGAACGCATTAGATCGTTCGCCTCACCCTGTGCCGGATCGGGGCGGAGCAATCGGTCTGCCCGGTACCGCCCATCGGAGGACGCTCATCGTGGGAACTGACCTCTCCCTCACGCACGGCATCGACCGTGTACTCCAGGTCTGGCAGGAAATGGCCGCTCATGACGAAATGTCGGGCCAGACCTTCGACAAGTTCGGCCTGCTGCTCCGGCGACTCGGCCGGTACGCCACCGTGCGAGGCACGCTGTTGATCAGCGACGTCCGGCCCGGGCTGGTCGAGGACTTCGTCAACGCCAAGGGCCACAGCCGCCACGGTCACGTCTCCGATGCCGCCGTAGCCACGCGGCTGCTGCGGCGCAGCGTCGTACGGGCTGCCTTCCGCACCTTGCGCGAGCTCGGCCTGAGCGACCAGGACCCGACCGGGGACATCGTTCTCCCCGCTCGTACCCATGAGGGCGTCCGCGCCCTGACCGAGGACGAAATCGTGGACCTGCGCCACCACGCCTCCTTCACCACCCGCCCCACCCGGCATGCCGCAGCCGCCGCGCTGGCCCTCGCAGGCGGGCACAGCGGCGAGATCGGCCACACCGTCGTCGCGGACCTCGACATGGCCTACAGCAGGGTGTGGATACACGGCTCCAGCAAGTACGAGCCACGGTGGTGCCGACTGGATGCCTGGGGGCGTCACGTACTGGCCGAACGCGCCCGGCACGTCAGCGCCCAGCACCCCGAGCCCTCAACGGCGCGCCTCGCAGTCTCGAGCCGTCCCACTTCCGACGCAGCCCTTCAAGCCCGCGCCTGCGTCGCCCTCGGGGACCTCCTTCGCCGCGCAGGGCTCGGCGATGAGCCCGACGTCAAACCCGCCTCCATCACCGCCACCGCCGCCATCGCCGCATTCGAGGCGACCGGCCGCATCGAGGAGGCGGCCCGCAGCATCGGCCTTCGCTCCCTCGACCGCGCCGCCGCCATCATCGGCTTCGACTGGCGCTGCGATCCCGCCTACACCGACGGAGTACCGCCCCGTGCCTGACGACATCTTCGGTGACCCGCTGCCCGAGCAGGGCAGGCCCAACCGCCTGAACGCACCGTCACGCCACCAGTTCCAGGACGCCGTGGACAAGCTGCTGGTCCCGAGCAGCGACGCACTCGAAGAAGCATTCCGCAGCTACGCCGCCAGACAGGCACTGGAACAGGGGCTCTTCCCGTCCGGCGTTCCCAAGGTCTGGAGCCGCCCGGAGCGCCGACAGCTCCTCGTGGGCGACGCCACCGTCCCACGGGCGATCTCGAAAGCAAGGAAGAGTGCAACCGTCGACGAGAGCACGGGCGTGCTCCGCAACCCCCGCGTGGACCCCGCCGCCCGCGTCTACTACGAGAACGGCGAGAAGGCCAAACGGGAGGTCCGCGGCACCAAGTGGTTCTTCGCCTCGGGCCGGTCCGATGGCTACTGGACCCGCCTCATCCTCTCCTTCGCCTACGTCGCCGGCGGCGAGTACGAGGACGAAGCAGCGGTGGCCGAACGCCAGTTCACCATGCTCAAGGACGTCCTGCCGGACTGTATGGGCGTCGTCTACGACGGCGCCTTGCGCGGTATCCACCGCGACGCCCTGGCTCGCCGGGGAATGCTGGCCATCAACAAGCAGCACGGCTCGGTGACTCCCGTGTTCTACGAACACATCAAGCTCTGCCGGAGCGGCCACGAGCTCTGGTGCAACGAAGGACGCATCGCCGAAAGCATCTCCCTCGACGACGGCACCCGCATCCTTGCGCCAGTCCCGATCACCAAGCTGGAGCCCCGCCTCGGTATCACCAAGAGCCGCTGGTACCACGTCCTGCGCATCGCCTGCCGTCACGGAGACCACACACACCGCGTCCCCGTCGGCATCACTACCACCCCTGCGGATCGCGCTTTGCGTCAAGCCGGCAGCGGCAAACGCCCCAAGAGCGACCGTGAGCGCGGATTCCATCGCGCCGAACTACTCCAGCAGATCCCCCAGTCCACACTCGCACACCAGCTCGTCTACCCCTACCGCGCGGACTCCGAGTCCGTACACGCCCAGTTCGACCAGAGTCTCTGGAACCGCCGCATGGTCGCCTATGGGATGGAACGGCAGAAGGTGTTCGTCCTCGGCTTCTCCCTCGCCCAGAACGCGACGAGCCACCAGATCCACCTGGAAGGGCGGAGCAACGCCCAGACCGTGTCTGGGCTGGCCTGAACCTGATCCGCCCATGTCCACACGACGGCTGCGGCCCGTAAGGGGCCCAGCCGTCGTGTTCGTCGAGCCTGAAAGGCTGCAGGACGGGCGTCGTCAGTTCACCAGGGACAGCGCTCGCCGTGGTTCACGCTCGGTCTGCTCGCCGCCGCCCTCGACCATGGTGATGGTCAGGCCGAAGAGCATCTTGTTCATCTCGTCCACGGTCAGGCCGAGCTCGCCGGCCACAGCGGCGGGCCGCACGCCGTTTGCCCTGAGCCCCTGGAAGACCTTGGTCAGCACCTGCGAGATCTCGCGCTTCTTCATGCCGTGCGGCTCGTCCTTCCGGTAGCCGCGCTTGTCGCGGCGGTCTTCCCGCCCAGGTGCGGCAGGCGCTGCCGCGTCACAGTCCGGGCAGTTGTGACGCTCTACCGCCAGTGCAACCTGATCGGGCGTCAAATCCATGGCTGAAGTCTCACAGAACCCCGTCGCACAACATGTCGGTTCCGAGAGGACTTTTGCGAGCGGCGACTTGCCGGAACCTCGGTTCCAGTTGGCGCTTGTGCGCGCTACATACGGGAGGCGGCGAAGCCGATGAGGACGACCGCAGTGACCACGATGCCGGTCAGCCCGACCCAGCCACCCAGCAGTGCGCACGCCGCTACGACGGCGAAGGCGCCCAGCATGAGTGCGGTGAACGCCCACGCCGACAATCCACGGTCATCACTGTCTTCCGCGTACATCTTCGTTTTCCTGGTCACCGTGCGCACGGTATCGAGTCTGGCTGGTGGGTCTCGCGTCGGGGAAGCCTCATGGGGGATGCGCCGCAGTGCCATGGTAAGTGCAGGTACGCGGACGGCCCGGCTCGTGGTGGCGGCCGGGTCGTTCGGGGTGGTGCGTCAGGCGAGGGCGAGGAAGAGTTTTTCGAGTTCTTCCTCGGTCATGGGGGCCTGGTTCTGGTCGGCGTTGGTCATGCACTGGCGCATGCCGCTGGCGACGATTTTGAAGCCGGCGCGGTCCAGGGCTTTGGATACGGCGGCGAGCTGGGTGACGACGTCTTTGCAGTCGCGGCCGGCTTCGATCATGGCGATGACGCCGGCGAGTTGGCCTTGGGCGCGGCGCAGGCGGTTGAGGACTGCGTTGACTGAGTCGTCGTCGACTTTCACCGGTGCCTCCTGGCCTTGTGTTCTCACCCCATGGTACCCCAGGGGGTATCCCGGCGGGCGGAGTCAGTGGTTGCGGAGGGCGGCGAGGGTGGCGGCGAGGTCGCCCTGGTGGGGGCGGTTGTGAGGAAGTTTGGCGAGGAGGGCGGCCATGCCGCAAGTGTTGGTGAGGGCGGAGAAGACCAGGCCGCCGGCGGTGCCCGCTGAGGCGAGGCGGAAGGCGGGGCGCAGGCGACCGAGGGCGAGGCCGGCCAGGACGACGGCGCCGGCGGTGAGGCGGACCTGGCGTTCCATGCTCCACGCGGTACGCCGGGCGCCGTCGGGGTGGTGGAGGGCATTGCCGTCCGCTGCCCAGGCTCCGGTGCCGCCGGTGAGGGTGGCGGTGGTGATGCCGTTGTCGGCAAGGGTTTTGCAGGCGTTCTCGGAGCGGGCGCCGGAGGCGCAGGCGACGAGGATGTCTCCGCGCTGGGCTGCGTGGCGGATGTCGGGGAGGGCCCGGTCGAGGTGGTCGAGGGGGATGTTGAGGGCGCCGGGGAGGTGGCCGGTGGCGTACTCGCCGGGGGTGCGGACGTCCAGGACGATCAGTTCATGCAGGCGGGTGCGGGCCTGGTCGGTGTCGAGGGCGCGGGGGGTGGTCATGAGGCGGTGTTCCGTCCTTGTTGTCGGCGGTGCCCGGTTATGGACACCAAGTTACCCCGGGGGGTATTGGCGGGAGGGTGGCGGCGGAGCGCCGTTGCGGGTCACGGGCGGGAAGGTCAGTGGACGGCGTCGGTGAGCATGAGGGCGGCGACGGCCAGGAGCACGATCGCGAAGATCCGCTGGAGGGCTTGGCCGGAGACTTTGGAGGCGAGGCGTTTGCCGTCCCAGGCTCCGAGGATCGCGGCGCCGGTGAAGGGGGCGATGACCGCCCAGTGCAGGGGCGTGCTGGTGCCGGCGCGAGCGGCGAGCGCGGCGAGGGAGTTGACGGTGATAACCAGGAGGCTGGTGCCGACCGCGGCGCGCATACGCAGTCCGAGGACGGAGACGAGGGCGGGGACGGCGAGGAAGCCGCCGCCGACGCCGAGGAAGCCGGTGACCGCGCCCAGTCCGGCGCCCGCACCGGCGGCCCGCGCCGGTCTGACGGGCCTGGGCTGCTGGTCGGGGTCGGGGGGCTTGAGCATCCTGAGGGCGGCGAGGGCCGCTATCGCGGCGAACGCGGCGGTCAGCACCGCCTCGGGCAGGCGGGCGGCGAGGGTGGCCGCGGCGATTGCGGGCACCATCCCGGCGGCCGCGAACAGCGCGCCGGTCTTCCAGCGGACGTTGCCGGAGGTGGCGTGGGTGTAGAGGGTGGTCGCGGAGGTGGCGGTGACGATGATCAGCGAGGCGGTGGCGGCGGCGGCCGGGGTGAAGCCGAGGAGGTAGATCAGGGCGGGAACGGCCAGGACGCTGCCGCCGCCGCCGAGCGCCCCGAGGGCCAGGCCGATGACGGCTCCGGCGATGAGGGCGAGGAGGAGGACACTCACGCTATCCGGCCGCTGCTTCCTCGTTCGTCGACGACCGGCAGCCCGGACGACGCCCAGGCGTGCATACCGCCCTTGACGTCGACGGCCTCGGCTCCGCGCCCGGCCAGGAGTTTGGCGGCCTGCTGGGAGCGGTGCCCGGAGCGGCAGATCACCACCAGCGGCCGGCCCTCGGCCGTGGCGGGCAGGCCGGAGCCGGTGACCAGCCGGGAGAGCGGGACGTGGACGGCGCCGGGGGCGTGGCCGGTGTTCCACTCGACCTGCTCGCGGACGTCGAGGAGGACGGCGTCGCCGTCGGTGGTGCGCCGACGGGCCTGGTCGGGGGTGACGCGGGCGATGCCGCGGCGGAAGAGGAACATCCGCGTTCCTTCCAATTCTCGGGTGGCAGAGGGCAAGGGGGCAGCAGTTCAGCTGCCGGTGCAGGTGGTGAGGGGCAGGCCGGCGTCGGTTGCGGCGTCGAAGGAGTCGTCGACGGCGACGACGTCGCGGCCCGCAGCGTCCAGCAGGGAGGCGGCGATACCCGCGCGCATCCCGCCCGCGCAGTGCACCCACACCGTCCCGGCCGGTACGTCGGCCAAGCGGCGGTGGAGATGGTGGATCGGGATGTGCACGGAGCCTTCGATCCAGCCCGTGGCGCGTTCGGAGTCCCGGCGCACATCGAGGACCACGTCAGGGCTGGGGTCCTGGGCGGCGAGGTCGGCGAAGGTGGCGCGGGGG
The DNA here is from genome assembly GCF_035918095.1 of Streptomyces sp. NBC_01750. NCBI lineage: Bacteria > Bacillati > Actinomycetota > Actinomycetes > Kitasatosporales > Streptomycetaceae > Streptomyces > Streptomyces sp. NBC_01750. The sequence goes on from NZ_CP109137.1 coordinate 3,918,232, forward strand.
AAGGAGCGCGGGGTGTGGCCGTCGGGTATCCAGTCGCGGACGGTGCCAGTGGCGGCGGCGGCTGGGCGGTCGATGCCGACGCGGACCAGTTCGCGCTGGGCGGCGGCGAGCTGGGCGGCTGACTGGGCGAGGAGGGTGACGGGCTTGCCCCAGGGGATCATCCAGGCGAGGTAGGTGGCGATCTTCCCCTCCGCCTCGAAGTTGAACGATCCCGCGACGTGGCCCTCGGCAAACGCGATCCGGTTGCGCAGGTCCACCACCCACTCCCCGGCGGCCAGGCGTTCGGCGATGTCGGCGGCGTCGGCCAGCGGGGGTGCGGTCAGGTCCACCGGCGCGGGGCCGTCGGAGTTGGCCGGGCCCATGTGGGCGTAGTAGGCGGGCACGTCCTCCAGGCCGGCCAGCAGGGCGGCGACGAAGGAGTCGACGTCCTTGACCAGGGCGTCGTTGGTCGTCTTCTCCTTGCCGATGGTGGTGGCGTCGCCCTCGGACTGGGAGGAGGAGCAGAAGCTCCCGAACCCGTGGGTGGGCAGCACCGGCGTCTCGTCGGGGAGTTCGGCGGCGAGCCGGCGGGCGGAGGCGTGCTGGGCGCGGGCCAGCTGGTCGGTCAGCCGCGGCTCGACCAGGTCAGGGCGGCCGACCGAGCCGATCAGCAGCGACCCGCCGGTGAACACCGCGGCCACCGTCCCCTGCTCTTGCAGCACGTAGGAGGTGTGGTGCGGGGTGTGTCCGGGGGTGGCCATCGCCCGCAGGGTGATCCCCCCGTCCACGCTCACCGTGTCACCGTCGGCGACCGGTGTGCGGGCGAAGCCGACCCGGGCGGCGGCGGGCACGCGGTAGGCGGCGCCGGTAATGCGGGCCAGGTCCAGGCCGCCGGTGACGTAGTCGTTGTGGATATGGGTCTCCACCACGTGCGATATCCGCACCCCCCGCGCGGCGGCCGCCTCCAGAACCCGGTCGACGTCGCGGGGCGGGTCCACCGCCACCGCGGTGTGCGCGCCGCCTGCCAGGTAGCTGCGGTTTCCGAGGCCCTCGGTCTCGATGGCGTCGATGAAGAACACGCGGTTGCTCCTTTCGGCTGAGATTTACCCCCGGGGGTATATTTGGAGCCTAGCACGGGTACCCCTGGGGGTATTTTCGAGAGCGTAGAGAACCCGCTCACACAGGGCGGCTACCCGCCGCCCGCCCACGCACCCCGGAAAGGGATGACCCCATGCGCTACGACCGGACCGTCAACCTCGATGCCGACTTCGCCACCACCGTCGCCGCCATCCGCGAGGCCCTCGCCGCACAGGGCTTCGGCATCCTCACCGAGATCGATCTCACCTCACCCTGAAGGCCAAGCCCGGCGACGACATGGAGAACTACCTGATCCTCGGCCCTGCAACCCACCGCTCGCCCGCCAGGCCCTGGACGCCGACCGCACCATCGGCCTCCTGCCCTGCAACGTCGTAGTCCGCACCGACGGCGAGCACACCGTCGTCACCGATCCATTGCAGGGGCGCTGGCGCCCGCACGCCGAACCGCTGGGACAGAACGGACACCCGGGTGGGCCGAGCAGCCGGCCAGTGGGACCGGCCCGCCGCACGCCCTAACAGCCCCGTCGCAGGTCAGCGGCCTTCTGCAACCTCCATGGAACCGCTGTGGCTTATGGGGGCGCATCCGCGGAGCACGATCCGCTAGGCTGTCCGCGGTCGGTCGGCTACTCGGCACGTGCGGGAGAAAATGTCCACTCGGACATCCCACCCACCGCGCGGGGGCGCGAGCTGACCAGGGCGTTTGACTTGCCGGGATGGCGAACCCCACTGGGGTTTCCTCCACGGTTTCCATCAAGCCCCCGCCTCCGTAGCTCAGGGGATAGAGCACCGCTCTCCTAAAGCGGGTGTCGCAGGTTCGAATCCTGCCGGGGGCACAGAACAAAGGGCCAGCTCAGGAGGGGTTTCCTCCCAGGCTGGCCCTTCGCTTTGTTCGACGCCGTGCCACTCGCGTGCCACTAGTGCCGCTTAGCCAGTCAGCCCTGCACCACAACCGCACCAAATCGAGCGAGGAACAGCGGGAACAGCGGCGAATAACGGTGAAGGCAGGCATCACCGCCAAGGGCCCTTGGTGTCTCCCGTTGGCGGAGCCGGGTAGCCGGCGTCACTGGCGCGGACGTCTCCTGTCCATCTCGCCAAGTAGCCTGCGCCTAGTGTGCTTTCCAGCGCTGGAGGTTCCATGGACGCGACCACTCTCACCAGTCCTGCACGGCTGTGGTCGGCGCGAGAGGTCTTGGTGCGGCCCTGCCCCGTACCCTCAGCGGCCGGAGTTTACGGGTGGCATTTCAAGGTGGCGCCATACCCGGAGTTGGCCCCCGGACGACTGCTCTACGCTCCGCCAAGCGGCTCCGGCTCCGCGTGGAGCGCTTGATACACCAGCCCGCGTGACGGCGGGCAACCGCGCGGCCCACGCCAGGACCTCGGCCAGGTGCTCGACCGGCAGCACCCAGGTCGCAGCCTCGGTACGCCTACTGCCGGACGCTCTCTCCGCCGGTGAGGGTCGTGTCCGTGTCGCCGACGATCGTGAGCCGCACCGTGACCTTCGGCCCGCCCGTGTCCGACGAGGTCTCGGTCCACACGGCGATCCCCTCACCGGACGCGTCGCCCGCCATCGCGGTCAGCTCCTCGAGTTTCGCGATTTCCAGGCGCGCCACGGTGCGGGTGGGCGCGGGGTTGGGCGCGGGCGAGCCGGGTTCGGCGCCGGGATCATTCGGGCCGGGGCTCGTAGAACCGCTGCCGTCCGGCTTCGTGGTGCCCGGATTCGGCGTACTCGGCTCGGACGTACCGGGCGTACTCGGTGACGGGCTGGGGTTCGGCCCGTCGCTGTCGTCGCTGCGGCCGGTCGGCAGGACACTCGTGCCGTCCGGGACCGCGTAGGTGCCCTTGCGGTAGTACCCGAGCCACTTCAGGACCGTGTTCAGGTAGGCCTGCGAGTGGTTGTAGCTGAGGATCGCCGCGTGCAACTGCGGGGTGCCCGACAGGTCGCGGTCGCCCGCGCACAGGTAGCGGCCGGCGGCGAGCGCCGCGTCGTAGATGTTGTTGGGGTCCTTCTTGCCGTCGCCGTTGCCGTCAGATCCCCAGCTCTCCCAGGTCGAGGGGATGAACTGCATGGGGCCTACGGCGCGGTCGTGCACCGTGTCGCCGTCGTACGCGCCGCCGTCGGTGTCGGTGATCTTCGCGAAGCCGTTGCCGTTGAGGACGGGCCCGAGGATGGGCGACAGCGTGGTGCCGTTCGCGTCCACGCGTCCGCCGCGGGCCTGCCCGGACTCCACCTTGCCGATGGCCGCGAGCAGTTGCCAGGTGAGGTCGCAGCCGGGCTTGGACTCGGCAAGGGCGGCCTGTGCCTTCTGGTACGCGTGCAGGACGGTGACGGGTATGCCGGCTTCGGGCTCACCGGTGTTGGCGTCACCGTCACCGTCGCCCACGCTGGGCGTCTCGGTGGGGCTGTCGAGGGGCGGCAGATCCGTGTAGTAAGGGGAGTCGCCGGTCGCGCCGGTGTCGGTGTCGGCCGCGGGAGTGTCCGTGCGCTGCCGACCGCTGTCGGTCAGGCCGGGGGCCTGGGACGCGGTCAGCGCCGCGACCGCGGCCGCCGTCAGGGCGGCGGTTGCCGTCCCCTTGCGCAGCCTCCTGCCGAAGCGCGCCGCCGTTGCGAGAACCCCTCCCGTCGACGATCGTGCGGGGCCGTCCGCGCTCCCCAGCGCGTCGGCCAGCGTGACACTACGACAACTGCGCGTGGATACTTGTTCGTGCCTGATTCTCACCGGTTGTCAACCTCCGATTTCAGTGGTCGGTCAGGTCCGGGCCACCCGCATCGGCCCGATCGGCGCGTCCCGCACAGTGGGCGGCGTTGATCGCGTCACGGTTACGGGACTGCGATCCGAGCGGCAGGACCGGGGCGGTGCGGTGCGATCAGTAGTGGGACGTCAGCCGGCAGACGGCGGCCGGCAACGCGGCAGCCGTCCAGGCACTGCCCAGAGCTGCGGCCTCCCCGTCACAGTGCTACGGTCGTCCTCTCGGTGTGTGTGCTGATCCACAGGTCCAGCAGCTCCGTCCGGCGGGTGGGTTCCCAGCCGGGCACGATGACGACCGGGCCGCAGCGCCGACTGAGCAGGCGGGCGTAGAACTCCCGTATCTCCGCGCCGTCGTACGGGTCCCGGGCCGGCGTGAAGAGCACGGCCCCGCGGCTCGTGACCGCGAAGAGGACGTCGGAGTGCAGGAACACACCGAAATCGGGGTCCTCCGGGAGGCCGCAGACGCACCAGCGCACGCGGGCATGATCGGTCCACAGCGTCTCGGTCGCCGGGCTCCTCTGCGCCTCGGCCGTCCCGGCGCCCGTCCTCATGGCCCCCGTCGTCGCGCGCAGCCCGTGCGCCACGGCGGCGCGGCGGGGGAGCATGCGGATCGGCTGCGATCCGGCCGGACGGAATCCCCACCGGGTCAGGTAGTTGCGGATGGTCGTGGTGGCCAGTGCAACGCCGAACTCCCGGTGGGCCAGCTCCGCGAGGGACTGCCAGGTCCACAGCACGTCCCGCAGCCCCACCTTGTCGGGCGTCGTCGTCGTCATGGTCCGGAGCATCCAGAGCTGCCGTGCGGACGAGAGCGCCAGCTGATCGCCCGGCCTTCGGCCGCGTCTGCGCGGGCGCAGCGCGTCGGAGCCCTCCAGCCGGTAGGCCCGGACCCAGGCCCCCACGGTCTGCCGGGAGACCCCGTACAGCCGCGCGACCTCCGTGCGCGGCACACCCGACTCCACGGCCGCGACGGCACACCGCCGCAGATCCTCAAGCCCGTCGGCCGACAGTTTGCGAGCGTCGCGTATGTTTGACAGGATGTCGCGATCCTCCTTCGTCCGGGCCGCCGCGCGGCGGCCCTTCACCGGATATCAACCGGAATGCGTACGACGTCCTGGTCGATGTCGGACGTGCGTACGGTCAGCGCCAGCTCCCACCGCCCGGGCAGGGGCAGCGAGAAGGCGCTCGAGATGTGGTGGCCGGGTTCCGCGTACGTCAGGGGAACGCGGATCGGCCCCACCGAGGGCTTGCGCAGGCTGAACTCCGCCCGTACCTCGGGCACGTCTCTCGGCCTTCCCCGGGTGTCGAAAACCGCGAGGTGGACTTCGTTCACCCCTCTCGCCGCGGGGCTGACCACCACGGCGACCACACCCTTTCCGCTCCGCCCTTCGCTGTCGAAGGCGACCGCCCGACTGAACGGCACGGCGGTCCGGGGTCCGGCGGGCGCCGCTCCCGCCGCGGGCCGCCGGTCCTGCCGGTGCGCCGACGTCCCGCCGCCGGCGGTCGCCGGATCGGTGTTCGCCAGGACGGTCGAGACCGCGAGCAGGACGGCGGCGATCAGTGTCTCCGCCGTCACCAGCCTTTTGAAGCGCCGGATTTGGCCGCCGTCCGGCCCCGGCCGACCCGGCCTGCGCCGGCCCTGGGCCACCAACGGTGCCGGGCCGTAGTGGCGCCGCACCCACGCACGGCCCCCGGCGCCCAGCCCGACGAGCACCGCGACCAGGCACAACTTGGCGAGCAGGACGCGTCCGTACAGCGTGCCCGGCAGTGCCTGCGCACTGCCCAGCTGCCGCCATGCCTGGAAGAGACCGGTGGTCAGGAGCAGGACGACGCATATCCCCGCGACGCGCGAGAACCGGGTGACGGTGGGCTCCAGAACCGGGGTGTCGGGGGCGTCCCGCGACCGCAGCAGCACCGTGCCCAGGACGACGAGTCCGCCTGTCCAGACCGCCATGGCGACGAGATGGACCGCGTCGGCCGGCACGGCGAGCGCGGCCAGTGGGCCCGCTGCGCTGTGGCCCGCGAGGCTCCATGTCAGGGCGAGCGCGCAGCCCACGCCGAGCACGGCGACGGTGTTCCGCCTCCGGCCGTGCCGTCCGGGGCCGGAGGAGGGCCCCGCCCCGGACGCTCGCTCCGCCCGGTCGCCCGGGGCCGGACTGTCGGCGGTCACGCGCCGGGGGGCGAGGACCAGTCCGGCCGCGACGAGAGCGAGCAGCACGGCACGCAGCACGAGCATCAAGCCCATGCGGCTGCCCAGCGTCGCGGCGATGAGGGAGCCGTCCAGGGCGGAGAACAGGGAGGTGCCCGCCGCGTACGGCCCGTAGAGGAGCAGCGAGAGCACCGTCGCCGCCATGAGGGCGGACCAGCCGGTCCACACCAGCCCGTGGACGGGGCGCCGCCGGAACCCGGCGGGCCAGCAGGCCGCGACGAAGAAGGCGGTCCCCACAAGAACGGCGAAGCCCACGAAGGAGACCCATCGCGCCGCGTCGTGCAGGGCGACGGCCGCGGTCACCGCGCCGTCTTCCGTGCCCGCGGACGCGGGCGAGCTCCCGTCCGTCGGCCGGCCGACGCTGAAGGAGAACGTGCCCTGCACGGGATGGGAGTCGGCCGAAACCGTGTGCCAGACGATGGTGTAGGTGCCCTTGGCCGACAGGGTCCGCAGCCTGACGGCGACCTTCTCGGCCCTGCCCCCGGGATGCTCCGGCCGGCCCGTCGCGACGGTGTCGCCGTCCGGCGCGATCACGCCGACTCGGGTCAGGCCGAGGCTCACGGGTTCGGTGAACGTCAGTGACACCCGTGTCGGCGGGGTGCCGAGCACCTGCCGGTCGGCCGGTGCCGTCGACGCCACGGAGGCGTGGGCTCGGGCCGGGGTGGAGCCGACGACCACAGCCAGCGCTGCCAGCAGGAGTGCGACGCATGCGTACACGGACGTGTGGAGCGTTGCTCGGTGCATCGTGATCTCTCTCGTCGGAGGCGGTGGGGACGCCGACGGCCTGGGGGAACGGGGCCGTCGGCGCCCCCGGCTCTCTCAGACCGCGATCTCTTCCTGCCTCTCCGCCTGGGCGGACGGCCTCGCGGTGGTCCGCCGCCGCCCGGCCGCCGCCCAGCCGAGGGCGGCGAGGCCGACGGCCAGCCCGCTGCCGCCGAGCAGCCGCGACACCGTGTCGGTGGCGGGCGCCCGGTCCGGCTCGTCCGGGTTCCTGGCCGCGGCCGGTGCCGCCGCCGCGACCGGTGCGGTGCTCTTCAGTGCGAGCACCGGTGCGGGGTGCTCGGGCTCGGCCGCGCCCTTCTCCGGGACGTCGATCCAGCGCACCACCTCGCCGTCCGAGTAGGTCTGCACCGCCTTGAAGACCAGCTCGGGGGCGTCCTCGGGAAGCGGCCCCAGGGACAGGGGGAACTCCTGGAACTCCCCTGGCCGGATCGTGCCGCCCTCCCACAGGACGGACGTGACCGCCTCGGTAATCTCGTGGTCACCGTCCACGATCGGCTGCTTCAGCCGCTCCTTCTTCACCGTCGCCTTCCAGCCGGGAACGGGCTGGACCGACACATGCCCCAGGGGGTGCTCGGCCGGGAAGGCTATCTCCACACGCACGGTGGAGTCGCCATCCCGCTCGTTCGGCACCCGGAAGGCGGCCTTGGTGAAACCGCCGGGCTCGGCCGTCCCCGGATTGACGGAGACGTGGGCGAAGGCACCGGGCGCGGCGAGGAAAACGGCGGCGGCTCCGGCGACGGCCGCGGCCGACAGGCGGCGGCCGGACGGATGCCCGGGAGCGCGGGAAATCATGGGAATCGGTTCCTTTCAGCAGGGGGACGGGGACGCGGGGAGGGGGGAGGACGGCGGACCGCTGTGCTCAGTCGATGAGGGGCAGGTCCGGTACGGAGACGACCGCCGGGTCGACCTGGAAGATGGAGACGAGTCCCGCCATGCCCTCGTGGGTCTCCGAGTGCGAGAAGATGTGGCAGTGGATCATCCACTTGCCCGTCCTGGTGGGTGTCCAGACGATGTCGTAGGTCTGTCCCACGCCGACGTTCAGCGTGTCCATCTCCTGCGGGACGGGCAGCGGCCGGCCGTCCTGCGCCACCACCGTGAAGTGGCCGCTGTGCAGGTGGATCGGGTGGATCATCTCCGGGCCGGTGCCTACCAGACGGATACGGACCTTCTCGCCCACACGGGCGCTGAGGCGCTCGGTCGCCGGGAAGCTCTTGCCGTTGAACACGAAGCCCAGCGCGCCGTCGCCGATCATGATGCGGTAGTCACGGTCGGCCCGGATGTCGCCGGTACTCGGCACGACCTCCAGGGATCCGTAGAGTCCCTTGCCTTCCTGCTCGCCATGCATGTGCGAGTGGTACCAGTGGGTTCCCGGGCTGATCGCCTTCCACTCGTAGGTGTAGCTCTCGCCGGGCTCGATCTCGGGCTGTGTGAGGCCGGGTACGCCGTCCTGACTGTTGGGCAGGTCCATGCCGTGCCAGTGCACGGATGTCGGCTCGGGCAGATCGTTCTCGACGACGATGCGGACCGGGTCGCCCTCGTTCACGCGGATCACCGGGCCGGGGACGATGCCGTTGAAGGCGTATGCCTCGCGGACCTTGCCCGGCGCGGTCTCCCAGGAGACGGGCGCCGCGTGGAGTTTGAAGACCTTGACCCCGTCGACGACCTCGTAGGGCGCCAGTTGGGTGCCGTCCCCGAGGTCCTTGGCCTCGCCGGGCGCCCCGACCGCGGACGGGTTCGGCCGGTGCGGAGCCTCGGGAGCCAACTGCTTCATGAGGACGGGGGCGAAGGAGGTCAGGCCGATGACGGCGAAGAACGCGGCGCTCGACGCCAGGACGTGGGAGAGGCGGAACGTGCGGCGGGGTCCGGCCGGTGGAGGGTACGCGGGGTCGGGAGATTCCATGGAAGTGTGTCCTTCTCATGCGCTCATGAGGGCTGTGAGGAGAACCGGGGGGGCCGCCCGCGGGCGGCCCCCCGGCCGTGGTGGATCGCTACGAGCACTTGCTCTCGTAGTCGATCGGGTTGCGCTGACGGCAGGTCAGCTGGTCGTTGACCGCGTTGCTGGGCACGCGCTGAGCCCAGCCGTTGTAGACCAGCGGGACCGCGAGGACACCCTGACCACCCATGCCGGCATAGCCGGTGATCTTGTCGTCCATCTTGGTGTTGTCGTCACCGGTCAGGAGCATCCGGCCGACGACCTTGGCGTCCGAGATGTTGCCGTCGTTGTTCGGGTCGACGTCGACGACGGACATGGCGTTCGAGAACTTGCTCGAGACGTAGCCGTAGTAGCCTCCGCCCTTCTTGGCGCCGAAGTTGATGCCGTGGCACCCGGCGTCACAAGGGAGGTACTTCACGATCTTGTCCGTCTTGGGGTCGATCACCGTGATGTTCGACGTCAGGGTGTTCGCCACCAGGAGGGCACTGCCGTCCGGGGCGACCGGCAGCTGGATCGGCAGACCACCGAAGTCACCCGTGGCACCCTTGACCGGGTCGTAGTCGCCCCACAGGTCGATCTCCTTGTAGTGGGTCTTCGTGCCGCCGTCGACGCACGCGTCCTCCTTGAGGGAAATACACGAGACGGAACCACCGAGGAAGTTGGCCTCGTACGCCTTGGCGCCGTCCGGCGTCATGCCGGTCGCGATCGGCAGCTCGCCGGTCTTCTCCTTGCGGATGCCGCCGGTCGGAATGTCCACGACGGTCGAGTCGTAGGTGTTCACGTTCGGCGTGACCATGTGCTTGGCGTCGCCGCTCATCCAGTGGGCGTGCGGGTGGGCGATCTTCTCACCCGTGCCCTGGACGGGAATACGCCGGTCGACACCAGTGCCGCCCGGCGCCAGCTCCATGACCGCGCCACCGCCGTTGAGGGCGACATGCAGCTGATCAGTGTCCGTCCTGGTCATGACGTGGGACGGGTCGGGGCCGACCTTGATCTGCCGGACGAACTCACCGGTCTTGCGGTCGAAGACGTCCAGCTTGTCGTTGAACCACTCGGTTTGGTAGATGTACTTTTCGTCGCGGTCCGTCCACATGTTGTGTGGGTTGTTCATGTTGATCTGGGGCAGCGCGACCTTGCGCTCGACGGTCCAGTTGGAGGCGTCGATCTTGGTGGCCGCACCCGGCTTGGACTTGCCCTCGAACTTCTCGAACTGGGTGTCCACCCAGACCTCACCGACGCCCGGAACGCTGGGCTTCTGGTTCGCGGCGGGGAGGGTCTTCGGCGTGTGGAACTTGTTCTTCAGGTACGCGTCCAGGCTGGGGACGAGCTCCTGCTTGCCGTCGCTGGTGTTCATCAGGATCGGCGCCGGCGGGTAGGACGGGTTCCACTGCGTGGCCTTGGTGTCGCTGTACCGCTGCCAGTTGGCCGGAACCGTGATGTTGAAGAACTTCTGCACCAGCTCGGCGATGATGTCGGCGTTGGACGGCACGTTCAGCGAGCGGCTGTTGACGCGCAGCTTCTTGCCGAAGTCCAGACCCGGGGTGAGGGGGTCGTCGACGACGGTCGCACCGAGCATGAACGGGTGCACCTTGCACGCGAAGGCGTACAGGCCCGGCTTGGTCAGCTGGACGCTGGTCTTGCCGACGAAGGCGCCGCCCTGGTCGAAGGGGAAGCCCTTCGCTCCGTCCGGCCAGATGAGGCCGGTGACGGTGTGCGCCGAGGCGGCGGCGGGAGCCGAGATGTCGAAGTTCGCCGTCACCGGGAGCTCGACGTCGTTGGTCTCGGCGTACTTCTGGATGTCCGCCAGAAGCGGGAGCAGCTCGGCGCCGACCGGCAGGTCGTCCAGCGTGGTCGGCGCGTTCGCCGGCTTGTCCTTCATCTCGTCGGACAGCTGGTCGAGCAGCGTGGCCGCCTTCTTGGCGCGGGGGTCGCCATCGGGCAGGACCTTGCTGATGGCGTCCTTGGTCGAGTCCAGACCCAGCAGCTTCAGCGGGTCGACCCCGAGGTCGCCGATCAGCGGTGCGTCCGAGCCGGTGTAGTCGAACCCGTCGAGGCCGGGCAGGTCGCCGTTGAGCGCACCGAGGGCGTCGCCACCGAGCAGGCCGCCGTCGCCGGTCGCCTCACCTATCAGGGGGAGGCCGTCGAGGTTCAGCCCCGGAAGGCTGGACGTGGTGGTGCTGAGCGGTACGCGCGGCATCTCGGCCACCGCAAGGGCACGACCGCCGAACAGGTTGGTGTTCGTGTCGAACCACGCGTTCTGGTTGTCGGTGAGGTGGAAGGAGACGGGCAGGGGCCCGACGCCGACCGGGCCACCGCCCGAACCGTCACCGCCCGTACCGCCCGAGGGCGCCGGAGAGCTGGTGCCCGGGGAAGTCGGCGTCGGCGTCGGGCTGGAGCTGCCGGTGGAGGTCGGCGTCGGCGTCGGCGAGGGCGATGACGAACCGCCGACGACCACAGTGCCGGCCATGTCCGGGTGGAACCTGCAGTGGTAGTTGAAGGTCCCAGCCGACGTGAAGGTGAAGGAGTAGTTCGCCCCCGGACCGAGGTCGGGTGAGTTCAGCGGTCCCCCGGTCACGCTGTGGGTGACGCTGTCGTCATTCGACCAGGCCACGGAGTCACCGACCGCTACGTTGATGCTGGCCGGGTTGTACTGCAGATTCTTGATCGAGACCGAGTGCGTCGCCGCGGAGGCCACGGGAGCGGCCATGGCCAAGGCGAACCCGCTCAAGGCGAGCGCCGTGGCGCCCGCCAGGGCACGCGTCGTCCAGGGCCGGCGTTGTCGCCACCCCCTGGACGAGCGCATGCGTGGCACATTGAGAATGCGCATCTTAACCCTTCTCTCACTTAGAGCTGAGTGCATCGGCAGGCACCACCACAAAGGCTTCACAGTCACCACTGGAAATGCGTGGAGAAACGACCCGACGAGACCCGAGAATCGCATCCGATTCCACCCCGCAGCGGCAACTCGAACTTCGCCTTCACGGCGTGTAGCGAACATTTACTGAGCCTTTATGTCCCACTTATCTCTGCATTGTTAACCAAAGATTAATAGAGGTTCACTCGGGCTCCAGGGGCACGTGAAGACGAACATTGAGGCGTAATTACAACGCCAACGAAAACAAAAGGCAGACACCTCGGCGAGCGACCGAAGAGCGAAAGCGAGGCGTTCCAAAAGGTCAGGGCGGGCGCGGTGATCACGCGAAAGTGTCAGGTATTTGCCTTCCAAGCCCGCGGCATCAGGGTCACGTTCTCCGGGAAGCATGGAAGGACCGCACCGAGCCCAGCAGAACCGGCTACGGATGGGATCACACACAGGGCCGCCAGCCTTATTCAGGATTAATTCCGTGAACCCTGGCCAAGGGAGCCGACCGAATGCCACCATGACAGCGCGAACGCAGGGGCCGTCGGCACCCCGGGGCCGAGCACGGCCCTGCGCGATTCACCGGACTCGGCCGCGCCCAACCGGCCCCACAGGACAGAAAGCGAGAATGCCTATGCCTCCCGCACGAGACGGTTACCGCACCAGGTGGTTCCTCTGGTCGCTGGGCGCCCTGCTGCTCGCCACTGCCGGCGGCATCGTCATCGTGGCCTCCGGCGGCTTTGAAGATCCAAGCACTGCGGAGCACGCGCGGCAGGCTCTCCAGCCCACACGGCACACGGTCATCTACCAGGTCACGAGCCCCGGCTCGACGTCAGCACTGATCACTTACCGGGCGGACGGCGTCAACAACGACAAGAGCGTGGACAACGCCAAGCTCCCGTGGAAGAAGGAGGTCGTCATCACGGCCGGACCCGGGGCTGCCGTGGCCCAGGTGATGGCGGCGGGCGGGAAGGCCGGGTCGGTCTCCTGCTCCATTCGCGTCGACGGCCGGATCGTCGACAGGCAGACCGCCAACGGCCAGTTCACCGATGTGTCCTGCTCAAGTGTCGTGCAGCCCGGCGCAGGGTGACGGTGAGCGGATGCCGGGGCGCCCCACGCTTCGACACCCGCCGGCGCCCCGGGGCTGGACCGTCAGGACAGACAAGGAAAAAGGGAAAAGGAAAACGACAGCCAGAGTCCAGCTCATTATCCGAACGGAAGTCGGCTCTTCGGCCAAGGCGTTCTCCGGCATTATTAGCCGCCTGCCGAAGAGATCAGGTCGAGCACGTACGTCCCACCGGGATACTGGCCGTAGCGATGGAACTGGTTTCAGGCATCTTGTCGTGGCTCCGGTGGATCCAGCGCGAACCGTTCTGGTAGATGTCGCACTGATCGGCGTGGCCGTTATCGGTAACCGGATTGCGGTATGGGCTGTCGACGTTGGGGTCGATCACCGCGCGGGCGCTCTGGTCGTTCCGCAGCAGCCGGACGGAGAAATCCGCTCCAGTGCCGGTGCACCGGGAACCGTACGCAGAAATTGCCGCTGATCTTCTTGTGGCGCGAGGTCGGACTGATGCCCTTCGGTGTGAACGTGCAGGGGTTTGGCTGCAGGTAGTGGTGTGCCGCGGCCTCGGCCCGGTAATTTCCGGTTTCGTACACCATCCCCAGGCCGTCGCCGTGAAACCGGTTTTCGGAGCCGTCGCCGCTTTCACGCCCGATTCCATCGTCGGTGGCGACGGTGTACGGGCCCGGAATGCAGGCCTCGGGCGTGGTGCGGGACATGGTCAGCGTGCGGATGCCGAGGGGCGGAGTGGCGCCCGGTGCGGCGCCGCCCGGCGTTTCTTCGACGTCGGGGGCGGCCGGGGTGACCTCGCCCCCGTAGCGGTACCGGGTCATAGTGCGCGGTGCGCCCCCGGCTACGGGAAGACTGCGATCGGCGTCGATCTCGTACGCTCCCCGGTGTCCGAGCACAGCACGGGTGCGGGCATCGATCTCGAGACGTTCTATCTTGAGACGTTCTATCTCGAGACGTTCGATGTCACGGGACAGGGCTTCGGCGCGTCCGCTCGGGCCGCGGTCGATCGTGACGGTCCATCGGCCGGCATGCCAGGTGCCACCGGCGACGGTCGTGGGAAGGTGTTCGTCGTCCACGGCCGCGCGTGCCGCGGCGATCGCGTCTTCGGCGCTGACGGGGCAGGACGCCGCATCGGCTGTTCCCCGAGCGGCGGACAGGCGGACGACGGCACCGGTGCGGCGGTCCACCTCCGCGGTGACTGCGCGGGCACCGGCCTTGCCCGCTTCGACGGCCCGCCGGCGGGGCAGCCGCAGCGCGTCACCGTCCAGGTGGCTGACGGCCTCCCGGCCGACGAGCCGCCGGTCGGCGAGGAAACCGGAGACGTTGTCCCGGACGAAGCGCTGCGCGGCCTCGCGTGCCTGGTCGGCGGAGGGCACGTGGTCGCGGCTGCCGGTTCCGCTCCTGCATCGAGTCACGCGTAACTCGCCTCCTCACAGAGCCGCCTCGGCGGCAGTGGCGTGGATACGTCACCTGCTCTACGGGGACGAGCGGGCCGTGAGTCGCACGAGAGGAGAAACTTTTCGAGAGAGTGCGCGGACGCTGTGACCTCGGCGCCGAGGCGGCGGCCGAGTTCCCGTCGTCAGCGGACCGACAGCGGCGTGGCAAGCGCCCGGCCCGGCTCGATCGAGCCGATCGGACGAAGTGGGTCGAGCGGCGGAACCGACAGCCGGGATGGGACTACGGCGGAGACGTCCGGCGCCGTCGGCAGAGCCGGTTCGGGCGCCTCCGGCAGCGCGGGCAAGGCGGGAAGGGCGGGCAAGGCGGGAAGAACAGTGCCCTGCAGGTTCGACAGGGCCGAGGACGCCGACGACAGAGGGCCCACGGCCGTCGGCGGGACCGGACCGTCCCCGAGCCCGACGGGAAGATCAGACGAGGCCGTCTCGGACGCCTTCGGTTCTCTGCGCCCCGGCGGGAGGCCCGGAGCCGTAGGGAGATGCGTTACGTACGGACGGAGCCGCGAAGGCGCAGTCTCCTCCGTCTCCGCTTCGGAAGATGTGCTCAGGGCCAGTCCCGCCACCGTCAGGGTCACCGCCACTGACGCCAGCGCGGCTGTCTGCGCGCCTTCCCTCAGCACTCGCGGCCGCCAGCGCCACACCCAGACGGCGAGAACCAGTGTCGCCGCCAGTACGGCGCGGAGCGCCCTGCGGGCCCTGGCCAGAAGCGACCGGACCGCCTGGTAGCTGAGTCCGGTTCGCTGCGAAATCTGTTCGAGGTCCAAGCCCTGCGCCCTCAGGCTCAGCACCTCCGCCTGGCGTATCGGAAGGTCCGCGCTGCGGCCGGCAAGCCACTTCGCCTCCGCCTGGTCGCACACCGCCTCCTCCACCGTGGCGGGTCCGGCCGCGGTGCGCGCCGAACGGGTGTGCACCTCGGCCTCGCGGTTGATCTGCCGGTACCGGTCGACGCACAGCCGTATCGTCACCGATGTCAGCCAAGCGCCCAGCCGGGCGTCGTCCAGGTTGGCGCTTTCTGCCGCACGGACCATGGCTTCGTGCACCGCGTCCTCGGCGTCATCCACATTCATGGACCGCCGTCGCGCCACCTTCAGCAAGGACTCACGGTGGCTCAGCACCCGCTGCCAGCGATCGGCGGGATGCCCGTCCGCCGAACCTCGCTCCGCAGGCTCATCGTGTCCGCTCACTGTGGCCTCTCACGCCGCCGAGATCACCTGTCGACCACCGCTCACGAACCAGCACAGCGCGAGGCCCGTGCGTGGGGGCTCCTGTCGAAGACGCCGCAACGAACGGGGTCAACCCAGCGCCTCGGCGCGGCTCCTGGCCCTCTGCGTCGGACTGCGCGCCCGCGGGGTGGCCGAGGTCCGCGACATCGCCGCAGGCGAACAGTTGGGCACGCGCAGTGTCGTTGAGCTGCAGCCCGTCGGCGAGCAGTTCGGCGACCGTGCGCGACGGCCGGCACAGTCCGGCTTCCACATCGAGCAGGTAGGAAGCGGACAGGCCGAGCGGCCGTGCGGCTTCGCGTAACCGCCAACCGCGCCGGAGCCTGGCCGCGTTCAGCATCGGGCCGAGTCCAACGGCCGGTATACGGCCGGGCTGTACCGCGAGAACATCTCCCATCGACAACCACCCCAAGTCAGAGGCTATGCCGCCGTCTCGCCGTCCCGATGTCTACGGCGTTTCCTGAGCATTACAGGCCCGGCAGCGGCCTGTGGCGTGTGTGACAGCAGACAACAGCGCCCACGGCGGATCGGAGACCGGTCAGCGGATCCGTGCATCCCGCGGCCTCGAAGGGCTTTTGCGCCTTGAGCCCGTGGGAGTCGTCGACCTCCTTGTTGGGACTGTTCGACGTCGGCTGCGCGTGCGTCAGCCGAAAGTGGCGCGGATGTCGGCGTGCGCGTCGTTGAACGTCGCCGTGTTGACGCGCTCGGCACCTGTGTACGCGGACCATGTGTCTCACGTCTTCTGACCGAGGTCGCGGTAGGTGGTGTGCAGCGCTTCGCGCTGGTGGTCCATCCACCGGGTCGCCAGGTGCTTTCGGGCATCACCCAGCTGACCGTCCCAGTTGGCGCCGGACGGACTCGCGGCTGCCTCGTCCCTCGGTGCACCTGGCCCACGACGGCATCGCGGCCTCCATCGGCTCGGTCGGCGACGCATACCGACAACGCCCTGATGGAATCCACGATCGGCCTCTACAAGACCGAGCTGATCAAGCCGCAACGGCCCTGGAAGACCCTGGCCGAGATCGAGTTAGCCACCGCCGAATGGATCGACTGGTACAACTCCCGCCGCCTGCACGGTGAGACAGGCCACGTCACACCCGCCGAATACGAAGCCAGCTACTACAAGACAACCCAGAAACCGCAGGTCACAACCACGATCTGGAGTCTCCGACGGACCCGGGCGGTTCAGGGTGATACGTGGACAAAGTCACACATTTACAGGCATCGCACGCGTGAGCGATGCGTGAGCGGACGGCGCGAGACGAGCCGTCACACGCTGGCCTTCCGGCTACGCGGTGCGGCAGGCCTGATCTCCGAGGGGCGTTTTTGCCTTGCATGGGAACGAATGGGAACGCGCCGTCAGGCAGCGTCCTCCGCGGGAACGCTTGGCGTCTCCCCCGGTTTCGTCCTCGGCCTTCCCACAGTCGGCGCAGGGGCTGGGAGCCTCCCGCCCCGAAATCTGGGGCTGGCACGCACCCTCAGCAGCCGCGTCGACCACCCTGACCGAGGCGCCTGCTGGCTCAGGCTGCTCTCCGCACCACAGGACACAGCAGCGTAAAGAACCCTGGGACAACCGACAGGCAGCCGCACTGTTCGACGGACGCATTCACCAGCCCCAGCTCTACGACACCACGCGGTCAAGGAACGACGGCTACGCGTATCGGGCTGAGCTACACGAGTACGTCGCCGAGCCCGCCTTCTCCGCCGGTCCTGTCCTGCGCACAGATCCTGATCCCCCGGCCAGGTGGTGGAAGCCGCTGCTCGGTCAGCCGCACCCGGTACAGCTTGGCGATCAGATCCCGTACCCCGGCGCGGGTCCGCAGCTGCCCGGCCAGCCCCAGATCACAGGGGCAGTGATCCAGCACGGCCTGCCGGACCGCCTGCTGCTCGACCGCATCGAGAACCTGATGTTCGCCACCCGGCGCCTCCGCGGCTGGGCCACGAGTGCGTCCGCCTGCCAGCCACTTGGTCCACCAGTTGTCCACGGCCTTGAGCGAGACCGGGAACACCGCGGCGACATCCACGCGCGTCCTGCCCGCCGCCGACTCAGCCACCGCGCGCAGCCGAATGGCCTCTTGCGCCGACGGCGACAACTGTCGTGCGTCCCCCACCAGTTCACTCACGGAGGGATCAACGACCCAGAACACCGTTTCGTATCAATATACTTAAGCGGCTCGGTGATCTGGAGGGTGGTCATGATAAGCAAGCCTGGTGTTTTCTTCGTCGGACGACAATCCGAGCTCGATGAACTCAATCGGTGCGCACTACAGGCGCAACAAGGGAGACCTTGGCTCGTTTGGGTCCGTGGTGTATCTGGCGCAGGGAAGACAACGCTTCTCCGCCATTGGCTACGCAATGACGAGGCGCAAGTATTCAGGGTTCTGACGGCACG
The DNA here is from genome assembly GCF_035918095.1 of Streptomyces sp. NBC_01750. Classification (NCBI taxonomy): domain Bacteria; kingdom Bacillati; phylum Actinomycetota; class Actinomycetes; order Kitasatosporales; family Streptomycetaceae; genus Streptomyces; species Streptomyces sp. NBC_01750. The sequence goes on from NZ_CP109137.1 coordinate 3,935,978, forward strand.
ATGCGCCTCATCCGAGCAGGAATTTCCATATGGTCTCGTCGAGCAGTTGCTGCGAAAGGTACCGTCATCCCTTTTGCAGGGATCTTTTCTTGAGCACGGCACCGTCCCCGAGAACGCTGCCCCCTTCCGTGTCGGCGCGCAGCTGTTGGAAGTGCTGGGGCTTCTTCAATCGCAAGGTCCAGTTGCCATAGTCGCAGATGACATACAGTGGGCGGATCGTAACTCCAAAGAGGCGCTCGGGTTTGTGTTGCGCCGACTGGAGGCCGACACAGTCATCACGATCCTCTTGATCCGAGGGGCCAGCGAAGAAGGAATCGAGGGTTCTCGGGACCCCTTGATCGAGGAAGGGGTTGACAGGGTATGTCATGTGCCGCTTTCCGGATTCTCTATCGAAGAGGTTTCACGTCTCGCCGAGCATTCACTTGACCAGGTAGATCCGCATACTGTAGAGAACCTTGTAAATCTCACTCGCGGGAACCCACTCTACGTCCAGATGCTAATCCGAGAACTTGAGCGCACGTCTGTAGTTTCACGCCCAGAGAATGCCGAATTTTCCCCGTCCCTTGCTTCCGTCATAAGCCATCAATTGGCGAATATCCCACTGGCATCGCGTCGCCTTGCTGAAGCTCTCGCTGTTCTGAACGGTCGCATTCCCATACTGAAGGCGGCAGCAGTCGCAGGAGTTTCCGAACCATCTATCGCCATGGGGCCCCTGCTAGCGGAAGGGCTCGTCGAATGGATTCGGGGAGACCCCGCAGCACCCGTCGCAATCCGACACGAACTGCAAAAATCGGCAATCTACGCATGCCTGTCACCGGTCCGGCGAAAAGAGCTTCACGTCAAGGCGGCAGCAGTTCTTCCCCGTGACGCTTCCTGGGAACACCGAGTAGCTGCAGCGGACTCTGTGAACGGCGCACTCAGTCATGAGCTGGAAGAGGCGGCCAACGAGCAGCTTCGTCTCGGCAACGTCAACCGCGCAGCGACTCTGTGGCTATGGGCGGCAGATGTGGCAAGCACCTGTACAGAGCACGAACGCTTGCTTCAGTTGGCCGCGGCACACTTGCTTTGGATCGACGAATTCTCACGGGTAAAACCACTGCTGGTCGACATACAAGCCTGCACTCCGTCTCCCATGCGTGACCTAATATTGGGTGCGTACGCGGAGAGCCGGGGGCATTTGAACGAGGCTGCGCCTCTGCTAACCAACGCATTGGATGCCGAAGATGGATCGACCGCCCCTGAGCGGGTCAAAATCGCCGGCATGGCTGCCAGCTGGCTTGGTCTTCTCGAACTGCTTCGCGGAAACGGACCGGCAGCCGTGAAGGCATTCGAGCGTGTTCCGTCCATCAATGATGTCAACTCGGCGATTACATACCGGGCGAAATCTCATTTGGCCTTTGCTCATGCGTTCATTCATGGACCTCGGGCGGGGCTAAATAGCCTGACCGAATTCCTTGAGTCAGGTGACGACGCCCATCATTTCCTGCCCTTCCCTCTGATGTTCCGAGGGCTCTTGCATTCTTTCGCAGGAGAATTGAACGCGGGCATCCGTGACGTCTCCCAGGCACTTGGCATGTCGCGTCTGAGTGGACGACCGACGATGGACGAGTTCGGATTCGTATGTCTTTCTTCCGCTCAGTTTTTGCTCGGGAAGTGGGACGAATCCTCAGTAAGTGCGAGAAACGCGTTGATCATTTCCTCCACACGTGAAAAGCCGTGGGCTGCAGCCATGGGACATGCGGCCCTGTCACTCACCTTTAGCGGTCGCGGTGATTTTGCGCAGGCTCAGGAACATCTCGATATCGCACAGGCCGAACTCAGCAATTTTGCACCCAGCTGGGCAGTCCCTTTCACCTGCCTTGGGAATGCAGTGCTCGCTCACGCGCAATCGGACACCATACGGCTATTGTCAATCCTTGAGCCGCTCACCCATCCCCCTCTGTCGGGTCCTGCTTCACACTTCCAAGCATGGTGGCGCGCGCTCTACACGGAAGCTCTTATAGAGAACGGTCGCTCATCTGAAGCAGAAACAGAACTAAGGAATGTGCAAGAACTTGCACGAACAGCACCCTATCTAAGGCTTCCAGCCGTATGGCTTCACGGTAAGTATTTGGAGTCCCGTGGCGACAAATACGGGGCCATGAAGATTTATCAGTCGGCAGTCACCCGAGCGAGGGACCCCGATGACTCATTGGTCTACATGTCCCTCATCCAGCGCTCCCTAGGAGGCTTCCTTAAATCCATAGGCCGTGTTTCAGACGGCCTCATGTGGATCGGGCGCGCAGAGGGCACGCTAAGTACGCTGGGCGCCAGGCCGTACATCGCGAGCGCCTCACAGATACACGAATCGAATCTGCTAGCCGACCTCACGCCGCGAGAACGGGATATAGCTCACCTCGTTGGCCGCGGAATGACCAACCGGGAAGTCGGAGCAGAACTCTTCGTAAGCGCGAAAACGGTGGAGTATCACCTGGGGCACATCTTTGCAAAACATAATATAACTAGTCGGCGGCAACTACGTGATCTGATCCTCGGTCCACCGCATGTATTCCGATCTTCGACTTCGGGTGGTCCTGTGTCGTGATGCTTCGGTGCCTGGGCAGCGGTCAGGGCGTCGTCGTTCTGGCGGTTTTTCTACCTTGATCACGTGATGCCCAGGGTGGGCAGCGGGCGAGTGGCTTCGCGGGCGGCATAGCGGAGTGCGGCGGCGATGTTGGTGCGGTCGGCGAGGCGGAGGGCACCGTTGGCCAGGTTGCGCAGGTGGCCGTACCCGCCGCTCGTTCGCCGTCGTGCCGCGCGATGTGCGGCAAATATCCTCGCGGCAACCCTGTCTCGCGCCCAGGTCCTGCGTGCAGATGCTGCCCGAGCTGGTAGGCAGCGGAAAATGCGATCACCAAGGCCAATTTTTGGGTACTGGTGGAATAACGGCGCGCAGCCCGGCGGCGTCCGCGACGGCCTCCGCACGACGCCTGCGCGGAACCCAGAGCCGATCCAAGGGGGGACGGCCAAGGGGAAGCAATAACGGCCGACATACCATAAATGCGTCCGCGATCAGAGGATCCCGAACAAGGACCCAGAATCGGCGGCAATCATTCCAGTGGCGGCGGGTCCCCCTGGAAGGCGTGGGGCGCGTCGGTCGGATCTATCGCGGCAATCGGGACGCTTCAGCACGTGACCAGGAATCCCGCGTTACATTCTGGACGACCAAAGAGCCGAACGGCGGGGACTGGCTTCACCTGGAAGAACCGATCACCAGACCCTGCGACTCGCGTGGTTCTGATGTTCAGCATTTCACCGACATGAAGAAGCGGGGACAGCCGCAATATCTCGTCACCCCAAATCGTACTGCCCTGGCTAGCCCCTTGCTCTGAGGATATTTTCGAACCCGAGATGATCGAGTTTTCTGGAGTAGTTCCACGCAGGGCAGCCTTCGGCCTGCCTCACGCCCTATTCTTCGACAGTGACGGAAAGGAATGGCATCGCCCGCTTCCTGGCCGGCGGCGCTGTCCGATGCCCCGGCGCGTCCCGCCTGTCCGGGCAGTGATGCCCGGGGGCGCAGGCCCTCACGTCGTACTCCGGCACGGAGCGCATCGGTGGGGGCCGGGTGCTGATCAGGGACCTCGATCCTGCGGAGCCGGGCCAGGCCCTGACCGCCGAGTACTTCGCCCGGTTCTCGCAGTCACTCGAGTGCCCGGTGCTGCCGGGAGGTTCCTCGACGCGGCGGCCGCTGACACCAACCTCCGTGGACAGAACACCTAGTCCGCCGGCGTGTGCGACTAGGGAGAACCCCCGATGTGCCCGCTACGCGGAACGCCTAGAAAGGAAGGCGAGGAATCGGGAACCGCTACCTGACTCAAGGTTTGATCACCCTCGGCCGCAGCGGTGAAGCCTGCGGACAGCACGGCAGCCCGCTTCCTCCCCGAACTCCCGACGGTGCACCGCGCTGTCGAATCCTGCCGCACGGCGGGGGGACCGTCCTCCAACGCATGACGGAGCATTCCGATGACCACCCCACCCGCCCGCCCGGCCGCCCCGGACCTGCGCCGCACCGCACACGCGGATCGGCGGTGCTGTTCTGGCCACCACCCTGCTGTGGACCGCTGCCCACACCCTGGGCGTCGAACTCCGCATCGGGCCCGGAGGCGGATGGCCGAGCCAGGCCGTCGGCCTGCCCCGCGTCGCCGGCAGCACGCTCGTCGCATCCCTGCTCGCCGCAGCGACGCGAAAGGGACTGGACCTTTTGACCGACACCGATCGGGCCTCGACCCTCTGGATCCGACTGGCCGTCACCGTGTTGCTGGTGTCACTGGCGCCACTGACGTTCGTTCGGGCGTCCGGCGGCGCCAGGGCCACGCCGGCGCTGATGCACCTGGCCGTCGCCGCCGTACTCATTCCGCTCCTGGCCCCCAGAAACACCGATTGACCCAGGACATGGCAACAAGCCGAAGACAACCAATCGGTCCACTGACTGGCCGCGCTACCAGCCCGAAGAACCGGATGCGGAGCCCTGGGGCATTCGCTCCACGTCACGTCTACCAGGTCCACCGAATCGAGGTTCCGTCATGTCTGGTGTCCGTCTGATCTGGGCTCTGGTCCCCGTGTCGCTGCTGGTGATCTCCGCGGTGGGTACCTGGTGGGTGCTGCGCCAGGAGCGTCGCCGGCCGTCGTCGTACCCCCGCCGTGGGGTGCCCGTGCATCTGGGTGGTGAGCCGTCGCTGGAGGAGTGGCGGCAGATGTCCACGGAGGCGCAGGGCGCGTACAACGCGGCGGTGCTGGACGCTGCCGAGTCCGCGGGGGCGACCGCGGCTCGGTTGGTGGATTGAGTTCACGCCTTACCTCGCCTTCCCGCCGGAGACAAGGATCAACGCCCGGCTGCGGAAGGCCACCCGCAACCGGGCGGGCACCTCCCCTCCGACGTGAGCGCACAGTGGCGGACCTGGACGGGCGTGGGCAGTTGTCCGTTGCAGCGCTGAGTGACCAAGTCCCACGCTGTTGAACGGGCAGGGCGAACTCCTGTGGCGGGTGTCGCAGGTTCGAATCCTGCCGGGGGCACACAATGGAGGGCCAGTTCGGAGGCTTGATCCTCTCGAACTGGCCCTTTCGCATGATCGCGACCGTGCCACGCGCGTGCCACTAGCGCGCCACGCGGTAGCGGAGGTAGACGACTCTTGAGCTGAAGGTGCGGGTCTCGACGAGTTCGAGATCCACCCGGCGCTCGCGCTGGGGAAAGAACGGAATGCCACCGCCAACCAGCACCGGGTAGACCATGGCCTGGTACTCGTCGATCAGACCCAACGCGGCCGCCTCGGCGGCGAGAGTCGCGCCGCCGATCGCGATGTCGCCCTCCCCCGGCTCGGCTCGCAACCGCTCGATCTCCTCCGCCAGGCCGCCGGAGGCCAGGCGGGCATTGCCCTGCACCGTCGACAGCGTGGTGGAGAACACCACCTTTGGGAGCGGCTTCCAGAGCGCGGTCCACTCGCGATCTGAGTCGTCGAGCGTTGGATCCTGGTCGGCGGTCTCCCAGTACAGCATCGTCTCGTACAGCCGTCGTCCCAACAGGTGGGTGCCGACCTGTCGAATCTCGTCGATCCAGAAGCGAAAGACCTCCTCGTCGGGGGCCGTCCAATCGAAGCCGCCGTCCGGCCCGACGATGTAGCCGTCAAGTGAGACGCCCATCGAATAGGTCACGCTGCGCATCAGAAGTCCTCCTCGGTAACGGGTTCGACAGTACGACCGCCGGACGCCGCAGGACTCATCACGGCTCGCGGGATCCCCTCAAATCTCCCCGCCCCACGCGAAGATCATCACGAAGGACGGCGATCTTTCAAAAAACACGGCCCAGGTCTCCGCGCCGCCCTGTCGTTGGCGGATCATCGAACCCAGCCGATCGGCAATGGCACGGTCCCGGTCGGCGGTCATGTGCTGATGGATCAGGGCTGCCCGCGCGGTGCTGTGGCCCATGCGCGTCATCAGCTCACGAGTGCCGGCTCCGGCAGCGGCCAATGTGTCCCCGTGTGCCTCAGATCGTGACAGTGGATCTCAGCGCTGATGCCCGCCTTCGTGCGCGTCTTGGTCCAGTCGTCTCGGAAGTTGCTGCGGCGGAGCCGGCCACCCTGAGGCCCGAGGAATACGTGGCCATCCCGTCCGGCGGCGGCGTAGTGCTCGAGGTGTTCGGTCACCTCAGGCACGATCTCGTCCGGGAACGCGACGGGACGGACGCCGGCCGCAGACTTCGGAGCCTTGTCGAAGAACTTGCCGTCTGACCTACTACCGGAGGAAATGATCCTTATGCTGTTCCGTTCGCCGCAGGTCCAGAGATTGGAGTTCGCGGATCATCGATGTCAACTGTAATCTCGACACCCGAGGTTGAGCTAAAGGTAGCGACATTGTTGGACAGCTGGATCCGATCAAATGGATTGGATTCCATGAAGAAAATCGCCCAAATTAGCGCACGATCAACAGCCAAACGTGCGATGAACCCCTCTGACCCGTACGAACCCTCGCCGCCCCACAGTAGCCCCTTTCTCCCCAGGTCTACTGCGGCAAGCCCATCAACCGAAGATGTCCAAGACGGATCGCTTTCCAGCATCTCATCCAGGTCGAAGGGGGCGAGCACCGTAAAATCCCTCGGCGCGTCGGGGCCGAGGGCGACATCATACGAGTACCCGTCGGCGAAGTGCAGTGCGTCTCTGATGGGAAGCTCAAAGTCTTCCCATAGGCGTGCGATCACGGTCATTTCTTCTTGCATCTTCCGTTGCGTACGTGCTGCGGCCTCCTGGAGTCCCGTCGGGGGACTGGCTCGCCCAGTTCATTTCTGTTCCGCGCGGAATTCATGCGCCTTCTGAATTGTTCCGCCCATGTTCGTCCAGTTGTCGAATCGGGGCGAACCGCGTTCGGATCGACTCGCTCGATGATTTACCGGCCTCCCCACTTCGCGCGCTGCATCAAGCCTTCGGTTGTCGTATGACACCAGTTGGCCGTCTGTCGATGACCACCGGGGCCGTGTCCTGCGCGGCATCGGCCCGGACGGCATCCTGTCGGGCGACTGCACTACGACACGGCCGCCCACACCACCCGCTACACCGACTCACAGGGCAACACCACCACCGCCGCCTACGTCTGCAACGAGGCGTACAAGATCATCGCGCAGATCGACCCGCTGGGGAACACCACCCGCACGGAATGGGACGTGCCACGCACATGCCACAAATACACGGCGTCAATCGGCCATATGGCACTGCATGGACCTTCGGGGGAGAATGTGGACTCTGGGGCTATAGCAACGAGATCGCCGGGGCTGCAGGTCTGCACGAAGGATTGGCCCAGAGTCCGGGACGGCTGCCACGACTGGGCGGCACACGGCTTTCGGACGAATGTGCCGCGCCGATCGGGCAATGGCCGTCCGCGCCGCGCACATCCGGCGCCCCATGGGGTGCATACCTGACCCGATGGGGTGGAGACCCCCCTGACGAACGGGGCGTGCTGTGGTGCGAGGAGAGAATCCAGGGTCCTTTCGGCGTCGCATTGTCGCCGGATGCTGCGCCCTGCTGCTCGGAGCCCTGGCTTCGAGCACGGCAGCCACGGCGGCACCGCCGTCCGACGACGGCAGTTCCGACCCGCTCGACCCGCGGATTACGGAGATCATGCGGAAGCCGGACTACCCAAACGCCCAGTGGGGCCTGCTCCAGCGCGACCCGGACAGCGGGCGCGTGGTCCACAGCCGGTTCGCCGAGCAGTTCTTCATACCCGGGTCCACGGCCAAGCTGTTCAGCGTGTCCGGGACATGGAAGACCCTCGGCGGCGACCACCGCTTCAGGACGCCGGTCTACGCGGTCGGCGAGCGGCGCGGGAGCGTCCTGGAGGGCAATCTCGACCTGGTCGCCCAGGGCGACCTCACCATGGGCGGCAGAACCCGCCCCGACGGCACGGTCGCCTATACCGACCTCGACCACACGTACGCCAACAGCTTCCCCGGCGCCACGCTCACCCCGGAGAACCCACTCGCCGGGATCGACCTGATCGCGCAACAGGTACGGCGCTCCGGCATCACCCGGGTCAACGGGAATGTGATCGTCGACGACCGGCTCTTCCTGCCCGAGCCCGTCTTCGACCCCACCCCGACCCCGCTGATCATCAACGACAATCTCATCGACCTGCTCACCACTCCCGGCGACCGCCCCGGCGCGCCCGCGCAGCTGGACTGGCGGCCGAAAGTCGCGCCGTACCGCGTCACGTCGACAGTGAAGACCGTCGCAGCGGGGGAGCCGACCAACGTCGAGGTGACAACCTCCGACAACGGCACCCGGATCCAGCTGTCCGGCACCATCGCGGCCGACGCCGAACCCGCGCTGAAGGTGTCCGACATCGCCGACCCGGCGGCCTTCGGACGCACCGCGCTGATCGAGGCGCTCGAACGAGCCGGGGTGGAGGTCACCGCCAACCCGACGGGACCCAACCCGGCCGGCCGGCTCCCCGGCTCATACGAGGGCCGGCCGCGCGTGGGCACGTACACATCCCCGCCCTACGCCCAGTACGCCAAGCTCATCTTCAAGGTCAGCCACAACCTTGGCGCCAACCTCGGCATGTGCCTGATGGCCGTCACGACAGGCAGCCAGAACTGCATGGACGGCTTCCCGGTCCTGGCCGACTTCCTGGACCGCGCGGGCGTCGACCGCAAGCAGGTGCAGCTCGCGGACGGCCGGGGCGGCAATCCCGTCGACCGGGCCACGCCGACGGCCCTGGTGCAGATGCTGACGTACTGGCAGCGCACCCCCGAGGCGGAGCGTTTCCGGGATTCGCTTCCCATCCTCGGCGTCGACGGCCTGCTGGCCGACAACTGCCGCGACTGCCCCGCGCGCGGAAAGGTGTTCGCCAAGACCGGCGCCGCCGTCGGGCTGGACGCGCTCAACAACCGCCTGGGCGTCGGCGCCATCACGCTCGCCGGCTACCTGGACAAGGGCAACGGCCGCTTCGACGTCTTCTACGCCGGCGTCAACGGCGCCTCCACCCCGACGACCGACGTCAACGGCGTACTGGACATTGCCAACGACGTCGCCATGATCTCCGCGTATCTGCAGGAGGCGGCGGCGCGGCGGGAAGACTGAGGCGGGAAGACTGAAGAGGACTGAGACGCGGCCGGTCGAGGGCATCCGCACGCCGTGCTCGCCGACGACGTCAGCCAAGCAGGTCCTGGCAGCGCCGGGGCCGTGGATCCGGAGGCGCTGTATCCGCAGCCGGCAGGCCGCCCGGCACTGATCCGCTGGCGGTCGGTTCCGAATCGATTGCCGCGCTCTGACGCGCTCTGAGGATCTCCTCCCTCCTACTCAGTGGGAGATGAGCTGCTGGCCACCGTCAATGTCGTACGTTCCGCCGGTGAGCGCGTCGTTGCACATGATGTGCACGGCCAGAGCGGCAACGTCAGCCGGGCCGACGACCCGTCGGATGGGAAGCGTGGCGCGCAGCTCCGCGCGCCGGGCATCGAGCTGATCGCCCAGGAGCGAGGCCGACAGGGGCGTGTCGACGAATCCCGCAGCGATGAGGTTCACCCGGACCGGCGCCAGTTCGAGCGCCAGGTTGGCGGTGAGGGCGGGCAGAGCCGCGGTGAGGGCGGACACGACGGAGAGGCCGACACCGGGGCGCCGACCACCGGTGCCGCCGATGAACAGCAGCGTGCCGCCGGCTCGGACCTTGTCACGGCTGTAGAGGGCGACCGCGAGTGTCATGGCAAGGCGCTCGCCGAACTGGCCGCGGGCGGCCGCGAGATCCATGTCCTCCAGGGGCATGTAGGCGGGGCCGCCGGCGGTGACCATCACGTGGTCGACCGGCCCGGGCAGATCCTGGAAGAACTGCTTGAGGCGTTCGGTGTCGGTGGCGTCGAACCCCGCTGTGCTCACAGGATCGAGCTCCTGGGCAGCTTGTTGCAGCCGTTCGGGGTTGCGGCCGACCAGGACCAGCCGGCCGCCGCCTGCGCGTACCTGGCGGGCGGTCTCCAGTCCGATACCCGCACTCCCGCCGATCACCACGACAGTCTGGTCGGCGAGGCCGGGCGGGTGGTGGGGGCCGGGAACGCTGGATGCGCCAGTCATGGCGAAGCGCCGCCGAGGACGGTCACGTCACAGTCGTAGCCGGGTTTGCTGACTGTCATCCGTAGCTCCGGGTATCAGCCTGCTTCTATCGTCGCGCTTCATTCCTTCCGCTGCAGGGTGGTCACCGGCGTGGGAGCGACCGTGTGAGTCGTGGCTTGCGCGGCGGGGGCGGCTGTCTCATAGTCCAAGGTATGGACGCGCGCGAGACGGCGCTCCGACAGGCATACGCCCATGCCGTCCGCTGGCTGGCGAGCCTGTCCGATCGGCGGGTTCCCGCCCGCGCTTCGGTCGACGAGATCGTGAGCGCGCTCGGTGTCGAACTGCCCGACGGTCCGAGCGCTCCCGCCGACGTCGTCGACCTGCTGGTCACGGCCTGCGAGCCGGGCCTCACCGCGTTTCCCAGTGGCCGCTTCTACGGGTTTGTCGTCGGAGGCACTGAACCGGCCGCGCTGGCCACAGACTGGCTGGTCAGCGCCTGGGACCAGAACTGCGTGATGCGCGCCGTCTCGCCCGCGTACACGGCGGCGGAAGACATCGCAGGCGCGTGGTTGCTCGATCTGCTCGGCCTGCCGGGCGACAGCGCCGTCGGCTTCACCACAGGCGCCACGATGGCGAACTTCACCTGCCTCGCCGCCGGGCGCGACGCGGTGCTGCGCCGCGCCGGCTGGAACGTCGCCCGCGACGGACTCGCAGGTGGGCCGGCTGTACACGTCATCGTCGGCGAGGACCGCCACATGGCCATTGACCTGGCGCTGCGTTACCTGGGGCTCGGCAGACCCGAACTGGTGAAGGCGGACGACCAGGGACGCATCGAGCCCGAAGCCCTGCGGCACACCCTGGCGGCCGGCGGGCAGAGCCCCACGATCGTGATCCTCCAGGCCGGAGACATCCACTCCGGCGCCTTCGATCCCTTCGTCGAGACGATCCGTGCCGCTCGCGAGGCAGATGCATGGGTGCACATCGACGGCGCCTTCGGACTGTGGGCGGCCGCCTCCCCGAATTACGCGCACTTGACGGCGGGTTACACATACGCCGACTCCTGGGCGACGGATGCCCACAAGACCTTGAACGTCCCCTACGACTGCGGACTCGCCATCGTGCGCGACCCGTTCGCGGTCCGGGCAGCGATGGGCCTGCGCGGCGACTACCTCATCCAGGCCGAACACGGCGACCCCGTCGACAAGGTCCCCGAGCTCTCCCGGCGCGGCAGAGCCTTCACTGTGTGGGCCGCGCTCAGGTCCCTCGGCCGGTCAGGTGTGGCCGACCTCGTCGATCGGCTGTGCCGACACGCCTCCGCGTTCGCCGCCGGCATCGCCGGGATCGACGGTGCGACAGTCCTCAACGAAGTGGTATTCACCCAGGTCTGCGCCGAGTTCGGCAACGACGAACACACGGAACAGGTACTCACCCGGCTGCTCGACGACGGCACGACGTGGATCAGCGGCTCCACCTGGCACGGCCGTCGCGTCATGCGGATCTCGGTGAGCAACTGGTCGACGACCGACGACGACGTGGCGCGCGCGCTCGACGCGATCCGGCGCGCATCCGCCAGCGCCTGATACGGAAGCCTCCATCCCGAGTCGGCCGCCCGAATCGACCAGGGAGCACGAGCCCGGCCGGGCGTCCTCCGCCGGGCACTCCGGCCGAGCGCCGCGAACGTGGCCCGCGGCACGAGCGGATAGGCGGGATGCCCGCACCAAAGGTGCCGGCCCCTGACTGTCATTGGCGTCCACAGCGGAGGTGCCGGCCGAGAGGGACAGGCCGGTCCGCTCGGTGAGCAAGTGGCGCCCGGCCGATTGCCCAATCCGGTGAAGAGGGCCCATTCGGAGGACCTGTTTCACCTTATCGGCTGCCATGGAAAAGCCTGCCTAATCCTATCGGCTGCCCCGACGGGCCAGGCCCATCCCAGGCTTGTAATGTCACGCCACAAGCGCTGCACCGAATCACCGAACAGATACTCAGCAGACCCTGCTGTGGGTGAAATCGGGTCCGGACACACTGCGGTGTCCACGCCGGCGGAACGGAAAACAGAAAGGGAAAGAGTTGCGGTTCAGCAAGATGACTTCAAAGGTAACTTCAGGAACGGTTTCCGTCACGGTCTCCGCTGCCGTCGCGATATCCGCCTCGCCCTTTACCCCCGCCCCGGCTCCGGGCCCCGCCCCCGCGGCAGCCCCCGCAGCAGCCATACACAATGAGATACGGATACCCCATGTGGCCCGGAAGATCACGTCTCAGCGGCTCAGGGGCAGATTGATCAAGATCAAGGGCGGGCCGATTGAATGCGCGTCCGAAGACCCTGAACTGGCAAGTTCCCTGACTCGAGACATAGCGAAGTCGCTGAAGAATCGCGACAGTCGAGCCTCGATGGTGCTGTACGACCGAACCACCCGTACCTCCTGTACGTACAGGGCGGACAAGCACTACGACTCCGCGAGCATAGTAAAGCCGATAATACTGGGGGCTCTGCTCCTGGCCAGACGCACCCACTTGTCCGAGGATGAGCAGGACCTGGCCAGGGAGATGATCGTGCACTCGGACAACGACGCGACGTACACCCTGTGGGACAGCCTTGGGCCCGAAAAGATCCAGAAATTCCTGGACAAGGCCGGAATGAAGAACACCACCCTTGACGAAGCAGGATTCATGGGCCTGACTCAGGTCACGGCGAGGGACCAGGCCAAACTGCTCGAGCTGCTCACCGGTAACGACAACTCGGTCCTTGACGCCGAAGAGCGCAGCTACATCCTGGACCTTATGCACGACGTACAGAAGGATCAGCGGTGGGGAACGCCCGCCGGGGCCCCATCGGACGCTGCCGTCCAGGTCAAGAACGGATGGCTGCAGCGTTCCGAGAGCGGGCTGAAGAACCCCTGGGACCGCGGAGACTGGAAAGTCAACAGCATGAGTGCGTTCACCAACCACGCCTACGACTATGGCCTCGTGGTCCTCACCGAGAACAACCGGGTGCCTGAAAGCGAGTCACCGGATGTGGGGTGGGACTACGGAATGGCCACGATCGAGGGCGTGGCGAAGGCCGTCCACCACAACCTGTACCCGGACCAGACTCCCGTGGCCGCCGGCAGCCCCGGCCGCACGTGAACCTCGCTCAGGACGTGCCGGACGCGAGGTCGCCGATCACTCCGATCCGGAAGCCCAACCACGGATAGGTGTGGTTGTAGAACACGTTGTCCTGCGGCTGCAGTCCGACCGCCGAGAGCCACAGCTGGAAGGCTTCCGCGTTGGAGATCCCGCCGTGCAATCGCCGCCAGACCCGCCCGGAATCCCGTCCGGACGGGGCATCTGTGATCGTGTCGGTCCACTCGACCGCGTTGCCGCCCTGGTCGAGAGTGCCCCATGGTGAGGTGGTCCTCGCCTGGCCGACCGTGCTGAGGCTGCCCTGGTAGATCTCGGGGTAGGTGATGGGGTCCAGGCCGATGGGGTTGACGGTGGAACAGGCCTCGGGCAGTACCGGCGCCGGGCACCAGCTCGGTGCGGGCAGTCCGGTGTCGTGGTACGAGGCCAGTGGCTGGGTCGCCGCGTTGGTGACATCGCCGGTGGTGGGGTTGAGGACGGTGGGGCTGGGGGCACTGTCGTCGCCGTCGCCGAAGACTCCTGCGTTGGTCGGGTACTTCCAGTAGGAGTAGGTGCCGCCGCCCGGATCGTAGTAGGCCGCCTTGATCCACTCGTTCTGGCTCGGCACGACGAAGCCGGCATCACGGGTTCGGGTCGCATCCGGCCGGGCAAGGTCGTACATCCCTCGCTCGGTCCTGGCCGACAGTTCGACCTGGTAAGTGACGTAGCTGAAGCCGCCGTTGCTGCCGGACCGCTTGGAGATCAGTCGACCGTTGTCGAGCGAGTTGACGAAGCGCGCCGCCTCCAGGAAGTTCGCGAAGCCGTACGGTTTGTGCGCCCACTCCGGAGAGGCCACCGAGTAGTGCCTGCCGTCGGCGGCGTCGGCGGTGAGGTTGATCTGGCCATACTTCGGCCACGCCGACGAGCTCTCGGTGTCCTCATAGAGACCAAGGCGATTGCGCCCACCGGGATCGACCGTGTTCAGGAACGCCACCCACTGCTCGACAGTGACTTCGAGCTGCCCGATCTCGTAGGGGTAGCCGACGCCGCCGACCATCAGACACCCGGTCGAGGTCGCGGGGGCTTCGGCGCAGGAGCGGTATACGGCGTCCTTGAACGGGATGATTCCCACCGAACGATTGCCGGGAGCGCCGACCTTGGCGGTGGTCACGGTGATGACCGCGCCCCCGCGGGATGTGACGCTCCCTCGGGAGGGCGGGTCGACCGCAGCGGCACTGGAGCCGGCCGTCGCGGACAGAGCGAGCAGCGCCGACACCCCACACGTCGCTGCGACGGCCCGGCCCAGGCGAGTGCGGCTGAAAGCGAAGTACATGGGCATACCCTTTTCGGCCATGCCAGCCCGCCCCTCGGCCGGGAACAGCCCGGAGCGGCCCGGTGATCACAACAACGATTGACGCCACCGTAGCTCCGCCCGCCACTCTCCGCTTCCTCATGATCACAGAATGACCCCGGACGGGTGCACCGCCCCTTCCCCCGGGGCCACGAGCGCACCACCTCCCGTCCGCGAGTGCGCCGACCTCCGCGACCGGCGTCCGCGACCGGCATCCGCGACCGGCGTCCGCGACCGGCATCCGCGACCGCACGACCGGCGTCTGGAGAATGGGCCTACGAGGTACTGCGTTCAGGGCTCCCAGACCCCGGTTCAGGCCTAGGGTCGGCCGCATGAGTCAGTACGCCACAGCGATTCAGGACGCAGCACAGGAACAGAACCACTTCGGCCCGAGCGGTCACGACATACGTCAGCCCGTCCGCGTGCACGCCGTTCACTGGCCCGATCCGGGCGGCACCGGCTGGGAAGAGGCCAGGACGATGTGCGGCCGGCCCGCGGTCGGCATGGAGAAGGCCGTGCACACGGCTCCCGATCCCACCGTCTGGCACGCACCCAGATGGGATCGGCTGAAATGCGGCATCTGCGACGAAGCCGTGCGGGCGGCCGCGCACAGCTGACGCCGACGAGTGCGACTGCGGGCCCGACTCGTCCGTCAGGCCCGGCAGTCCGCTCTCATCTGGGCCGCCGCATGGTGCGCGCCCTCGATTTCGCCGCTGCCCCAGTCCTTGCCGCGGTCCACGAGCTGCACCGTGAGCTGCTGGTTGCGGACCGGGATCTTCTCCACGATCAGGCCGCTGCCCCTCAGTGACGTCTGGTCGATCTCGAAGGACTTGATCGCACTGTCCCGGTCGTCAGGATCGGCCAGCACCGTGTACGTCGTGGGTTCGCCCCCCACATCGCGGTCGCGCTCGCTCTCGGGGATGAGGACGGACACCGAGCAGGTCGTGTATCCACTGCCCACGTACCAGGACCAGGTCGCCGTGCCCCCGCTGTCCTTGGTCGAACTGCCCGACATGGGGACTGCGGTGAAGCTGCCGTCGCAACCGTCGCCCTTGTGGCCGCCGGTGAATACCGTGTACCAGCCGTCGTCGCCGTCGCTGAAGCGGCCGCGCTCCTGATAGCTGCCGCCGCCGGTGCAACCGGGCCCCGCCCAGGCGGAGTACGCAGGGCGGCGGACGTTCTGCGGGGGCTTCGGCTTCTTCTCGCCGCGGGAACCGCCGGGGCTCGGCGACGGCGAACCCGTTGCCGACTCGGAGGGAGCGCCGGGCAGCGCCGTGGGGACGATGCGCTGCGGGGCGCCGCCGAGGCCGTCGCGACCGAAGTCGGAGTCACCGCCGGGCACGTCCGCCGCCGCCCCGGCCGGTTCCGAGTCACCCCCGTACAGCGAGACCGCCGCGACCACCAGGGCGAATGCCGTCAGCACAGCTGCGCCGACCAGCAGGATCCTTCCGGTTCGGGAGAGGAGGGAGAAACGTCCTGCCAGCGTCTCGCGCGCCACAAACGTCCCACTCGGGGCCTGGCCTCTCGAACCAGCCACTCCGCCTCCTGCGCACTCGGGGCATCTCATCCCGCGCAGCGAACCTCTGCTGTCGCCACCGCATCGTTCGCAACCCACGTCACACCTGACCCACTAGGCCAACCGCTCGGTATGTCAAGGGTGTCCACTATGCATCAGCGGACCGGGGCGAGATAGGTGTTAACGGCGGTAAGGGGTCAGCGGAGTTCGTCGGGACAGGCGGTACCGCGCGGTAGTTGGTACGGAGCCGCCAGGCGGTACAAACCGGGCGCCGGCGCCAGCAGTTCGGTCCACTCGTCGCCGTCCACGTCCTTCCCCGCCTTCAGCAGACAGCCGTTGGGATTGACGAAAGTCTTGGGCCCGTCCGCACGCGCCTTCGACTCTTCCGTCTCCTGCGGGCCCTCCACCTTCTTGCCCTGCTCGTCGACGATGCTCAGCCACGGCGAGTACGGGACCCGGATCAGCACCCGGCCCGCCGTCCTCACCTGGATCGTGAGCTCACCCGCGCCCGCGTGTTGCACGGTGGCCGGCGGGTCGGCCAGCGGCATCGGGTTCTTCACCGCGAACAGCTGCCAGTTCTCGTCGCCCCAGAGCCGCGTCAGATACGACTGGCCCGCACGCACCAGCTCAGCCTCCTGCTTCGCGCCGCTGGAGTCCGGCATCCCCTTCGGCAGCACCACATAGTGGACCGCCCAGCGGTCCAGCCAGGCCCGGTAACCGGCCGAGGTCAGCGTCTTGTCGTCGTCGTAGAAGAGCGGATTGCGCTTCATGTCCGCCTGCCGGTTCCAGCCGCGGGCCAGATTGACGTACGGAGCGAGAGCGGACGCCTCCCGGTGGCTGCTGGCCGGCACGACCTCGACCCGGCCACGCTCCGCGCTGAGCCCCTGGAGCCGGTTGACCAGCGGCGCGAGCTCACGGTTCCAGGACGCCGTCGGGGCCGTACGCACCATGTCGTCGACGCCTTTGAAGCCGATCCAGAAGTTCAGGCCCAGAAAGGCGATCACGAGCGCGTACCACTTGCGGGAGCTCGGCACGTTGTACGGCAGCGCGGCGAGCAGCACCACACCCGCGAAGAGCATCGGGAGCCGGGACACGTTCGACCCGATCTGAGAATCGATCACCCAGGTCAGCAGGGTACCGAGGCTGTAGACGGCCGCGCCGGTACGGACCGTGCGCCACTCCTTCGGCACGAGGACGAGGACGAGGACTCCGAAGAGGAACGGCAACGAGGTCGACCAGAACGACATCGGCTGCGTACCGGAGAAGGGGAACAGCCAGGCGGAGAGCGCCACGACCACGACCGGGGCGAGGCCGAGGGCGTACGCACCGGGGCGGCGCTTGTTCAGGAACAGCGCCGCCGCGACGACGCCGAGGAAGAGCCCGGCGACCGGGCTCGACGCGGTGGCAAGCCCGGCGACCGGGGCTGCGACCGCCGCCTTCGCCCAGCGTTTGTGACGCCAGCGGTGCGGCCAGCAGAAGACCGCGGCGACCGCGCCGAGCGCGAACGTCATGCCGAGACCAAAGGTCACCCGTCCCGAGAGCGCGTTGCAGAGAAACGCGAAGACCCCGGCGAGCGAGCAGGCCACTGGATTGCGCACCGCGCGGACGCGGACCAGGATCAGCGCGGTCAGGGCGGCCGAGACGGTACCGGCGATCATCATCGTCGAGCGGACACCGACCAGCGACATCAGATACGGCGAGACGACGCTGTACGAGACCGGATGCATTCCGCCGTACCAGGCGAGGTTGTACGCGGAGTCCGGGTGCCGTCCGACGAACTCGGCCCAGGCATCCTGGGCCGCGATGTCGCCGCCGCTGTTCGCCAGGAAGAAGAACCAGAGCAGATGGGCGAGCGCGGCGAGCGCCGTCGCGAGGAGCACCGGATGACGCGTGAGCCGGTCGCGGAGATCGGCCATGGGGCCGGGGTCGGCGGCGGATTCCGGGCCGAGGCCGGATCCGGAATCGGCGTGAGGGGGCAGCGGCGGGCGTATTCGCAGCCCCGTGCCGGGGCTGCTGCCGTCCGCCTGTGTCGGCTCAGCGGTGGTCACTGCGGCTCTCCCCGTCTTCCCCGGCTTTGCCGTTGTACCCCGGCCTGCCAACCTCCGACGTGCTCCATGCCGACGTTCAGTGCTGACGTCCGCGCTGACGCCCGTCCTGACTTCCGGGCCGGCGTCCGTACTGAGGTTCCATGCTCAAGGACGCTGTCCCGGCGCCCCGAAGTTGCCCCGGGACGCTAGCACGCGGGCGCCCCGGTAACCCGGGACGCCCGCGCGGCCGGCACAGCGCTAGCCGAGGCGCGTCAGCTTGTCGCCCAAACCAGGCTCCATCAGGTCCTGCTGGAGCGCGACCGGTGCGGTGACCTTGCCGGTACCGGTGCCGACCGAGACCTGACCGACGACCGCGCCCGCCTTCGCGGAGTGCGGGAGCGTCTTGCCACTGTCGCTGAGCGCGATCTCGACCTTGAGGCCGCCCCAGCCGACCGCCTTGAGGTCCTTGGTGGCGATGACGGCCGTCCGGCCGCCGAGGCCGTTGTCGACGTAACCGACGACGTCGCCCTTCTTGACGACGGTGGCGGAGGTGACGCCGGCCTGGGCAGCCTGAATCACCTTGATGCTGTAGTCGATCGCGAGGTCGAGCTTGTCGTTGAGGATGGCGGCCTTCTGGGCGCCCATCGTGATGCCGACGATGCGACGCACCTTGCCGTCGACCTCGACATTGGCGGACCAGAGGAGATTCCCGCCGGCCGGGGTGGACGAACCGGTCTTGATGCCGCCCACGCCGTCCAGCAGCAGAGCCTTGTCGTTGTTGTTCCTGATGTTCCCGTCGATGCCGGGGATCGTGGTCATCGTCGTATTGACGATGTCCCGGAACACATCGTTCTGCATGACCGCCTTGGCCAGCTTGAGCTGGTCCTGCGGAGTGGACACGGTGGTGGCCTTCAGGCCGCTGGGGTCCGTGTAGGTGCTGTTGGTCATGCCGAGGTCCTTGGCGGCGTCGTTCATCTTCTTGACGAACTCTGCCTCGGACTTCGAGTCCCAGCGGGCCAGCAGGCGCGCGGCGTTGTTGCCGGAC
The DNA here is from genome assembly GCF_035918095.1 of Streptomyces sp. NBC_01750. Taxonomy (NCBI): domain Bacteria; kingdom Bacillati; phylum Actinomycetota; class Actinomycetes; order Kitasatosporales; family Streptomycetaceae; genus Streptomyces; species Streptomyces sp. NBC_01750. Next base: position 3,955,074 of record NZ_CP109137.1, read on the forward strand.
GGGATCATGAGCAGCTGAAGCATCTGCTTCTCGGTGAACTGCTGCCCCATCGAGATCTGCGCGGTCGACTCGTCGTCGTTCTTCGACTCGTCCTCCGCCTGCTGATCGACGGTGATCTTCTGGCCGACCTCCTTGCCGGAGATCGGGTGGTCCCTGAGGATCACGTACGCGGTCATCGTCTTCGCGACGCTCGCGATCGGAGCCGGCTGCTGCGCGCCGTACGTACCGATGCTGCCGACGCCCTCGACCTCCA